>JAJRSD010000033.1 GCA_024278975.1 Bacteroidota bacterium
AGATATATTATTGTAAGTAGAATTACTGGAGGAGCTACTGCAAATAGTCTTGGGCAACTTGCTCAAACTGAAATTGTAGAATTTTTGCAAAAAGAACTTGATAGTGACTTTACTATTGTAAGAAATGGGCACTTAAACCTTGAAGGTTACAATAATAAGGGTGGAATGCCTTTTGATATTGTTGTTTCAAAAAATAACAAAGCCGTTGGAATTGAAGTCAGTTTTCAAGTTACAACAAATAGTACAATAGAACGAAAAGCAGGTCAGGCAGCAGATAGATATAATCTAATGCACAAAGACGGTTACAAAATAGCTTACGTTTTAGATGGTGCAGGTAATTTCCAAAGGTCTTCTGCCTTGACGACTATTTGTAATAATAGTGATTGTACTACTGCGTACACGCTGAAAGAATTTAAAGTTCTGTCGAACTGGATTAAAAGCGAATTACTATGATAAGATTTATAGATTTATTCGCTGGAACAGGCGGGATACGGTTAGGTTTTCAAGAAGCTTGTAAAAAACACAGCATTGGAAGTGAATGTGTTTATTCTTCTGAAATTGATAAAAATGCTTGTGCTTCTTACGAATTAAACTTTGGAGAAAACCCATTTTCAGATATTACTAAAGTAAATGAATTACCTGATTTTGATTTTATGTTAGCAGGGTTTCCTTGTCAATCCTTTTCTTATGCAGGGAAAAGAAAAGGTTTTGGAGATACAAGAGGGACACTTTTCTTTGATGTAGAACGACTTTTAAAAAAATACAAACCTAAAGGATTTCTTCTTGAGAATGTAAGGGGGTTGACAACACACGACAAAGGCAGAACTTTTGAAACGATAGTTAATTCTCTGAAATCAATAGGCTACAATATTGAATATAGGTTATTAAATTCAAGCAACTTTGGTGTTCCTCAAAATAGAGTTAGAATTTACATTGTTGGAATTTTAAATGGCAACTTTACTTTAAATTTAAATTCAGATGTCGGAGCAGTTGATTCTCATAAATTCAAAGAAAGAAATATGCAAAAAAGTCTATTTGACTTTGGCGAAGTTGTGAAACATAAAATTGTTAAAGAAATTTTAGAAACAGAAACTGATATAAAATATCAATGTAGCGAAAAATTTACTAACCAATTAAAAAATGTAATAGGGAATGATTTAACTAAATTAAATGGAGTTAGATTAATTGATACGAGAAATGGCAACTCTATTCACTCTTGGGAATTGGGCATAAAAGGGGAATGTTCAACTGATGAAATAGAGTTCTTAAACTTATTAATCGCTAACAGAAGAAAAAAGATATTTGGTACACATCAAGATGGAAAAGCACTTACATTAGAGCAAATTAAAACCTTCTACAAAAAGGACAATATTTTAGATGTTTCAAAGTCACTGATTAAAAAAGGGTATTTAAGCAATTACGACAATAAACACAATCCTGTTTGTGGAAATATGTCATTTGAAGTTTTTAAATTTCTTGACCCTGAAAGTATTTCTATAACTCTTACAGCTTCGGACACAAATAGACTTGGAATTGTGCAAAATGGAAAAGCAAGAAGGCTTACACCAAGAGAATGTGCAAGATTACAAGGATTTCCTGACTCATATCAATTATTAGAAAATGATAATGCTGTTTATAAACAAATGGGAAATGCAGTATCAGTTCCTGTAATTGAAGCAGTTATTTCAGATTTAATCGAAAATAACAAAAATATCATAGATAAATTAGCCAGCCCTAAAAAGCCATACACATTGCCAAGTCGCTCAAAAAATCAACCGCACAAGCCAAAACTTGTCACAGAGTATGTCTTTGCCAACGCTGACGAAAAAGAAAGTACGACCACACAACAATGTATATAAGTTATTGGGCGAGTGGCAGTTAAATTGAATATTATGAATATAAATAAACAGTGTAGTAGATTGAAAGTTTGGTATTTCAAAATGCCCAACAACTCATATACTCACCGTTACAAGCCATATTGAAAGAAAAAAAATGCCATGGGCTGAATTTTGAAAAACCATTGACAGGAAACAAGAGGCACAAAACAAAAACACAGAAAAAACAAAACTTTTGTATTTGATCTTGAAAACCCTGACCGGAAAACCGGAAAGCGTTCCTTGAAAAACCTGCTTAAGAAAAACCTTTTTTTGAAAAAACCGCCCGAACCGGCCCCTTCCTCCGACCCGAGACCGGAAAAGGAAAAACAAAAGGGGGAAACCGGCGCCTGGGCTTTCGTTTCGGTCACGGGACCGGAAAACCGGACATAGGACAAGAAACCTTTACCTTGAAAAATTTGCTGACCGGAAAAAGCAACGTCCCGAAAAAAACCAGTGCCCAAAACAGTCTTCCGACGACCTGAAACCGGGGAACGGAAACGGAAAAACAAACCGGAAAACCAAACATTGAACGGTATTATTCCCTTGAAAATTTGGTTGCCGGCAAGACCACTGTTCCGGGAAACCCGAACGGAATCAAAATTATCCGTAACTTTACGGTTTGAACCACGACGGAAAACCCGGGGCGAAACGCAGAAAACCAAGCACGTTCCCGAAAGGGCGGACAAATGGTTTTTGAAAAAACAAAAAACGGAAAAAAAAGAAACATGGCATTTTACAAAAAGACCGGAAACAAAGTAAATACGGCTTGTAACAATATATATAATTCAGGGCGGGCAAGGCCGTGGGCGCAAGTTTCAGTTTTCCCTGCCGTTGGCGGCCCGGGCAGAGAAAGTTGAAGTCCCCTTTACCGCCCCGAAATTATATATTTACCGTTAGCGGTTATTTTAAGAAAACAGAAAGCCAAATTTGAATGAAAAACATTGTCAGACTTAGTATAATTCTTCTCCTTACAAGTTGCGGGATAATCATGATTAATGAGAATGAATATCGGTCATTAAGAGACTCAGACAA
>JAJRSD010000034.1 GCA_024278975.1 Bacteroidota bacterium
ACCTAACCGTTTTGACTTGTTCTTTTGCACGCTAACTTCGTTAAAAAGCCTCACCGTATCTATGCTATGCCTGCGTTTTTTGCCTTGTTATCGCACAAAATAACTTCGTCAATTCCAGTCATATTATTTCTTCATAATCCCAAAGTAAAAATACAGAAATGCAAATAATAAGGTTAATAAGATTGTTTTTCTGATTTGTAATATTTTTCTAAGAAGGTTTAAAATTTAAGATAAGAGTCCTCTCCGAGAAGTAAATACATGGACTTTTAGTCATCTGATGAGTTTGTAACCAACTGATTGCCAGGTTTGAATTTCCTGTGTTTTATGCTAAATGATTCATCTGATGACTTTTCAGAATGGACTTAAATAGTCTCAGCACTTTGTCAAAACCAGACTAGTAACAAATTTATCACTAATCGTTTTCATATAAAATTAATATATTTGTTGAAAATATTTCTTATGCGCGCTTCTATACTTTTAGTTTTTTTATCTCTGTTCTTATACGGAAATGTTTGGAGTCAGATTTCTCAGGGAGGTTTCCCGAAAGGTGTTGTACAGTTGAAAAGTACTGTAACACCAGTGATAGAAATGCCTTCTTTCGATCTTGAGTCGGCAATAAAGAGTGTAACAGTTGAACAATCCGGAACAAATAAATTAAAGCCTTTTAAATTTGCTCACGCTTTCGAGGTGAGTCTAACTCCTGAAAACTCGGGCGAATGGTTTGTTACAAACGATGGTAATTATTGCTGGAAACTTAAAATACGTTCAGAAGGAGCAAAGTCGATAAACTTAATTTTCGACAGTTTTAAGTTACCCGAAAATACTCGCCTGTTTATTTTTAATGAAAGTAAAAACTATGTTCTTGGTGCGTTTACATCGGCAAACAATAAAGTATCAGGTAAATTTGCTGTATCGCCGGTTGCCGGAGACGAAATTACAGTTCAATACGAAACAACTTCTGACCTATTAAATAAAATACCTTTTGAAATAGTTAGGGTGAATCATGATTATATCGGAATTCTAAAGTCAGACGATCGTCGTCCGCTCGGGAAAGCGGGGGAGTGTAATATCGATATTAATTGTGAATTAGGAGACAAGTGGGATGATGTTAAAAACTCAGTTTGCCGATTGATTGTTGATGGTGTCGAAATTTGCACGGGATCGTTAATAAATAATACTAACGAAGATCAAAAACCATATATAATTTCGGCGGCACATTGTTACGATAAATGGGAATATGCCGAAACTACAGTTTATGTTTTTAATTACGAAAGTCCGTTTTGCGCTCCTCTGGATGGCGATCCTGTTAATTCTATATCGGGGGCAATAATGAAAGCACAGTTTGACAGTATGGATTTTTCGTTGGTAGAATTAAGTTTGATACCACCTCCCGATTTTCGACCATATTATGCGGGGTGGGAACGTTCTGTGGAATTGCGCGATTCAAGTGTAAGTATTCATCATGCAATGGGTGATATAAAAAAAATTGCGATTGATAATGAAGCACCTGTTATTTCTAGCTTCAACAGAGGATATACAAAAAATGGATTTCTGAAAATATTACGATGGGACAATGGTGTTACCGAAGTTGGCTCTTCAGGAGGTCCGCTTTTTGATAAAAATAAAAATTTAATAGGAACTCTTACAGGTGGTCAGGCTGCATGTGGAAATCCTATAAACGATTATTTTGAAAGATTTGCTTTATCGTGGGATTACAGGTCGGAAGATACTTTGCAGTTAAAACATTGGTTAGATCCATTGGATTCGAATGTACAGACATTAAACGGAAAACAGTTTTATGAGGGTGAGGATATTTGTGGGGCTTTTACAAATCTCGACGATGATGATAATTACGAATTGGTTACCATAGATATTACCGGCGAACCATTTACAGGTTATTGGGGTGGTACAAATAATGCTGATATTACCGAGTTCGTTGAACAGTTTTCGATTGATGGTAACGAACAACTTGCAGGGGTTTCGCTGGGAGTTGGTATCTTGAAAAAGGTAAATAGCGAAACAACAAGTGCAATTACAATAAAAGTTTATAATGGAGGCAAACTACCGGAAACACAAATCTATTCGAAGAAAATACTGATAAAAGATTTGGTTGAGGATGCCATGAATTTTATTGGTTTCGGTGAAATTATTGAACCTGCCGACACTTTCTTCGTGGGATTTGAGTTAAGCGATATGCAACCACTCGATTCATTTGTTGTATATCAATCATTACGCCCAGCGAATACCGAAAACTTTTTTTACTTTAAACAAAACGATAATTGGCAAAATTATAAAGAGTTTAGTAAAGGATATAATTCAATTGCGAATGTTTTTGAGTTGGTAGCTTGTAATTTAGACGACACACCGAGCGATACGCCAATTATTGATAATCCGATGGAAATTTTTGTGTTCCCAAATCCTGCACATTCAGTCGTTACAATGGCTGCCGGTCAGGATATTTCGGTTGAAAACATATCGGTAATTAATTTAATCGGGCAGAGTGTTGCAGTTAAAATATCGAAAATCCACGAGCGAAAAGTAGAAATAAATTTTGAAGGAAATGTACCGGGTGTATATTTTATCCGCTTTAATAACGGCGAAAATTTTGTATCTAAAAAAGTTTCTTTTGTTCCCTGGTAAACTTCTTTTTTACTTTTCTCCACAAATCACATAAATTACTTTTTCAACCAGATTATCAGCAGGTTTTGGCTCATTGTGAATAGTTGACACATTCCCTTTGCAATAATAAACTATTTTAGTCTTTCCCCAATTATATGTTCCGCTTGCTCTACCGAAATATCTTTTGCAATTATCTTTTTATTCTCATCTAAAATATATATTCGGGGTGTTTTCCTTACGTCGTACAAAATTTTAAACCTCGAAATATGCTCTTTGTCCCAAACATTTATCCATTCCCATAAATTGTGCTTATCCAGAAATTCAATCCACTCCTCTTTTTTATCCATCGAATAAATAGCAAAAACTTCCAATCCTTTGTCTTTAAATTTCTTGTAAACTTTTTTATTAAACTCTGGAACAAACACTTTACAATGCGAGCAGTTGGGTTCGTAAATAAGTACAACCGTTATTTCTTTATCTATTTGATGGAGGTTAAAAAACTCTCCGTCAGCACTTTCTAAAGTTAGATCGGGAGCAACTTCACCAATTAAATTTCTTTCCATAAACATCACATTTTCTCTAATTTTTTTCATCGATTCGTCGGTTGCCCAAAATGCTTCGCCGCTTAAATAATAGGTTTTTGCCAAATCAACAAAAAGTGCATCCATTCCCATGATTTTACTATTTATACTCGAATTTAGAAACCACGATGTTGCAAACTGAAATATTCGTTTGCTTGGTTTTACATTTTCAATAAACTTGAAAACCGGCTGTCTAACCGAATCGTAATTCTGATAAAGCACCTTTGTAAACCACGTTTCCATTTTTGGTTTCAGAAGCGGCGTATATAAAAATCGTTCGTCGGTGTAATCGAAATAGTCCCAATAATGTTTTTGTTGATAGTAAAATTTCGCCAATAAAAGTAACGAATCATTTTGCTGAATTTCTATCGGCAGGGTAGATTTGTCAATCTCAGGAACATAATTCGACATTAAAAATGCAGCAAGAAAAGTGTCGGGATATTTTTTGTCTATGTTTTCCCAATAATTATGTAACCGGAGAGTAAGTTTAGATAACTCTTTTTGCAAGTTCCCCTTTTCATCTCCTGTGGCAGTTTTAAGTTTATTTTTAATCTCTGCCCCCTCTTTTTTAAGTTTGTTTAAAAATGTTGCATATTTTACAAACTGCTCGGTTTCAACTGCACCACTCGCTTGCATTTCGGCACCAATAAAAGATTTATTGCTGATTGAAAAATCCTGATCGGCTCCCAGAAGAAAATCAAAATGATTATTCTTATCCTTATAAATTTTATATAATCCTTGTGGTAGCAGTGTGTCGCCGGTTAACATTCCTGTTCCGCCGGCATCGAGCAAGAGCGTATCGTCAACATAAATATTACCAAGATAATAATGAGCCAAAAATACCTGCTCGTTAGGTACCGATTCTAAATTAAGTTGAATTTTATATCCTTGCGAAAATGCAACGTTCGAAATAAAAATTAAAAAGGGGAAAATATATTTTATCATTTATTTGCAAATTTTGAAATTCAAAAATATAATATTTTATTTAATTCGAAGTTTTAATAAATATCATTCAAAAACCGATGGATAAAAATCTTTCTGTAAATTTAACCGATTTTAAAAGATAATTTAATGCTGTCGATAAACATTCCGGTTTATAATATTGAAGTTAGCAATTTGGTTTTGCAATTAATTAATCAAGCTAAAAATCTTGGTATCTCATACGAGATAAGGGTTTACGACGATTGTTCGGATTTTGATTATAAAAAAAGGAACCGTATAATTTCCAAATATTCGAATGTTATCTATCTCGAATTGGAAAAGAATCTGGGGCGGTCGGCAATCCGGAATAAAATGGGAATCGATTCAAAATTTGATTATTTGCTTTTTATAGATGCCGATTCTAAAATTGTAAAAGATGATTACCTCGAAATGTTTTTGAACAACATTAAACCAAACCGGGTTCTATGCGGTGGAACTGCTTATCAGAAAGAGAAACCTATTGAATCTGAAAAACTTTTACGCTGGGTTTACGGAATAAATCGCGAGGCTGTTTCGGCAGAAATAAGGAATAGCAAAAAGGGGTTTATTATAACATCTAATAATTTTTTAATCGAAAAAAAGCTCTTTCAAAAAATACATTTTCGCGAAGAGATAAATAAATACGGCCACGAAGACACTTTGCTGGGTTACGATTTATTTATGGGAGGAATTGAGATATTTCATATCGATAATCCGGTTGAGCACACGGGTTTAGAAAGTTCGGAGCAGTTTGTTGAGAAAATAAAAATGGCACTAAAAAGTCTTTATCAAATAACCAACGAATTATTGAAGAACGAAAATATATTTGTTGAACAGGTTCATTTTTTGAATAAGTATTCGCAAATCACAAAATATATTCCGGCTATGGTTTTTAGGTTGTTTTATAAGAATTGTCATTCTATAATAGTGCGAAATTTATCCGGTAAAAATCCTCGCCTTTTTTGGTTCGATATTTATAAACTTGGTTTCTATTCAACTTTAAAATAAAAAAAAGCGAGGGCTTCGTTTATAACGAAACCCTCGCTTGCAAAACTGATATTTATTAATATCTTAATTTAATATCACCATATTTACTACGAATCATAACCTTTCCTCCAACTCCCGAACCAATTTTTCCGTTAATGGTTTTTGTGTTATTCTCTTTTATTTTGTTTCCAACAAATTCATCTTCCGGGTACGAAATTCCACAATAATTACAACTTGCATCAATAGAATAATTTGCATCATCAAATCCGAGCGAAATTTGTCCATAACTATTTGTAATAGAAATAAAATCGAAATCTGCTGCCACCTTATCAACTTTTACACTTCCATAACCCGCTTCAATTTTCAAGCTTTTTGCCAACTCATCAATTCGTAAATGACTGTATTTTGTATCGGCTGTAACCGATTGAACTTCTTCGAATTTTAGCTCATCATATTTCGATTGAACTTCCATATTTTTTCCCTCTTCAACTGTAATATCAGAATATTTTGATTCGAGTTTAAGGTTTTTAATCTCCCCAAAACTTATTGGCGAATATTTTACTTGCGCTTGTATATTTCCACCCGAAACAATATCTGCATTCCCGTACGCAAGTGCTATTTTTACTTTTTCGCCGGTTAGTTTATTTGCCGAGAAATTTCCATATTGAATATCAAAATATCCATCTCCTGTCAATTCATTTACAAATGTATTTCCATATTTATTTGTAATTTTCAGGTTCTTGTCCACCGGAATATTCACAACATAATCTATACTAAACTCTCTCTGACTTTTAAAATTACTGGCAATTGTTGTAGTAGCTTTTGCCACAGTTCCGCTTTTTCTGAATGTTACATTAATTTTATTCAAAAGGTCGTTGGCTCTTTTTTCGTCGCGGGCATTAACAGTAATAACAACATCGATTGTAATATCGTTACCTCCACTGTTTACCACTTTTATTTCGCCAAATTTGTTGGCAATTTCCAATGTTTGAATGCTACTTGCAGCCCATATTTGGTTATACTCTTTTGTTTTTTCTTCTGCAAGCAAAGTTGTTCCGGCAGATAAAAAACCGATGACAAATAGTGCAGCAATTAATTTAAATGTTTGTTTCATGATTATTATTATTTTGTTTTACCTCTTCTAATTTATTAACTATCATATTTATAACACTAAGTTTTGTCCGGTAATATTCCAACATTGCATTTACCACCCGCTCGTCTTTCGGATTTGCAGCCAAATCTTTTTGAAGTGCTTTAAACCTCTCCTCAAATTCGGCAAGTTCGTTATCCATCATCTCTTGTTCCTCTGCTGAAATATAACCATCGTCGTTTAAAGCGTTCCACTGATTTAGACCAACATTAATAGCATTTGAAAAATAAAACTCAACCTCTTCGTACTCTGCAGAAACCGATGCCAAAGTAACTTGATTACTACTGCGAGAATTAAAAAACAGGTTTTGTTGATTTGGCGAAAAATAGATAAACGCCTGATTTGTAGCAAGTAATACAAAAATTACTGCTACAGCCACTTTCCAAATCACATTAAAAGTAATTCTCCTTTTTTTATGCTGAGATTTTAATTTCTCTTCGAAGCGTGCGAAATGCCCGTCCATGGGTCCATTTTCGTTTAATCCTTCCCTATTATTCAAAATTAATTCTTCTATGTTGTCTCTCTCTTTCATCATATTTTTAGTTATACGAAAAAACTTCTTTATCTTTTAAAATCAACCTCAACTTATTTTTTGCCCGTAAAAGTTGTGTTCGCGATGATGAGTTTGAAATTTCCAAAATCTGGCTAATTTCATCGTGGTCGTAACCTTCAATAAGGTATAAACTTAACACAACGCGATAACCGTTTGGCAATTCCCTGATTGCATCTTTTATCATCTGCACATCAATCTCTTTTGTTTCAATTTGAGAATCGCTAATTTGAGTGGTTTTTTCGTTTACCTCCTCAAACTTAACTTTGCGTTTTTTTAAATAATCCAACGAACGGTTTATAACAATTTTTTTTAGCCACGCCCCAAAGCTAACTTCGCCTTTGTATGTTTCTATTTTTTTGAAGGCACTTAAAAACGCCTCCTGCATAACATCTTCGGCTTCCATATCATCGTTAATTATTCTGACACAAACACTGAACATTGCTTTGTAGTACAATTTGTACAGATGGAATTGCGCCTTTTGGCTGCCGTTCTTACACTGGTCGATAATCTCCTGATGGATATTTTTATAAAGTGTATTCAAATTCTCAAATTCTGTGTTAATGACGCAATCATTTTTTTAATGTTGCATCGCGACTGTTTAAAAACTATCCTTTACTTTATTATTGCGTGAAAATTACAAAATACAACAACCAAATTTCTTTTTGTTATTTGGTGCTTAGGGATTATGCGTTTATAACGAATTGTAATATCGAACCAACTCTTTTAGTTTATCGGGTTTGTTGGTTTTCACTTTATTCTTTTTTATGAATGTAGATATTTCGCTGTGATGGTCAGGGAAAATCTCAACAACTTCCTTTTTGCTACCAACTTTTTTTGCCGCTTCCAATCCTATTCGAATATAAAATGAATCAGATTTCTTTACAAACTTTGCAGGCTCAGCTTCTTTATATCCACCGGGTTCTTCAGCTGCTACAAATGCTACTCCCAATCTGGAATACAACGAAGCAGCTCCCTCCTCTTCAATTATAAAAAAACCATATCGTATTTTTTTTGTACCGGAATATTGTAAATAAACCATTTTGTAGTCTCCAAATGCCACAGTTGCTACAATTTCGGGAGTCGACAAAGCCAAGACCTCGTTGGTTGGAGTTTTAAACTCAATCTGGTCGTTATAAATATTGTATCGTAATGGAATATCTACAAATTTATATTTTGATTTCGTATAAATTGTACCGTTAATAAACTCATCATTTAAATAGGGCGAACCTTTTATATCGTTCTCTGTCAATGTATTTTTCCAATCGCCACTGTTAACTTTGCTTGTTCTGTATAAATCCATTGCATCACGAATTTGGTAGTCTTGCGAATAAGAAAAACTGATGGTGGCTAATAAGATAATAACCGTGAAAAAGTGTCGTTTCATTTCTGTAATTTACAATTTACAATTTAAACAATCTCTAAATATACAAAACATTGTGGTCTGGCAAAAACAAGTTGGAGTTTGCTAAAAACTATTTTACTGTACAAAAAAAAGACTGTTCATTCATTTTAAATGAACGAACAGTCTCATTGATTGAGTATATAACGAATAATTATTTAATAACCGCCGATTTACTCAACACTTTATTTCCCGATCGGAGTACTGTTTTATATAGTCCGGCCGGTAAACTGCCTACATTTATTTGAGTATTATGAACACCGGGTATAACATGTCCTTCATCCATAATTTTAATTGTCTGACCCAAATAATTTACGATTTGAATTTCAATATCCATATCCTGACCGGTTACATAAGTTATTGTAAATACACCTTCAGAAGGATTTGGATACAAGTTGACAAAATCAAATAATCCTGATTTTGGTTCAGCTACATCAATTACTGCAGTTATAACAGTATCCACTTCAGTAACATCAATTTCTCCTGCTGCAATAATATTTCCATCTGTATCAAACAGCACACAACCCAACGTTGGAAGACCATTTGCAAAAACCATGTTGAAAATCCCTATGTTTTCTTTAGCATGCACAGGAGGTGATAATTCGTAGAAAGCACTATGTTTTCCCATATAAGCAGACGAAGTCAACGCTAATCCATCTGGCAATTTTTCTCCTTCGGCAGATGCTGCTGAAATTGCAAAGAACTGTAGTTCATCTAATTTAACCTGTTCTTTGTCCGATAGCCCGAATGAAACATATTTTATCTGAACATCATCATCTGTTTTTAATTTAGGACTTATGCTTATTCCAACCAATTGTCCAGCCGGATTGAATTCCTTTATTGGAATTTCAGTATGGCCCCACCATTTTTTATTCCATTTAAACTCGAAACAGCAACGTGTTCCATCGCATTTTACAACACAAACTGTTACAACTCCATTGTAACTTGATGCTACCAGATTGAATTTAATATCGTTTACTGCTGCAGGAGAAAGATTGCCTGTAGCAGGAATTCTTGTCGGATTCCATGACTGAGTGGACACCACTCCATCAATATAAAGATTTCCGGTTGTCATAGTTACAGAAGGCGAATAAGCAAGTTCGACATAGCAAATAGGAACTGAAGGATCGAGGTTTGCTATATTAAATACACCGTTTAAAGTATTCCACCAAGGCCATTTAGGTTTTAATGTAAGTTCTACCTCGGCACAACATGGATCGTTTACCGGTGGCGGGCACTTGATCTCTATTCCCTTTTCGCATTTCTCGCCGTTGGCAAAGTATATCTGGTAATTTACCGAAACACTCCCGGATTGGTCAGCATCAAAACAATTAACCATATTAACCACGCAATTATTTGCTACAAACATGTAACTACTTTGGCCAATTGCCGCCGCCGGAATTGGAGTTGCACAATTCCAGGTATTTGAACTAAATGTTCCGTTTGAAATATTGACAAGCACTGAATCTACTTCACAATCAGTAATAAGTTCGGTACAACATTGTGCAACGCCTGCAGCATCAACAACCTGTTGGACTACAATACTGTCACAGCAGTTTTTTTCACCACACTCAAGTTTTATGTATTTCTCACATTTTTCACCATTACTAAAATAAACCATATATGCTATTGAAACATCTCCGGTTTGATCAGGATTTACACAAGTTACCAAATCAATGGGACAAAGATTAGCATCAAAAGTATAACTGCTTTGTCCAACATATCCGGGAGGTATTGTACCACAATTCCATGATGCGGATGCAAAAGTTCCATTAGTTATGGTAACCAAAACGGAATCAACTTCACATTCCGAAACCAGACGGGCACAACATTCTCCATCTAAATCAGGATTGTTATATGGTTCAACTATTAAACTATCGCAACAATCGGTTTGAATATCACCACAATCGAGCTCAATAGTTTCCTTGCATACTTCACCATTATCAAAATGTATTGTGTAGGTTACTGTCACAGTTCCGGGCTGATCGGGTGTAAAACAGTTTGTCATATCTACCACACAGCCACTTGCAGGGAAAGTAAAACTACTTTGGCCGATGAAACCTGATGGAAGAGTTCCACAATTCCAGGAGGCAGAACTAATTGTTCCATTAGAGACAGAAACTTCAATTGCTTTAACTTTACAATCTGTTATTATTCTAACGCAACATTCTCCTTGTCCGGTTGGATCAGAAACCTGTTCAACTTGTACACTGTCGCAGCATAAAGAAGAAGTTGAATCTACCGTAATACAAATTGGAGGTGCTGCAATTGGCGTTAAAGAAATTGATTGCGGTGTTCCATCCAAAAGGAAATCTGTTGTTGAAATAGCAGCAAAATCGTTGCATGCAGTTTGTTGCACGGCTGCACTTGCAGGAATCAGCACATCAAATTCTTCCATTAATTTAACATTTGATCCTAAAATCAAAGAACTGTAATCAATTTTAATATTCTGATCCGGAGAACCACTCCAGGCCGGAGGAGTACATCCTCCCGGACTATATCCAAAAATAGGTAAACAAATACTATTTCCTGGTGAATAATCGGGTGTTGGCGACGTTATAGGTCCTCCCGGCAATAAGGCAGTACTGTGGGTATTATTATAAACAACTCCAAATGAACTTCCCCGGGTAACTGTTCTGTTTAAAATCAACCAATCGTCTGTTGGCCCGTCGTTTAATGGAAGAAGGTCAACCAGATTAACTGAAGTTACAGGTACATTCGAAGTATTTTTATAATTTAAACGATAGCGGGCTGATCCTCCGGGACTAACAATTCCGCTCGAGCTAAATGTTGTTCCTCCATCTGTACTTACTTGTTTTTCAACTTCCTGCCCAAATGAAGCAACAACCAACACATTCACAATATTCGAAGTAACTGTTGATGATACATTACCACCACTTATATTGTAACTATTTGGAGTAACTCCCGGCAATGCTGTACTATCTACCTCAACATCAAATTCAATAAAATAATAAGGCAATGCCGATGTTCCGTAAGTTCCACAATAAGCCGAATAAAACAATTGACAATCTGAAGGGATATCAGGTAAAACCCACGATAAATTATTGCCAGTATGCACAGGATTAACGCCAGTCCATGGTGTTGTACCAGAAGGAATTCCACCTCCGCTTGAACACGATGGATTGTAATTTGTGGCAACATAATAACTTTCGTTACCTATATAATTAAAATTACTATGTAATATATCCTGAAATGTTGCGCCTGATAAATCTGCACTTCCAATATTCTGAACGCGAATTCTGAATCTTAAAATATCTCCGGGTTCATAATCGGTTTGAGGTGAACAGATATCTTTTATTAAACAAGGTTTAGGTGTCCCGGCCTCAACAGTAAATGATGCACAGGCATCTGGTAATGTAAGCGCATTTGTCAAGCCATCAAACGAAGCACAATTTGTTACAACTGTTCCCGTTGGGTTTGAATTTACTGTAAAATAAACATACATATACAAACAGTTGCCTACCGGGAGAGTCCCGGTCATCTGTAACTGAATATCATTAACAGAAGTCAGTGCGCCAGAATCATAGTAACCGGTTATTCCTGTTGCTAATGGCGATGCGTTTATATTCAGATCTACCGTAGTAGTTGCATTTGCATTAAAAATTTTAATTTGATCTACAGTAACTCCCGATGGAACCGCATCGTTTATATCGAAAGCTGACAATGGACCGGTTCCATTATTGCAAAATACAATTGTATATATACCTGTGCAACCCGGCACCCTGTTTGCCAAAGAGATATATTTTTGAAAGTTTGCACTAAGATTAGGCGTGTAATCAATTACCTCAACACAGGTTTGATTGCTATTATGTGTCACAGATTGATTACAAATATCGCCACTTAATGTAGCGTCGTTGTATATAAATGTACCTGCCGGAAAACTTGCAGCCGGATAATAAACCTCAATATCGCAATAATAGTATTCATACGGATTAGAAGCATCGAGAAGATAACTTGTTGGGTTTACATTCCATGTGATAGTATTACCTGTTTGGGTTGCTCCACAAGTGCTGCTCACCATTGTTGCACCAGTCGGGAGAATATCTGTTACAACCGCACTCGACATATTCATTTGTCCGGTAACATTACCCATGTATGGACTGTTTTTCATAACATACAATCTATATTTGGCCGTACCATCAGGTTCTATCATATAACCGCAGCTCCCTCCATTCGGATTAACCACTGCCCCCGATAAAATTGACTTTGAGATTTTCCAGGGATCTACCGCAGTTGCCATTGTGCTAACATACGGAGTATAGTGCCAATCGTCAGTTAAAATAGCCGCCCTGTTTCTAGCAGATGCACCATCGCACGTTGTACCAGCAGGAAACTGTACAACAATTGTAAACGAGCCAGACGAAGCACTACCCGAGGGTAATCCTGTTAAAGAATAATTAACTACTTCATTTGCCTGAGGAGTTCCAGTAGTTGTTACTGTTGGTGTAACTCCATTTACGGATGCCGGAGCCGGTACATTTACCACAACCAACGATGTTGGAATTTCGTCCCTAATTTCGATAGTAGTAGCACCTGCCGGAGCCGAAAACATAATTGTATAACTAAAATTAACACCGCTTGGAATTGTGGTATTACTCGTAATTTTTTTGAGTGAATATCCTCCTCCCGACCATTCTGCTTCATTTGGAATGGGTGCTTGCCCAAAATTTATTTTTGGCAAGATTAAAATCAACAAAAATATTAAGCTGTATTGCAGGCTATTTTTAAAACTGTTGTTACTCGTTTTAAAAGCTTTTAACTCTTTTTTATTAGCTCTCTTTTTAATTATGGGGAATACGTTTTTTCTAAAATTTGTCATACTTATTATATTAATTTAATCTAAATAAAGAACCAATTTACAACATTGAAGTCAAAAAAAAAGAGTTGAGGCATATTTTTCATAGTTAAAGTAACCTTTTTTTAAATTATGAAAAAAATAAAGATAAAATAAGTAATGTTATTTAGGCATCTCCCGAACAGAACAACCACAACTTTTTAATATTCGAAAATATGTTTTATAATGAAAACTATGTGCAGGTTACAATTCAATTGTTTTTTAAAAAACGCTGAGTAGCATTAAAAAAACACAATAGCCAGTCAGTAAAATTAAAGCATTGTAATTTGCACTTTGGCACTTCGCAGGGGGGGGTAAAAATTAAAAATAAAATGGATTAATAACTAATGAATTACAATTATATTCCGCTAAAATCAACATCTTCGAATAAAACAGAAGGTGTTAACCACGAAGAATTTTTATTTACATCATTACCAATCTCCCCGATGTTCGACCACAGGTCTTTCATATTCCCTGTTATATTCATCTCTGAAACCGGTTGTGTGAGTTTTCCATTTTCAATTAGAAATCCTTCAACTCCATAAGAGAAATCGCCCGTACTTCCGTTGCTGTTACCGCCGTTAAACCCGGTAACTAAAATACCTTTTTTCACCGATGTAACAAGCCCTTCAATATTTTTGGTTCCTGTTTTAAAGACCAAATTTGTGGTGCCACCACCGGTTGGATCCATTTTCAGCTTTTTACCATAATATGTGTCGATAAAGTAGGTTTTTAAAACTCCCTTATCAAATATTTTACGCTCTTTTGTTGCCAAACCTTCTCCATCGAAAAGGCGCGACCCACGACCGCTAACAATAAACGGGTCGTCGATAAGAGTTAGTTTATCTGATATAACTTTCTCGCCCAGTTTATCAATTAAAAAAGAGTTCTTTTGCTGAATTGCAGAACCGTTCAATGCCGAAATAAGTGGGCCAAAAATACGTCCCACCTGACGATTTTCCACAACCATCGACATTTTATCCGATTCTAATTTTTCCTGACCAATTTTGTCGGTTGCCCGTTTCAATGCAATTTTACCAATCTCTTCTTTTTTAAGTTTATCGAAAAATATGGCACTTTCGCCCCAGTATGATTCTGGTCTGGCATCGCCACTTTTTACAGAAACAGAAGCATTTAAACCATAATAAGAACTCGAAGTGTCGCCTTCAAATCCATTGCTGGTAACCATAACTCTTTCATTCAACCCATCGTAATAACTTGCCGAAACAGAAATAATTCTTTCATCTTTACCAAGAACCTCTTTTTCGATAGCAAAAGCCAAATTAATTTTTTCCTGCGGATCAATTTTGCTGAATTCAGAATCGAGAGTTTTTAACGATTTGCCTCCTCCTTTGTAATATAATTCAGGCGCCGGCAAAGTTCGGAATTCGTCTTCCGTTAAGTATTTTGTACCTTCAATTGCCTCTTCAATAAAACGTGCCAGACCTTCCTTTTTTATTCGGTTAGTAGAGTGTGCCGAATATTTTCCATCAACAAAAAGGCGGATATAAAGACCACTTTGAGTTGCTTGTTCCAGTTTGTCAATTTTTTCGTCGCGCACTTCAACACTGCTACTCTGGCTGTTCGAAATACTTACACTTGCTTGCTGGGCACCATTTTCAAGAGCATGATTCATCGCCCATTTTGCTAAACTATATTTTTCTTCTTTTGTCATAACTTTAAACTTTGTACTTTAAACCTGAAACTTTGAACCTGAAATCTTGAACCTGAAACTTTAAACTTTAAACCTTAAACTATCTTACCCATTTGTTCCTCCAACAGTAAGTTTTTTAATCAGCACTGTTGGTAAACCTAACGACACAGGCACAGTCTGACCATCTTTACCACAGCTCCAAGTACCTTTATCAATTTTAAAATCGCTGGCAGCCATCGAAATATCGGCGAGTGCCTGCGGCCCGTTACCAATAATATTAATGTCTTTTATTGGTTGTGTGAGTTTCCCTTTTTCTATAAGGTAACCCGATTTTACAAAAAAGGTAAAATCTCCGGCACCAATTTGCACCTGTCCGTTACTGAAATTATCAACATAAACGCCATAATCAACATTTGCAATAATATCAGATTTTGAATGTGGCCCCGCTTCCATGTACGTTGAACGCATTCGTGGCAGAGGAATATTTCTAAATGATTCTCGTCTGCCGTTTCCTGTGGGATCAACATTGTAAAACTTCGAACTTATTCTATCGTGAATATAACTATTTAAAACCCCGTCTTTTACTAAATATGTTTTTTGCGCATCGTTTCCTTCATCATCAATATTTATGGCACCGCGGTCATTGGGGAGTGTACCGTCATCAACAATATTTATAAAACTCTCGGCAACTTTTTTACCCATTTTATCGCTAAAAATAGAAGTTCCTTTACGGTTAAAATCGGCTTCAAAAGTATGCCCAATTGCTTCGTGAAGTAAAATTCCGGAACCCCCGGCTCCCATTACAACAGGCATTTCGCCGGCTTTTGGTTTTGTTGCTTCAAACAGAATATTAGTTTTATCGACTGCCTCTTTTGCAAGTTCATCAACCAAATCCTCATTTAACCACTCGAACCCTTTTCTGAAAGAGTGAGCTGAATAAGCATTCTCGATTTGATCGCTATTTTGCATAACACAAACAGCCCCAAAAATAATCATCGGCCGGTAATCATAAGTTAACCTGCCCTCCGAATTATAAAACAGAACGTAGCTGGTATCGTCGTTTAAAAAGGCATTTACTTTTATTACCTTTTCGTCGAGCGCAAATATTTTATCGTTTATTTGCTGAACAAATGGCACTTTGTCTTTTACAGAAACATCGCTCCATTTTTTTGTAATGTTATAATAACTCGCTGGAACTTTTTCGTTTACTGCTCCCACATTAAATTCTGCATTACTATTCGCAATATTTGCAGCCATTTTCGCGGCATTCAGCATGTCGTTTAAAGTAATATTTTCAGAGTAGGCAAACCCGGTTTGGTCGCCTTTTAACACTCTTATTCCTACACCAAAGTCGATATTCGAATATGCACGGTTTACTTTCCCGTCTTCAAGTCCAATACTATTCGATGTTTTGTGTTCGAAAAACAGATCGGCATAATCGCCGCCTTTACTCATTGCAGTTGCAATAACTTTTTGCAACATTTCGGTCGAAACCTCAAAGTGGTCTAGATAACTTTTCACGCTTTCAGAAATTTGTATGTATTGGCACGATTGCATAAACGGAGGCAAAATAATACTTCCGACAGCAGCCACACTCCCTGCTTTAATAAAACTACGTCTGTTAACTTGCATCCTATTATTTTATAGATTAATAACTGATTTATTCAATTTACTATCCAGTTAAGTTTTTAATACAAGATAGGTATTTAATAAACGACCAAAATTACACTAAATTTATTGATACTTTATAATTTAACACATCATTTTTCAGTCTTTCTATTTTTCATGTTTTCCACAAATCCACCTAACTTCAGAGGGCTTTGTTAATATAATAACAATAAAAAATGAATACACCCCCCTTATTTATGACCATTTATGTGAATTTTTATATTTTTGAACCGGAAATAATAAAATAAACAAAATGGCACAATTCAGATTTAAAGCACTTGAAGAGGTAATGAACCGCATGGCGGTTGAAGTTATAAGAGAGGACAATTTAACGTCAGATTATTACGGGATGTATGTTTTCGATAGGCCTAAAATGAAAAAATATCTATCGCGCGAAGCATACAAAGCAGTAGTTGACGCAATTGTAAATGGCACAACAATCGATAGAAGAATGGCAGATCAGGTTGCACAGGGAATGAAATCGTGGGCAATTGAAAACGGAGCTACTCATTACACACACTGGTTTCACCCGTTAACCGATGGAACGGCAGAAAAGCATGATGCTTTTATCGAGCACAATTCAGATGGTGGAGTTGTTGAAGCATTCTCAGGGAAACTGCTGGCACAGCAAGAACCCGATGCATCTTCTTTCCCAAGTGGTGGAATTCGTCAAACTTTTGAAGCACGTGGTTACACAGCATGGGATCCTTCATCGCCAGCTTTTATTAGTGGAACAACACTTACAATTCCTACTATTTTTATTTCGTACACCGGCGAGGCACTCGATAATAAAACTCCCCTGTTACGAGCATTGCATAAAGTTGATAAAGCTGCAACAGCAGTTTGCCAGTATTTCGATAAGAATGTAAGCAGTGTAAAAGCAAACTTAGGTGTCGAGCAAGAATATTTTTTAATTGATGATGCATTGTATCAGGCACGCCCGGATCTGATGTTAACAGGGCGTACTTTAATGGGGCACGCTTCGTCGAAAGACCAGCAGTTAGACGACCACTATTTTGGTTCAATTCCTTCGAGAGCAAATGCTTATATGATTGACCTGGAAAATGAAGCTTATAAATTGGGTATTCCGTTAAAAACACGTCATAACGAAGTGGCTCCAAACCAGTTTGAATTTGCTCCAATTTTCGAGGAAGCAAACCTTGCAAACGACCACAACCAGTTGCTAATGGATTTAATGAAAAGAGTAGCCCGGAAACATAAATTACGCGTTCTTTTTCACGAAAAACCATTTGCCGGAATTAACGGCTCTGGAAAACATAATAACTGGTCGCTAACATCTAATACGGGAGTGAACTTATATTCACCCGGGAAAAATCCAAAATCGAATTTACAATTCCTTACATTCGTAATTAACACTTTAAAAGCTGTTTACGACAATCAGGATTTGTTACGTGCAAGTATTTTAACTGCGGCTAACTCGCATCGCTTGGGAGCCAACGAAGCACCTCCATCAATTCTTTCGGTATTTTTGGGAACAGAGGTTTCAAAAATGCTCGATTTAATGGAAGAGGCCGTGGTTGACAGAAAAATGACACCTGACGAAAAAACAGCTCTGAAACTAAATATTGGTCGTATTCCCGATGTTCTTTTAGATACTACCGACCGTAATCGTACTTCGCCTTTTGCATTTACCGGAAACCGTTTTGAGTTCCGCGCGGTTGGTTCTTCAGCAAATAATGCACCTGCAATGATTGTTTTAAACTCAATTATGGCAAACCAGTTAACTAAATTTAAAGAGTGCGTTGATAACCGTATTGAAGAGGGTGTTAAAAAAGATGAAGCGATTTTCCAGATATTGAAGCAATTGATAATCGATTCGAAACCAATTCGGTTTAATGGTGATGGGTATAGCGATGATTGGGTTAAAGAAGCAGCCAAGCGAGGTTTAACTAATATCAATAGTGTTCCGGAGGCATTATCAGCATATTTACGTAAAGAGAACATGGAGCTTTTCGATAAACTTGGTGTTTTCAATAATGCAGAATTGGAAGGTCGTACTGAAGTTGAATACGAAAAATTCATTATGAAAATTCAGATTGAAGCGCGTGTTCTTGGCGACATGGCACTCAATCATATTGTACCAACAGCAGTTCAGTACCAAACTATGCTACTCGAAAATGTAAAGTACTTAAAAGAGGTATTTTCGGCAAAAGAGTATGAGCAGTTAGCAAAAGGACGTTTGGAGTTAATCAGAGAAATTGGCAGCCATATTTCGGCTATTAAAATAAAATCGAAAGCCATGGTTGAAGCACGGAAAAAATCCAATATTATTGATAATATAGTTGAAAAAGCACATTCTTACGATAAAACTATCCGACCATTTCTTGATAATGTTCGTTTCCATATCGACAAACTGGAACTTATTGTTGACAACGAAAAATGGCCATTGCCAAAATATCGTGAACTACTATTTGTAAGATAATTTATAACACACAAATATTTTTAAAAGAGACTCTTTATCATTTGATGAAGAGTCTTTTTTGTTATTTGATTTTTTTCCAAAATGATTATGTACATTTATACAAATAATTAAAACAAATTTAAATGAAACCAAATATTTTGTTTCTCGCATTTTTGCTCCTCGCTCAATTTTCGTTTTCACAAGAAAAAATTAATGTAGTAGTTATCGGGGCGCATCCCGACGATTGTGATGTTGATGCTGGTGGAACGGCATCTCTTTTTTCAAAAGCCGGACACAATGTCCTTTTTATTTCGGTAACAAATGGCGATGCGGGACACTACAAAAAAGGTGGTGGTGCTTTAGCAAAAATCAGAATGGCAGAAGCACAGGAAGCCGGAAAAAGAGTTGGAGCTAAATATATAGTTCTCGATCATCATGATGGAGAATTAATGCCAACTCTCGATATTCGGCTGGAGATTATCAGGCTGATTAGAAATTGGGATGCCGATATTGTAATTGGTCCGCGCCCCAATGATTATCATCCCGACCACAGGAACACGGCAATTTTAGTACAGGATGCTGCGTATATGGTAATTGTTCCGAATATTGCACCCGACACCCCTCCATTAAAAAAGAACCCTGTATTTTTATTTACTGAAGACGGATTTCAAAAACCGAATCCTTTTGAGCCGGATATTGCCATAGATATTACGGAAACTTTAGATCAAAAAATTTATGGAATGGCGGCACACGAATCGCAGTTTTTTGAATGGCTGCCATGGTTAACGGGAAAACTTGATAAGGTTCCGGAAACAGAAGAGGGGCGTTTGGAATGGTTAAAAGAGTGGCGAAAACCCCGAATAAATGAAGATGTAAAACAGTCGTTAATAAAGTGGTACGGAGCCGAAAAAGCTAATAAAATAAAATATGCAGAAGCATTCGAGATTTGCGAATATGGAACTCAACCTTCTGACGAAGAGATTCGAAAACTTTTTCCGATGTTAATGAAGTAAATTACAATTTCAACCGAATACCAATTTTGGATAATAACGCGGCAAATCCTATCATAAAAAATGCCCAAACAATTGAACCTAAAACAACAATTATTGCATGTTCCGATTGTTTGTAGAAAAGAATTGTAAAACCAAACATCCAAATTATATAATATAATATATTGGGAGCGAGGTAAGTTGTAAGTGAGTTTTGCCCGGCAGGTTTAAAAATAACAGCCCACTTTTTTTTACCAAAAATATCTATTACAGTATATAAAGTTATAAAAAGTAAAATACTAATTCCATTGCAAATCATTGCCCAACTTGGCGTGCCCTTAATTTTTGAAATTATAAACCAGTTCCGAAAAATAAATCCTGATGCTAAAACAAGCCCCCCAAGAACCACCGCAATGGTTACAAATTTAAGTAGATTTTCTGTGCTGTACTTTCTAAGAATCAAACTAAAAAACAGACCTGCTAAAACGATGGAAGGAGTACTTCCACTAAGAATTACTCCAAATGCAGAATCGATAAAACCCGGAAAACTCAACATTCCCAATTGAGATAATACATTCAGCAAAACAAAAAACAGCCATACAATTCCGGTTACAATCAAATTATCTTTTATTGCTAAATAGGTTAAAGATGTAACTAAATAACCCCAGCCAATTAATCCGAGAATACCCCACCAACTAGTTTGCAGCCAGGTAATTTCTTCGGGTGTGCCTGCTCTGAAGACTGTAATTAAAATCAGTAACCCAACAAAACCCAATCCTTTCAGTAAAATAACATAATTACGTTTTAGTTTTTCGTATTGATTCCAAATCAGGAAAATAGAAATGTAAACCAAAATTGCCCAGAGATATTTGTGCATCCCTGTTAACTCGGGGTTTACACGAGAAACATTCAACATTAAAACTCCTATTACAAGTAAACTTATTGTGCGGATAATTATATGAATTAAAAGCCGGGAAGTTGAATCACCTTTTTTTAACCTACTTTTAATTGCGTACGGAACAGCAAGCCCAACCATAAATAAAAAGCCGGGGAAAACCCAATCGGCAAGTCCCATCCCATCAAAATCGACAGCCCGGTGAGTTAACCATGAAGGAACTCCCGGTGCATATAAATCGTTAACAAAAAGCATTAAAAAGAGGGTTAATCCACGCATCACATCGATGGTTAAAATTCGGTTTTTTTTCTGCATGCAACAATTATTTAAAAAGTAAATGTAACATTTTAGTTTTATCCCGAAAAGATAATTTCTATGAATTTACTATCTTTCAAAAAAAAACAGGACGTGAAAATTACAGGCTATCTCATATTTTTAATGCTGCTACTTTTTTCTTGCTCGCTAAACAATAGCGATAATCAAGGAAATAGGGTTGTATTGGAATTTGGTGGAGACTTTTCTATCATGAAAAAGATGGAAGATGCCGGAGGGTTATACAAGATTGATGGCGTAGTAAAAGAGGGGTTCAAAATTTTTAACGACAATGGTTATACCTGGGCCCGGCTTCGTATTTTTCACACTCCTGAAATGGATGGTTCGGTTTGTAACGATTTGGATTACACTATAAAACTGGCACAAAAGGCTAAAAAATTTGGATTTAAAATTTTGTTAAACTTTCATTATTCCGATACCTGGGCAGATCCCGGTCATCAGATAATTCCGGCAGCCTGGCGCAATTTGTCGTTCGAACTTGTTCAGGATAGCCTTTACAACTACACAAAAAGTGTGATTGATGCAATGGATAATGCAGGTGTTTTGCCCGACATGGTGCAAATTGGAAACGAAATAAATAACGGGATGATGTGGCCTCACGGAAAACTCTGGGTTGATGCGAATATCACAAATTGGGACAATTTATCGGAATTGTTACAAACCGGAATTCGCGGAGTAAAAGAGGCAAAAAATGGAGCAGGAATATCAATAATGATTCATGCCGCAAACGGTGGAGATGTTAACTCGTCGTATAAGTTTTACAAAAATATTATCGATAGAGGAGTTGATTTCGATGTTATCGGGTTGAGCTATTATCCGTGGTGGCACGGAACATTTATAGAACTTGAAGCGAATATTTTATACCTCTCGAAAAAGTTCTACAAAGATTTTTCCATTGTCGAAACCGCCTATTATTCAAACGATTGGTATCCGGAACCAACGCCGTGGATTTATAGCGACCCACCATTTCCGCCAACCGAACAAGGACAATATGACTATTTATTTACACTGGCTCAGATTATAAAACAGCATCCCCGTGTAAAAACTATATTTTACTGGAAACCTGATGCCCTGGATATTCCAAAAACAAAAGTTAACTATTTAGACCGAAGTTTATTCGATAAAGATGGTAATGCATACTCAGGAATTTCGGCACTTAAAGATGCTTTAAAAAATTGATTTACTTCTTTATTTTTAACTGGCATTTACCGGTATCTTTAAATAGAATAATTTTATCTTTGTTAATAATATAAATCAATTAATACATCCTATGAAATCTATTACAAGAAGGAATTTTTTGCGATCGGCTTCAGCCGTTACTGTGGGAGCTGCAATAATTCCAAATTTTATTAGTTTGTTCTCCGAATAAGAAAATTAACATTGCAGTTATTGGCGTTGGCGGCAGAGGAGCCGTGAACTGGAAAGCCAGTGCAGCAGAGAATATTGTTGCACTTTGCGACGTGGACAAAGTGCGTGCAAAAGAGGGTTTTTTAGCTTATCCTGATGCTAAACATTATACTGACTATAGAAAAATGTTTGATGAAATGGCAAGTAAAATTGATGCTGTTTTAATCTCGGTACCCGATCATTCACATTTCCCGGCAACCATGGCAGCCATGCAATTGGGCAAACATGTTTTTGTTGAAAAACCACTGGCACACAACATCTGGCAGTTACGTACCCTTAAAAAAGCTGCGAGTTACTACAATGTAATTACCCAAATGGGAAATCAAGGACATGCCACTGATGGAATCCGCAGGGTAAAAGAGTGGTACGATGCCGGAATTATTGGTGAAGTAAAAGAGATATTTGCCTGGTTCAACGGTCCCAGTTTTGGTCCTAATAAATACTTCAACAAACCTGAACAGTTTCCGCCAATTGGCGAAGCCGTTCCTGAAACTCTCGACTGGGATTTATGGTTGGGACCAACTGCAAGGCGTCCATACAGTCATTACTACTTGCCAAAAACATGGCGTGGTTTTTATGATTTTGGAAATGGAGAATTAGGCGACTGGGCTTGTCATACTTTAGACGCTCCGTTCTGGTCGTTGGAATTGGGAATGCCAGAGGTTGTTAATACTGAATTTCACTCGGGAGCTCCGGCAGGATTTTTACCCGACCAATCGATAATCAGGTTCGAATTTCCAAAAAGGGGAAGCAAACCAGCAACAACTTTAAAATGGTACGAAGGTGGATTAAAACCGGAAAATCGCCCGGAATGGAAATTGGATAAATTACCTGATTCGGGAATGATAATGATTGGCGAGAAACAGAATATTATTACCGGTGGTCGTCCCAACAACGCACAATTAATGATGCCAAAAGATGAATGGGAAAACTGGGTTGCCAATGAAATGCCCACGCCAACAATTGCAAGAATTAAAGGTGGTCCTGTAAAAGAGTTTTTAGATGCAATAAAAAACGACGGCCCCCTACCCGGCTCAAACTTTAATTACTCTGCCGAATTAACAGAAATGGCAGCAGTTGGTGTTTTGTCGCAACGATTTAATGCCAGAATTGAATACGATGCAAAAAATATGAAAGTAACCAACCATCCTGAATTTGATAAATATATTAAAGAACCGGTTCGGAAAGGTTGGAAATATGGCGAAGAAGTTTGGTAAAATCTAATTTTTTAAATGCTTTTATTTTCTATCCGGATGAATTCCCCATTCGTAACGTTTTGTCTTATCGAAATTTGGATTTGGTGCAGGAAATTCGGCACCAACATCTTTTTGCCAGGCTTTTAATAATTGGGTTAATTCGTCTGTTTTCGAGGGATATACTTCTGACAAATCCATCGCTTCGCTAATATCTGCACGCAAATTGTACAGACTGAATTTTCCGGTTACAAAATTCTCAATCAATTTCCATTCGCCTTTTCTAATTGCTCCCATCGGCTGGCTGTGATGATAAACAGGATAATGCCAGTAAATTGCCCGCTCCGGATCAAAATTATTTTCTAATAATTCCGGCAAAATAGATTTGCCGTCTAAAATCTGATTTGGTTTTTCGACTCCTGCCAGTTCTAAAAATGTTGGATAAAAATCGACACTTGTAATTATTGCATCACTTGTTTGTGCAGGTTTAATTTTTGCAGGCCATTTAACAATTAGCGGCTCACGAATTCCTCCTTCGTAAACAGTCCCTTTTTCAGCTCGCAGGGGTGCATTCGACGAGGCAATAAATTTTAAAGGACTATTTTCGTACACGGGTAAACTATTTTCAGCAAGTAGTGGAATTTTGTCAAATCGTCCGATTAAACCTCCATTGTCGGAATAAAAAATCACAATGGTATTTTCATCCAAATTCAGATCTTTAAGTTTTTTTACTACACGTCCAACACTATTATCAACATGTTCAACCATTGCTGCATAAACAGCATTTCCCGGATATTCATCCACTCGCTTTTTCTTTAAATATTTATCGATTAAATTCTTATCCCCATCCAACTGAACATGAACATCGTAATGAGCTAAGAACAGGAAAAATGGCTGATTTTTATTCTCTTCAATAAAATCTAAACTCATGTCGGTAAGTATTTTACTCAGCCGTCCCACGTATTTTTTTTCGGGTTGAGGACTAAATTTTGAGTTGTAAAAACCACCACCTCTATAAACATGTACTTTATCGTAACCTTGACTCTCAGGTATTGTTTCGGGTGAATATCCCAAATGCCACTTCCCAAAATAACCTGTTTTGTACCCGGCTTTTTTTAGCGATTCAGCAAGGGTTTCAATCTCTCCGGGCAAATATTGCGTGCGGTTTTTGGGTACAATTACCTCTTCAAAAGGTCGCCAATGACCGGTTATAAAATCTGTAACACCCACCCGTGCCGGATACTGACCACTTTGGATGCTTGCCCGCGTTGGACTACAAACCGGACACGCTGCATACGCATTTGTAAAACATATTCCCGAATTTGCCAATTCATCAATATTTGGAGCTTCGTTAAAAGTGTTTCCGTAGCTTGGCAAATCTGCCCAACCCAAATCGTCAGCCAAAATAAAAACGATATTTGGTTTACTACTATCGGTAATTTTACTTTTATTGTTAGCACAAGAATTTAGCAGAAATACAAGTGAGAATAAATAAAAAGTTATACGTGTAGTTTTTTTCATTTGTTGATATTTTAATTTTAAAATTATTCTACCCCAATTTATTTCTTTTTACCAATAATTTTCCGCTTCTCCTTTTTACTCATTTCCAATCCGCGTACCGAATTTGGGTGAACAACAAGATACTCCTTTGCAACATTTACAATTTCCAATTCATTTTCGGCAACCACAAATTGCGGAATAATAAAACGTAAATCATCGGTTCCTAAACTATTCTGATAAATGAGTATTTTCAAAATGTTTGCTGAAGGAGCAATCTCTCCAATCAATTGTCCGGCATAAATTTTCTGATTCAGTTCCAATGAGTTACCAACTACATTTCGATAGCAAATAAGAGTGCCGTCGGGTTGTAAAAGTGTTATCGCATTATTCCATGTGTTATACCAATATAATGGTTCTTCTCCTTTAATTTGCCCGGCAATTTCAACAACTGTTCCATTCCGGCTGGCATAAACTTTATCGCCGGGCTGTGCAACAAAACCAATGGCAGTCCACGATTTCAACTCTCCTGAACCCCAAAAACCTTTAATACTTTTTACCTCTTTCGCGTGCACTTTTGTTCCCGGCTCGAAAGGAATTAAATATGGGAAATCGAGATTTATTATGGAAGTTGGGTCAGAACGGAAAGTTTTAATCTGATAATTAAACTTCGGGACATCGGCATCTAAATAACGCTCAAGCGTAAATAAGCTATTAAAACCGGGGTCAAGTTTTTTTACATACGGCAAGGTTTCGTTAAACGTAGTATTTTGCAAATCGGCAAAATCCATATTTAAAAACATCGGTGTTTTTGCATTGTTTGTAGCACTAAAAATGCAATCTCCAATACTATTGTAGTCTGCCCTAACTTCAACTAATTGTGCACTAACTCGTTCAAATAAAAAAGAAAAAATAATCAGGATTACAAATTTATTCATGGTAACGATTTTTGATTTCTTCCCAAAAATAAAAATAAACTTGTGTATTTCCCTATTTTTGGTTTATTTGAATTATATATTCTATCGGGGAGAAGAAAAAACTTACTGCTGATTTTTTGGCTGCTTTATAAACAGAGATGCGAAGTTCATCCTGATTTAAAGAAGAAAAAGTGGATACTGCATCGAACTAAAACTAATGGCCAGATATTTATAATTTCTTTATTGAAAACATGATGAGACAGGAGGAGAATTTCATGCAGGTACGCGATGTTTCAGAAGCAGAATTAAGTGGAAGTTGATGGTCAAATATTAACTAATATATGAATCTACTTGTTGGCGGGTGTTGGTATATTCGTAAATAAAATGGGTGATAAACTTTTTCGGGTCTTTTTAATTTTATAGTAACCCAATAATATTATTGGGCCGGTTAACAAGGTTTAGCCGTGTGTAAAGTTGGGTTGCCTAAAAATAGTTACTGTTGCTGCCAATTGCGTAATCAAGGTCGGCAGCAACTTTAACAAACGAATTGCTATCGTTAAAAAAGTGAGAGCCAGCAGCATTTATTTCCGAAATATTTAAATACAAGTTATCTGTTTCTATTTGCCAAAAGGTAAATACTCTTGAATTGATGATCTTTTATTTCTGCCTTTTCCTGGTTTAGAAAGTGAGAGGCTATAAAAAATACCGACTTTAAATTCTACAAAAGTTCCAATTATATCCAATTTTTCTCCTGATTCGTCGTAGTTGTGAACAACATCGAGAAAACCGTATGGAACCAATTTTGCATCCATAGATGCTATCATATAAAATTTAGATGAAAATGAAGTTTTAATTCCGCCTCCAATTTTAAAAACAGCGGTAGATAGTATAGTAAAACCATCATATCCCTTGCCAAATATCACACCACCATCATCAGGATCTATATATTGGAATTTTGATTTGTATTTTAAAAATCCGACACCGGCATTAATAAACGGATATATGTTAACATTTCCGTCTTGCTTATCCAGCGAAGCTAAATATAATCTAAAGAATATATTTGCTCCCGTAAGTTTATTGTTATACTCAACTGGTGCAGTAATAGGTTCTATATGGGCAGTATGATTTCCTTCGGCTGAAAAGGATGCGTTTTGAGATTCGCCATTTAAGATAGTATAGTTAAACTCTATTGCAACTTCCCAATGATTTGAAAGATATTTCGAGAGTTCTGCATCGATGGCAAAACCAAATTTATTGTCGAATTCGATAATTTTATGCGAAAAATTGTTTGGAACTTCTAATAGCAATTGCGATGCACCCGCTTTAACACCAATGTTTATTCCGTCAGAAAAAAAATCCTGCGCATAGCTTTTTAAAGGCATAAAAGAGATGACTAAAAAAGCAATAAAGTATTTTGAAATTAATTTCGACAATTAATTTTTGTTTGATTTAATGAACGACAAAATAAGTTAATTATATTATCTAATTAACTATTATTCATGTTTATTATTGTAATATTTTAACAGAATTATGTGGATAAAAAAAGAACCACTCTATAAAAAGAACAGTTCTTTGTGTGGACAAAATTCAATATTTATTTTTTAGAAATATAGTTAGCAATCCAATCTCCAACCTCCGAAGTTTTGAATGCTTGTCCTTCAGCAATATCTTCAGTTACAATATTTTCGGCTATGGAAGCTGCAACAGCATCGCGAATTATTTTTCCCTCTTCTTTTAAATCGAAAGCATATTCGAACATCATTGCTGCCGATAGAATTGTTGCAATTGGGTTTGCAATATCTTTACCTGCTGCTTGTGGATACGAGCCATGAATAGGCTCGAACACTGATGTGTGAATTCCCATTGAAGCAGAAGGAAGCAACCCCAACGAACCGGTAATTACGCTTGCCTCATCGGTAAGAATATCGCCAAACATATTTTCAGTTACCATCACATCGAAGTTTTTAGGCCACTGTATAATTTGCATTGCCGCATTATCAACAAACATATATTCAGTTTTGATATCGGGATAATTTTGCTCCATTCCCTGTGCAACTTCGCGCCACAAACGCGAGCTTTCCAAAACATTTGCCTTGTCAACAACTGTAAGTTTTTTATTTCGTTTTGCAGCAAATTCGTAACCCAGTTTTAAAATACGCTCAATCTCTGCGCGTGTGTATGTGCAAGTATCAAAAGCAGTATCACCATTATCTTTTCTGCCCTTTTCACCAAAATAGATACCACCGGTTAGTTCACGGATACAAACAAAATCGGCTCCCTCAACCAACTCGCGTCGAAGTGGCGATCTGTGCAACAGCGAGTCGAAAGTTTCCACCGGACGAATGTTGGCGTACAAACCTAACTTTTTACGCATGGCAAGCAATCCCTGCTCGGGACGGACTGTTGCTTTCGGATTATTATCGAATTTCGGGTCGCCAATTGCACCAAACAAAACGGCATCCGATTTCATACAAAGCTCGTGCGTTTCCGGCGGGTACGGATCGCCGACTTTATCGATTGCCACAGCTCCTGTTAAAGCATATTCGTACTCTAACTCGTGATTAAATTTTTTGGCAACAGCTTTAACTGTTTTCATCGCTTGTTCAACTATTTCCGGTCCGATTCCGTCGCCGGATAAAATTGCAATATTTAGTTTCATATTAAAAAAAATGTAGGAAGTCAGAAGTCGGAAGACCGAAGACTGATTTCCAAAGTTTGTTATTTTGAAGTTGTATTATTTGTTTTATTCAGAGTTTCCTTGCTAAAATCATTTTCAATAATGTTTAACATCCGAATTGTAGCTTTCATTGCAGCAGTATTTTGATCCGGATCCAGTCCTTTCGTTTTAAATTCGTGATCACTTTTCCATGTAATAATTGTTTCAACCAAAGCATTGGTTTTTCCACCCGGAGGAATAGTTACAACGTAGTCAACAAGTTTTGGAAGTGGTTTTCCCAGCCGATCGTAGATTTTTCGAATCGATTTTACAAAAGCATTATATTGTCCATCGCCATCACTAAATTCCTCATAAAATTTACCGTCAATTTCCAGAGAGACATTGGCAACCGGGCGTAATCCCATGGTATGATTTACCGAATAATTTACAACGTGTATTTTCTGTTCAAAGTGATCGTTCTCTAAAGCATCGGCCACAATATACGGTAATTCGTCGCTGGTAACTGTCTCTTTTTTATCCGCTAAATCGATAACTCGCTGTGTAACTTTTTTTAACGACTCCGCATCAAGTTCAATTCCAAGGTCTTGTAAATTCTTTTTAATATTGGCTTTACCCGATGTTTTTCCCAGCGCGTATTGTCTGATTCGACCAAAACGTTCGGGCAGCAATTCATTAAAATAGAGATTATTTTTGCTGTCTCCATCGGCATGAATTCCGCTACATTGTGTAAATACGAATTCGCCGATAAGAGGTTTATTGGTTGGAATCCGAATACCCGAAAAAGTTTCGACTAACCGGGAAGCTTTATTTAGCTCGCTTTCGATTACATTAGTTTCCATTTTCAGATGATCCTTAATTGTAGCAATTACACTCGACAGAGGTGCATTTCCGGCACGCTCGCCCAAACCGTTTACAGTTGTATGAACGCAGCGAATACCAGCTTTTATTGCATGAAAAACATTTGCAATTGCCAAATCGTAATCGTTGTGAGCATGAAAATCAAACTCAACATCGGGAAACGAAAGAATCATCTCTTTACAGAAATCATAAGTTTGATCCGGATCTAAAAGTCCTAAAGTATCGGGAAGCATAAAACGATCTATTCTCTCATCTTTTAATTCTGAGATCATAAAATGAACGTACTCTTTCGAGTTGCGCATTCCGTTAGACCAGTCTTCGAGATAAACATTTACCCGGATACCCATTTCGGTGGCATTGGCAATCACATTTTTAATGTCAGCAACATGTTGCTCGGGGGTTTTGCGCAACTGTTCGGTAACATGTTTTAGAGATCCCTTACAAAGCAGATTTAAAACTTTGCCTCCCGCATCGGCAATCCATTGCAACGAAATTTTATCATCAACAAAACCAAGAACCTCAACTTTATCGAGATATCCTTTTTCCGAAGCCCATTTCATCACACGCTTAGTACCTAAAAATTCACCTTTTGAAACTCTTGCCGAGGCAATTTCAATACGATCTACTTTTACATCTTTAAGTAATATTTTCGCGACACTCAATTTTTCCAGTTCGCTAAACGAAACGCCTGATGTCTGTTCACCATCGCGAAGAGTGGTGTCCATAATTATCAATCGTTTTCCTTTTATATCAACTGTTTCGCCAGTCATCTTATTATTGTTTTTTTCATTTTAATTGTCTTTCTCGAAAGCAGCAATTTCCTCTTTCATATCAACCAGGTAATCAATATCGTCTAAACCATTTTGCAAGCAGTGCTTTTTATATGAGTTTATTTCGAAATCGATTGTATCGTTTGTTGCTGAAATAGTAAATATCTGTTTTTCCAAATCTACTTCAAAAGTCGTATTTACATCTTTTTCTATTGTCGTAAATATTTTTTGAAGGAATTCAGGAGTTACAACAACCGGAAGCAGTCCGTTGTTCAGTGCGTTACCTTTAAAAATATCAGCAAAAAAACTGGATACTACTACACGGAAACCATAATCGTAAATTGCCCAGGCTGCATGTTCGCGACTTGAGCCGCTGCCAAAGTTTTTCCCGGCAACAAGTATTTTGCCCGAGTAAATATTGTTGTTAAGCGGAAAATCACTTTTTGGACTGCCATCTTTTTCATATCGCCAGTCGCGAAAAAGGTTATCACCAAATCCTTTTCGCTCAATTGCTTTTAAAAAGCGAGCTGGAATAATCTGGTCTGTATCCACATTCTCGATAGGAAGTGGAACCGCGGGTGATGTTATTTTTGTAAATTTATCGTATGCCATTTTATATTTATTATTTATTATTTATTATTTCGTGTTCCCAATAATAGTAATCTTTTACACCTTATTTTTTTGATTGAATTGTCTTTCTCGATGCTACAAAAATTGCAGTTAGTTCTTTTGCTTCTTTCATCAAAGAAGAGGCAATTTCTTTTGAAACAATTTTTTCATCTAAAGCAAATTCTAACCAGAAATCACATTCATCCACTTCTTCAATAACTATTGATAATTTTGCTGCAAAAGCAGCAGTTGAATGTGCTAAATTTACTGCTCTGTAATTTGCTGCAACAGAAGTTGCACATCTGATAAGTTGTCCTTCAATATGAGAACCTAATTTATTTTTAGGTAGAGAAATTGCAACTTTTACACATTTATGCGCAAAAACTTTTGTCCTTTTAATAAGTTCATATTTATTCATAATTAATCAATAATCAATAAAAAATATTTTTTATTTTCGGGGATCTGAAATAACTCCCGAAATTGCGGCTGCTGCTGCTGTTATGGGACTTGCAAGCAGTGTTCGCGCACCCGGTCCTTGTCTTCCTTCAAAGTTTCTGTTCGATGTTGAAACAGAATATTTGCCTGCCGGAATTTTATCGTCGTTCATTGCTAAACATGCCGAACACCCGGGTTGACGTAACTGAAATCCTGCATCTTCGAGTATTGAAATTAGTCCTTCGGCACGAATTTGATTTTCAACTTGTTTAGAACCCGGAACCAACCACGCGGTAATATTTGGTGCTTTTTTCTTGCCCTTTACAAATTCAGTAAATTCTCTAAAATCTTCAATTCTACCATTTGTACAACTTCCAAGAAACACATAATCAACAGGTTTTCCTTCAATTTTATCACCTGCACCAAAACCCATGTATTGTAGCGATTTTTCGAACGATGATTTGTCGCTGCCTTCCATTCCTTCGGTGGTGGGGATATTTTTAGAAATTCCAATTCCCATTCCCGGGTTTGTTCCAAATGTAATCATCGGTTCAATGTCTGCTGCATCGTAAATTAATTCCGTATCAAAAACTGCATCATCATCTGTTTTCAGTTCTTTCCATTTTGCAACTGCTTTATCCCAGTCAGCTCCTTTTGGTGCAAACTCGCGACCTTTTACATATTCGAAAGTTATTTCGTCGGGGGCAATCATTCCACCCCGTGCACCACATTCAATACTCAAATTACAAAGTGTCATTCTACCTTCCATCGAAAGTCCGGTTATTGCCGAACCTGTATATTCAATAAAATGCCCGGTTCCACCGCTTGTCGATATTTTTGATATTATATAGAGTGCAATATCTTTTGCAGTAACTCCTTTCGCAAGAGTACCGTTAACAGTAATTTTCATCTTTTTTGGTTTGGGCTGCATAATGCACTGGCTTGCGAAAACCATCTCCACTTCGCTGGTGCCAATACCAAAAGCAATTGCACCAAACGCACCGTGTGTTGAAGTATGACTGTCGCCACAAACAATTGTCATTCCCGGTTGGGTAAGTCCCATTTCGGGGCCAATAATATGAACAACACCGTGTCCTTCGGTTCCCAAATCGTGGTGTACAATTCCGTTTTCAGTACAATTTGTTTTTAGCATTTCGAGCTGATGCCGCGAAAGCTCATCTTTAACAGAAAGATGCTGGTTAATTGTGGGAACGTTATGATCTGGTGTGGCAGTGGTTTTTTCAGGGCGTAGAACTTTTAATCCCCGGTTTTTCAAACCTAAAAATGCCACCGGACTTGTTACTTCATGGATTAAATGTCTGTCGATATATAATACATTTGGGCCACCTTCAACTTTTTTCACAACGTGTGCATCCCAAATTTTATCGAATAATGTTTTTACTGTCATAATTATAATCTTCTTGTTCCGAAGTTATTTTAATGTCTATTCTTCGAAAAATAATTTTTGTTAATGGTATTAAGTTTAAAGTTTAAAGTGTTCTAACTCTGAACTTAAACTTTTTTATTTTTGACTTTATACTTATTACTCAGTACTTTTCTACTCTCTTACTTTCTACTTTTTACTAACTGCTTTCTTCTTTATATTTACTTTACCCCTCTGTCTTCGACATCTCCCCTCATGAGGGGAGAACTTTTAAATGAGCATTTATACTTAAATTATAAATTGTTTACTTTTTGTTCTTGACTTTATACTCACTACTAATTACTCACTACTTTCCTAACTCTACTCCGCCACTGGCAATTTATTGATAGCATCTAGAAATGCTTCAACCGAAGCTGTAATAATATCGGTGTGTGCTCCAAAACCATGAAAGATATTGTCTTCGTAAACCACTTGCATGTGTACTTTTCCAATATCGTCGCTGCCTCGTGTAATTGCCTGCACCAAAAACTCTTCGATAATAACCTGACGGTGGATAATCTGTTTTACAGCTTTTATTGCTGCGTCAACAGGACCGTTACCCGACGAAGTTGCATCGAATTTTTCACCCGAAATATCTAACCGAATAGTTGCCATTGGTTTCAGATCTTTACCCGAAACTACCTGTAAATAATTTAATTTTATACGGCGTTCTTTACGTGTTGCATCGCCAACTAACAATGCAATATCGTCGTCGCGAATATCTTTTTTCTTATCAGCCAGATTTATGAAATCTTCATAAATTTTATCTAATTTTTCTTTGTCAACTTCAAACCCAAGCAACTCTAATCTGTGTTGTAACGCGGCACGGCCACTTCTTGCAGTCAACAAAATTCCCGATTCGTTGATTCCCACATCTGTTGGATCCATAATTTCGTAATTCTCGCGGTTTTTCAGAACGCCGTCCTGATGAATTCCTGAAGAGTGCGCAAATGCATTTCGACCAACGATTGCTTTATTTGGCTGAACCGGCATATTCATCAGAGTTGAAACCATGCGGCTGGCGCCATATATTTTTTTTGTGTTAATTCCTGTATCAATATTTAAAACAGCGTAACGACTTTTCAGAATCATCACAATCTCTTCCAGCGAAGTATTTCCGGCACGTTCGCCAATTCCGTTAATCGTAACTTCTGCCTGGCGGGCACCGTTCATAATCCCGGCAATGGTATTTGCGGTTGCCATTCCAAGGTCGTTGTGGCAGTGTGTTGAAAGAATAGCGTTATGAACACCGTTTACATTTTCCATCAGGAATTTAATTTTATCACCAAATTCATTGGGAAGTGTATAACCGGTTGTATCGGGAATATTTACGACAGTTGCGCCAGCTTTAATTACAGCTTCAACAACTTTTGCCAGATATTCGTTTTCTGTTCTCCCGGCATCTTCGGCATAAAACTCGACATCTTCAACATATTTTTTTGCATATTTTACGGCTGCAACAGCACGTTCAATAATTGCATCGGGGTTTGAGTGCAGCTTATGGAAAATATGAAAATCGGAAGTCCCGATTCCGGTATGAATACGACCTTTTTTCGCATATTTTAGTGATTCTGCTGCTACGTCGATATCCTTTTCAACTGCGCGGGTAAGGGCGCAAATAGTTGGCCAGGTTACCGCTTTTGATATTTCAACCACCGATTCGAAATCGCCCGGACTCGAAATTGGGAAGCCGGCTTCAATAACATCAACTCCCAAATCTTGTAACGTTTTTGCAACTTCAATTTTTTCTACTGTGTTTAACTGACAACCGGGAACCTGTTCGCCGTCCCTCAAAGTTGTATCGAAAATGTAAAGTCTGTCGCTCATGATAATTTATTATTTGTTATTTCTTAATCCTTATTTTAAACTTTGAAGTTCCGGGTTCCGGATTTCGAGTTCCGGTTTTCGGATTCTTCAAAAAAAAAGCCACCCTCTTTTCTGAGAATGGCTCTATTTTTTCAAATATTTTTTACTACACACCATTCTCACTTTTTCTGTAACAGAAGAAGGATACCAATAATCAGGTTAAGAATAGAAATGTTGATAATGCTTTTCACTTTATTTACTTACGATTTGATGCAAATATCAAAATATTTTTTTAAAATGAAAATATATGGCAGCTTTTTATTGGAATACTTTAGATTGAGATAATAAACTCTGTTATTTTTTATTACAGTCATGCTCTCACTTCTTATTCTGGTCATGCTCTCACTTCCCGTGAGAGTATGACTATTTTCAACTAAAAGCCAATCAAATTAATAACTACTTTTCTAAGACACCTGATTTTTCATCAATTATTATTTCGCCCCGTGGAAAAATATCGTATTTAGAGAGTGGGCGCAGCCTTATTTTCCAGTCGAAGTCTTTTAGTTTTTTATCTGCCTCTGTTAATTCTAACAGTGGTTTTAATTCACCTTCAGGAGATTTAATAAAAATAATCTGATGAATTTTTCCATCTAAAAACCGAATAGATATTTTACTGCTTTCGGCGCGGTTAATACCAATAATTTCATCTTTTTCGCGGGCATAATAAAGTGTTTGCCCGTTGCCGTTTACATTAATCTTTTTAAGCTCCTGGTTAACAATATAACCAATCATCTCTTTTCCTTTTATCTGGTCGAACTGCCCGGTGTCTTGTTTCGAAATAATAAAACTTTTTTTTGTAAGCCGTAGTTCGTCGGGACCATTGCTAATTTGTCGCATCTCAATTTTTTCTGCCGAAAGCTGGTGGTTTTCCGACCAAATTACAGGATTCTGATACATTTGAATAATCGAGTCTTTTGTAAAATATACCAGCGAGTCGCAGAGTCCCTGCATATCGGTTCTAAAAAAGCGCACTCCATAATAAGCTGATACAATCTTTTCGCCCTCAACTGTATCGGGAACGGTGCGAAGTGTATCGGCATGTAAAAACAACGAATCGGTTGAAGTATAAGTTATAAAAACTGCCGAGTCGGTAACAACTGTAGTCTCCTTCGCCTTGTTAAAATCTGCTGAATTACCAAGAATAATCGATCGGTTTTCCATATCCTCGAACCGAACCGAACCGAGTGCTTTTCCCGCTCCGTTAACTTTATTGTATTTTATGTATTTGGCATCAAGCTTTTGAGTATTGTTATAAATACTTGCTTTCCGTTTTAGCTCAGCCTCTCCGGTTTTAGAGTCGTACCAACCGCCTTCGGTATAAAGTGTATTTGCCGAGTCGCGGATTGTAGTTGGTCCTTCAACAAACATTTTACCGGTTTCGGTATTATATTTTACAGTGTCGCTTTTTAACGTAAAATCTTCGTTATAACCATCCACATCTTTATAAAAATAGATGTTATTTTCGTCGATTAAATATTTACCAATTATACTTGTTAATGTTGTTGTGCTGTCTTCTATACGTCCAAAATTATTGTAATAACAGATATTATTTTCCAGATCGTAGTCGAGTGTATCGGAATACAGTTTAACATCTTTATTAATCAATACCACGTTGTTCCAGGCTTGGGCAAAACTTATATCGCCATCGTAAAAAACATTGTTTGCATATAAGTGCAGAGTGTCGCCTTTTTTAATATGAACATGTCCGATGGCATCTACTTTATTGGTTCCGGAATAAATAATGGCAGTATCGCACCACATTAAAATTTCCTGGTGACGGATAAAAACGCTGTCAACAAGTCGTTGTGCATTGGCAGGCAAACTTTCGTCTGATTCGCCATAACCAGATTTTAAAATTTCAATCCTCTTTTTTTCTTGCGAATACGAGAGCGATGAAATTAAGAGCAATACAAAAACAATCTTCAAAGTGAGAGATTGGGAGGTAAGAAAAATTCTATTGAAAGAGAGAGAGTGCATTAAAGCAATTTATCAATAATTTGTTCCACTGAAATCTTTTCTGCTTCGGCTTTGTAATTTTTTATTACTCGGTGTCGTAAAATAGAGTGTGCAATAGCCTTAACATCTTCAATGTCGGGCGAATATTTTCCGTGTAAAACGGCATGAGTTTTTGCACCCATAACAAGGTACTGCGAAGCACGCGGTCCGGCTCCCCACTTCAAAAACTGGTTTGAAATATCGGCTGCCCTATCGGTATCCGGACGGGTTTTTGCAGCAAGTTCGACTGCATATTTAAGAACATTATCGTTTATGGGGACTTTGCGAATTAACTCCTGATAGTAGCGAATCTCTTCTCCTGTAATAACAGGTTTCAATTCAACTTCCAATGTCGATGTTGTATTTTTTACAATGGTTAATTCATCTTCAAATTTCGGATAATCTAACCAAACCGAAAACATAAACCTGTCTAATTGCGCTTCGGGAAGCGGGTAAGTTCCTTCTTGTTCTATTGGGTTTTGTGTTGCCAGAACAAAAAATGGTTTATCAAGTTCGAAATGCTGACCTGCCGCAGTTACCGCCCTCTCCTGCATGGCTTCCAACAGTGCTGCCTGCGTTTTTGGAGGTGTACGGTTTATCTCGTCAGCCAAAATAATATTGGCAAACAGAGGACCTTGAATGAATTTAAAATTTCGTTCGTTATCGAGTATTTCTGTACCAATAATATCTGACGGCATTAAATCTGGTGTAAACTGAATACGATTATATTTCAGACCAAGAATTTGAGCGATAGTAGTTACTAAAAGTGTTTTTGCCAAACCCGGAACCCCGATTAACAAAACATGCCCACGACTAAACAACGAAATCAGAACCTGAGTTATAACCTCGTCTTGCCCATAAATTACTTTCGAAATTTCTGATTTAAGTTCATCGAATTTTGCACGCAAATTATCGAGTGCTTCCACATCGTTTTTAAAATTCATATATTTTTATTTTCGATATTATACTTATTTAATTCCCACTATATTTTTGTTGATTCCTCTCCGTTTAGATATTTAGGATTGGCTTTTGCAAAATTATTTTACCCAGTCTTTAAAATCAAAATTACAATTTGCATAAGTTGCATCAATACGAATGTATGTTTCCGATTGACGTGTTGAAATCCATTCATTTAAAACCCGTTCTTTTTTCGATACCAAATACATATCAGAAAGCTTTTGGTAGTCGTTTTGAAGGTCCGCCTTATGCGAATCTACTTTTTTTAACAGCTTTATAATTTTATAAATAGATTGTTGGGTTTCAGGATCGATTGTTTCAAATGGTTTCGAAATTTCATTCAATTCCATTTTTGTAAGTATTTTACTAATGTCTCCATCTAAATCTTCAACCGAAAACTTCGATGACATTGTATTGGCATTTATCGCGACACCACCATTATTCCTGGTATTTTTATCAAACGAAAACATCATTGCAGCTTGTTCGTACGATATCTCATCTTTACGAATCATATTTGCCATACTATCTAATCGTTCGATAGCCTCCTCTTTTGCTTCCACCGAAACTTTGGGTTTCATTAAAATATGTCGGGTATTAATCTTTTCGCCTTTTTTATCTACAAACTGAATAATATGATAACCGAACGAACTTTTTACAACGTTGGAAACTTTCCCCGGTTTTAAATTAAAGGCAACAGACGCATACGCAGGGTCTAACTGTCCACGCCCCAAATACCCGATTACACCACCCTCTTTTGCCGATGGCCCTTCGGAATAAAGAACTGCCATTGTCGCAAAACTAGAACCATTTTCAATTCTCTTTTTTAGTTCGCGTAGTCGTGCTTTTACCCGGTTTTGCTCTTCTAGCGCAACTTTTGGTTGAAATGTAATTTGTGCATATTCGTATTGTGTTGGCATTGTTGGTATCTCGTCTTCGCTCAAAGTTTTAAAATGATGCCTCACTTCGGAGGGTGTTACCGTTACATCTTTTACAATCTGTTGGCGCATTTGCTGGCTTAACAACTGGTTTCGGATTCCTTCCTGCATCTCAGATTTTATTGTCGTTATCGGCTTTTTAAAATACTCCTCAACAGCTTTCTCTGAACCCATGTAAGATATGTACATTGCCATTTGCTGATCCATCTGACCGTTAACCTGACTCGGTGTTACCGAAATTAACGTGTCTTGCTCGGCTTCGGCAACCAGTAATTTATCGATAAGGAATTGCTCTAAAATTTCGCATTTCATATCGCCGTCGGAAGTAATTCCCTGCGCTTGCTGGTCGATGTGCATCCGTTCAATATCCGATTTCAAAATTATATTACCACCAACCACTGCTACAATCTGGTCAACCATTTTATCCTGGGCAAATCCAAACATTGTAATAAACAATGCCAGAATTAATACTCCTGTGCGTTTCGTTATTTTATTCTGTTTCTTCATTTATAATATTGTTATATATTCTGAATTTGTTTTGTCTGATTCCTTCCTTATAAATATTGTTTTCAACCTCTTTTAGAAACCTAATTTTACGCTTATTTAGTATGAGTTTCTTTATATTATTTTCCACAAATTCCACGGGAGCTAAATTGTTTTTCAACTTATAATCCTGAATTTTGACAAGATAATAATAATTTGAATCATTCAATTCTATTGTATTATTACGGGCAAGAAATCGTGTGTCGTCCTCAATTTCTTGTGGAATATTATTTTTTACTGTCTCAAAATCAACCCAGTTATCCATAAAAATATCGAAGCCTTTGGCGTACTGCAAACAGTATTCTTTTAACTCCGATATTCCTTCTTCGCTGGTATTGGCAGTTAAACTTTTTAGCAACGACGGGTTTGCAACTTCGTTGGGTATTTTAATAAAAATTGCTTTTACAATGTTTTTATTCAAATTAAAGTTTTCGAGGTTCGAATTGTAAAAATCCATAATTTGATCTTCGGTAACCATTGTATCCATTCTCTGCTTTATCAATTCGTTTTTATATTTATAAATGATTAACGAATTTCTGTACTCGCGAAGTTCGCGGGTTACATTTTTTTGTGCGGGTGTTAAATTATCATTCGCTTTTTGAATAAGTAGCTCCTGTTTTACCCATTTCTCAATGTAATCGGCAGCCATCATCGAACTATCTTTTGCCCCAATACCCGTGGGAATAATCGTAGATAGATCGCTGGCAAAAAGCAACTCTTCTCCTACTTTTGCCACAATCAATTGCTCCGGATTACTATTGTTTGTACAACTTAAAACAGACAACCCTACAACAACCATAAAACAATATTTTATAAACTCTTTAAATACCATCTATTGTTTTCAGCAACTTTTTGTCTATTACAATCACATATTTTGCGCGTAACTCTTCTATCCACTTTTGCTCCAGATAATTCTGGTAATCAGAAATATATAACCCTCGTGCTTCATTTAAACTTTTTGATTCCGGCGGTATTTTATCGCCTCTTACAAAAGTAATTTCATCATCAAAATTGGCAGGTTTTTCTTTGTTCCATATATAATAATCAACAACCGGATTACTTCCTTTCTCCCAGGCTCCCTCTTCAATTGTTATCATTTTCTCATTCGTATTAAGCTGGTCAATAACCTCTTCGTTTGTCATTCCTGCCTCAAAGAATTTATCCACTTCCTCTTTTGTAGCTTTGTCTTTACATTTTATTACACTCCCTTTAAATCGCTCTTCCCACGAATATTTTTTACTATTTTTTTCGTAAAATGTTTCCAGTCCCACCGAGTCTTCAACCGCGCGATTCCATATTTTATCTTCCGAAATATTAAAAAGCAAAATACCATCGTGATACTCTTGCATCAAATATCTAAAATCGGGATATTTATCCTCCAGCCTCGAATCTTCGAGATTGGTTATTTCATCGGCTACCCATTTACTAAAGTTTGCAGTATAAGTGCCTTTGGTTATATTATTGTTTTGAATGTATCGTCGTAATCCCCCGAAGTTATAGGTTTTTCCGTTTAAAATAAACAGGTCAAAAATTACATTCTCGAATCTGTCACCAATTTTTTTACCTTTTAAATTTTCAATTCCAGCACTATTTTCGCTGAAGTTATACTCTGCTTTTAACTTGTTTGTAAAAGCAGTTTTGCTTGTAATACTTCTTGCCGGGTCGCGTTTAATACGGTTTTCGATATCCTCTTTCGACTCTTCGAACGATTCAACTCCCCGCTCATCAAGTTTTTTAATTATATGGTAACCAAATTTTGTCTCAATCGGTTTTGTGAAATCTCCTTTTTCTTTAATATCAAAAGCTGCATTGGCAAACTCCTTTATCATTCTACCGTTTGCAAACCACGGCATTTCGCCTCCTTTTACTGCCGAACGTTTATCGTCTGATTTTGCTTTTGCCAGCTCTGCAAAATCGGCACCCGCCAGCAATTCTTTGTAAATACCATTGATTTCGGTTTTTAGCTGAGCTTTTATTTCGGGAGTTGCTCCTCCTTGCGGAAACATTTTCATAATGTGCGCTACTAAAATCTCACCACGGTTCTCTCGAATGTCGTACACTTTTAAAATATGATACCCAAAAGAGCTACGAATCGGTTCGCAAACTTCTCCCACCGGAGTAGTAAATGCCGCGTTTTCGAAAGGTACAACCATTTGAAAAGCTGTAAAATATCCCAGGTCGCCTTTATTCGTTTTTGCTGATGGATCTTCAGAATAATTAGCAGCCGCCTCACCAAAATCTTTACCTGCAATTATCTCATCTCTGATTTTTTGTATTCTTTTCAAAACAGCCAAATCTTCCGCTTCGGTTGCATTTTTGTCAACTTTTAAAAGAATATGACTTGCGTGTACCTCTTTTGTAGTTCGGTCGTACAGCTCCTTAACCATCTGCTCGTTATACTTTACATCGGTTAAATACGGAGCTGCCAACTCGGCCCGGTAACCCGCCAATTCATTTATAAAAACCGAATTAGTATCCATTTTTAAAGCTTCCGCCTCTATAACTTTCAACTTGAAATTGATAAACAGATCTAAATATTCCTCGGGTGATTTTTTATCCGAATCGTTGTATAAATTGTTATTATTCTTTTTATAAATGCGTTCGAATTCGGCTATGCTAACTTTGGTTTCGCCAATTCTAATTAGCGTTTTCTCGCCTTGAGCCAAACCATTAAATGCTAAGCTACATACAATTATGAATGAAAATAAAATACGTTTCATTGTTAATTTTATAAATGATAAAAAGTTAAAGTTTGCAAGATAGTTTGAATATGAAGACTACTGACGGATGCTGTAATTAGGAGCTTCGCGTGTGATACTTACATCGTGCGGATGACTCTCCTGCACACCGGCACTTGATATTTTTGTAAATTGCGCCATTTGCAACATCTCAATATTTTGCGCCCCACAATATCCCATTCCTGCACGTAAACCACCAATAAGCTGATAAAGAACTTCGTATAAACTCCCTTTGAATGGAACCCGCGCTGCAATTCCTTCAGGTACAAGTTTTTTTATATCTTCTTCCATATCCTGAAAATAGCGGTCTTTAGAACCTTTTTGCATTGCTTCAATGGAACCCATTCCACGGTACGATTTAAATTTCCGTCCCTGATATAAAATAGTTTCACCTGGCGATTCTTCAACTCCCGCAAATAAACCACCTGCCATAACAGAATTAGCACCGGCAGCAATTGCTTTTACTATATCGCCAGAATACCGAATTCCGCCATCGGCAATAACCGGCACGCCAGAATTTTTTATTGCATTTGCAACACTGTAAATTGCAGAGAGCTGCGGAACACCCACGCCCGCAATAATTCGGGTTGTACAAATAGACCCGGGACCAATACCGACTTTAACAGCATCAGCACCGGCTTTAACTAAAGCAATTGCAGCTTCGGCAGTACCAATATTTCCGGCAACAATATCTTTTTCGGGATACTTGGCTTTAACTTTTTTAAGCAGTTCTAAAACTCCTTTTGAATGACCATGCGCCGTGTCGATTACCAAAGCATCAACCTGAGCTTTTATCAATTCGTCAATCCTGTCCATTGTATCGCCGGCAACGCCAATCCCGGCAGCCACTCGCAAACGTCCTTTTTCGTCTTTGCATGCCAACGGTTTATCTTTTGCTTTTGTAATATCTTTATAAGTTACCAGCCCAATTAATTTGTTGTCTTTATCAACAACCGGTAATTTTTCAATTTTATATTTCTGTAGAATATCCGCAGCACTCTCCAAATCGGTCGATTCTTTGGTTGATATCAGATTTTCTTTGGTCATCACCTCACTAATCGGACGATTCATATTTTTCTCGAAACGGAGGTCGCGATTCGTTACAATTCCCACCAGAAATTTATTCTCATCGACAACCGGAATTCCACCAATTTTATATTTCGACATTAACCCCAAAGCATCACTCACCTTCTTTTCGGCAGTAATTGTAATCGGGTCATAAATCATCCCGTTCTCTGCTCGCTTAACAGTTGTTACCTGGTGCGCTTGCTCAACTATTCCCATATTTTTATGAATAACGCCAATCCCTCCTTCGCGGGCAATAGCAATTGCCATTTGATATTCGGTAACTGTATCCATCGACGCAGAAACGATGGGAGTATTTATTGTTATTAAGCGAGTAAACTTAGAAGAGAGATCTACTTCGCGAGGCAAAATCTCTGAGTATGAGGGAACTAAAAGGACATCGTCGAAAGTTACGCCTTCAAATTGAACTTTATCAGAAAGAAACGACATGTTTTATTATTTTTATGTTTTTTTATAATTGCGCAAAACTACAAAAAAATAGTAGATTACAGTCTAATAATTTAGCGTTACAAATGTTTTGAACAATAAAAATTGTTAAACCTGAAAAGGAATTCTTAAATTGTGTTATGGAAGATTTTCGGCAGATATTAATCCGTTACTGGGACTACCCCGATTTCCGACCCCTGCAACTGGATATTATAAATTCGGTGGCAGGCGGCAAAGATACGCTGGGCTTGATGCCGACCGGCGGAGGAAAGTCTATCACTTTTCAGGTTTATTCGCTTTCGCAAAAAGGAATTTGCATTGTAATAACGCCATTAATTGCTTTAATGAAAGACCAGGTGGAAAGCCTGAATCGAAGAGGAATTAAAGCACTTGCCGTTCATAGTGGAATGTCGCCACGCGAAATTAAATTAACATTAGACAATGCAGTTTGGGGCGATTATAAGTTCCTGTACATTTCGCCCGAAAGATTAAATTCGGAAAGGTTTCGCGAACGTTTGGAGCAGATGAATGTGAATTTAGTTACCGTTGACGAAGCACATTGTATTTCGCAGTGGGGTTACGATTTTCGTCCAAGTTATTTAAATATTATACAACTTCGTAGGATTTTACCAAAAGTTAAATTTCTTGCATTAACAGCAACTGCCACTACAAAAGTTGCCAACGATATTCAGGAAAAACTGGGATTTCAGGAAAAGAATATTCTAAAAATGTCGTTCGAAAGAGAAAACCTGAGTTATTTGGTTCGGCATGTTGAGAATAAAACCGGCTACTTATTAGATACCATAAACAGAGTAAAAGGCTCGGGTATTATTTATGTGCGAAGTAGAAAAGCGACCCGCGAAATTGCTAACGAATTGAGAGCCAGTAATATTTCGGCAGATTTTTATCATGCGGGGTTAAGTAATTTTGTGCGAAGCAGAAAACAAGATAGCTGGCTTGAAGGAAAAACACGTGTAATAGTTGCTACCAACGCATTTGGGATGGGAATAGATAAAGCGAATGTACGTTTTGTTATTCATATTCAACCACCCGATTCGCTGGAGGCATATTATCAGGAAGCGGGACGCGCCGGGCGCGATGGGCGAAAATCGGCAGCAGTTTTACTTTATAATAATACCGACACTACTAAACTAAAAAAGCATGTAAAAGTTGCTTTCCCCGAGGTTGTAAATATTAAAAGGATTTACGACGCGCTCTGTAACTTCCTGCAAATTGCACAGGGATTTGGGAAATCGCAAATATTCGAATTTCATTTACAGGAGTTTGCCCAGGCTTTTAAATTTCAGCAGGCGATGGTTTACAGCAGTCTTAAAATTTTGCAACGCGAAGGATATGTAGAATTTACCGAGGAAGTTGATAGTCCTTCGCGTGTTTATTTCACAGTTTCGCGCGACGATTTGTATAAATTTCAGGTTGCAAATGTTGATTTAGATGGTTTTGTAAAGCTGATTTTACGCTCATACACCGGGTTGTTTACCGGTTATGTTTCTATTGATGAAGAGTTGCTGGCAAAACGTTCGGGGTTCGACAGAGATCAGGTTTACAATTATTTGAAACATTTAAGAAAATCAAATGTAATCGATTATGTCCCTCAAAACAGGGCTCCATTTATCTATTTTGTAAAAGAGAGAGTTAGTGTTGAGAGATTGAAAATTTCGAGAGATAATTACGATTTACGCAAAAAAGAGTTGACAAACAGAATTGGTTCGGTTATCGATTATGCTACGAGTTCAACCAAATGCCGGAGTCAGGCTTTGTTGGAATATTTTGGTGAAACAGATTCTTCGCGGTGCGGAGTTTGTGATGTTTGCAAATCGTTAAAAACTCTTGAGTTGAGTGCGTTTGAATTTGAAACTATCGGGAAAGAGGTAAAAAAAATATTGAAAACCCCAATTACTTACGAAAAACTTCTTTTAAAACTTAAAGGCGACCAGCAGAAAATGCGGCAGGTAATTAAATGGTTAATCGATAATAACAAAATTATTTACCGGGTCGATAATTTGTTGGAGTGGAGAGGGGAATGAAGAGAGTTTACAGTTGCAGTTTGCAGTCGCAGTTACAGTCGCAGTCGCAGTCGCAGTTACAGTCGCAGTCGCAGTTGCAGTTTACAGTCGCAGTTGCAGTTTGCAGTTGCAGTTTTTATTTTCAGCCCTGAAAGGGCGATCGGCAAAAGAACAGTTCGAAGCGCTGTGAAGGCTGTGAAACTTAAAAAGATGTACCCCTGGTTACCATTGTAAATAAAAAGGGACAAACAAAACAACAACGGTTTAAATGGATAAACAATATTAATTACTGTGGTTTCAGCCTGTCGGTAATAGAGTGTAAAGAAACTACT
>JAJRSD010000035.1 GCA_024278975.1 Bacteroidota bacterium
TTCCCTTTCAAAGGTGGGGAGAGGAGGATTCGAATCCGTCAGCTGACGGACGATGCCAACGATTTACAGAATTAAGAGCATAAAAAAAGGGAACAACAATTAAGTTATTCCCTTTCAAAGGTGGGGAGAGGAGGATTCGAACCTCCGAAGGCGTAGCCAACAGATTTACAGTCTGCCCCGTTTGACCGCTTCGGTATCTCCCCGAATATTTTCGAGCCGAATCTCAGATTCGAACTGAGGACCCCGAGATTACAAATCACGTGCTCTGACCAACTGAGCTAATTCGGCATTTTATATTCTTTTTCAAACTTGTTTAGAACGTTGTTTTCTCAAACAGCGGCGCAAAGTAAGGAATTAATTTTCTAATCTGCAAAACTTTTTTTCAATCTTTTTTGCCGCCTTTTTTTTATCAAAAAAAAGTGGGTAAGCTACCTGTGTCGCACCGCTCAACCACCTACCCTTGCTGCCTTCCGACTCTGGGGGGTTTCAGCAGGAGCTGGTCGCACAGGACTTACCCGGCTGCAAAAGTAGAAAATTTTGATTTACCACCAAACAAAAATCTACAGTCTCGTAATTATATTCATCTGTTCCCGACTTATCATTCAGATTATCAATTAGAAAATATTTATTTCCAATGTTAAATTCAATGTTGAAATTATTAATCGAGATTAAAAAATAAACATATCTTTGTCGAACCTTATAAAAAAACAAACTATTATGGAACAGAAATCTACTTCAGTCTGGAAATCAGCATTAACATCAGGAGTTTATCTTGGAATCGTATTTATTCTAACCTCCGTGGTTTTCTACGTTATGGGCAACCCTTTTTCAAAGGTTAACCAGTATTTAATGTACCCAATAATGATTGTAGGTATTGCACTCGCCCAAATAAGCTATAAAAAATCGTTGGGCGGCGAAATAACTTATGGACAGGCGTTTGGCGTTGGTTTGTTGGCAATGATATTTGCATCGGTAATCTCGGGTATTTATACATATTTACTTTACGAGGTAATCGACCCATCGTTGCAAGAACAGTTAAGAATTTTTACTGAAGAAGAGATTATGAAAAATGGTATTCCTGAAGAGCAGCTTGAAATGGCGGTTAACATGTCGGCAAAATTTCAGAAACCAATAATTATGTTTGTAATGGCTATTTTTGGCGGTGCATTTATGGGAGCTATTATTTCTTTGATTACCGCAATATTTACTAAAAAGAACCCAATCGATGAGGTTCCTGAATAAAAAATTATTAATTTGAAACAGATAGATATTTCCGTGGTTGTTCCTCTTTTTAACGAAGAGGAGTCGCTTCCTGAATTGGCAGCCTGGATAAAAAAAGTGATGGACGAAAATAACTTCTCGTACGAGGTAGTTATGATTGACGATGGCAGTAAAGACAACTCGTGGGCTGTAATTGAAAAACTTCAAACCGAAAACGAATTTGTAAAAGGTATAAAATTCAGGCGTAACTACGGAAAATCGGCTGCTCTGTTTTGTGGTTTCGAAGTGGTGCAAGGCGATGTGGTAATTACAATGGATGCCGATTTGCAAGACAGTCCTGATGAAATACCCGAACTTTACAGAATGATAAAAGAGGACGGGTTTGATTTGGTTTCGGGCTGGAAGAAAAAACGACACGACCCTGTTTTATCGAAAAATATTCCGAGTAAATTATACAACTGGACAGTTCGCCGAATGACAGGTATTAAACTGCACGACATGAACTGCGGATTAAAATCGTACCGGAAAAATGTGATAAAAAGCATTGAAGTTTATGGCGATATGTACCGATATATTCCGGTTCTGGCAAAATGGGCAGGCTTTAAAAATATTGGCGAAAAGGTTGTAATACACAGCGAACGCAAATATGGAGTTACCAAATTTGGTCTCGAACGATTTGTCCGCGGACCGTTAGATTTACTGTCGGTAACTTTTATATCGCGGTTTGTAAAACGCCCAATGCACTTTTTTGGAATCCTGGGAGTGCTAATGTTTTTTATTGGAGTTGCAGCTGCAATAACTTTAGGTGTGATTAAAATTATTGATTTGCACAATGGATTACCGGGACACCTGATTACCAGCAGTCCCTATTTTTATATTGCATTGACTTCGATGATTATTGGAGCACAATTTTTTATGGGTGGCTTTTTAGGCGAATTAATTTCGCGCAGTGCCAGCGAGCGAAATAAATACAAAATAGAGAAACAAACCTTCAACTAAACAATATTTTATTCCCATTTTATATGATTGAAAAAGAGATTCAATTCAGAAAAAAAAGAGAGTTGGGAGCTATTTTTTCCGACTCTTTCGAATTTATAAAACAGGAGTATAAACCTGTTTCAAAATTAATTTTAATATACGTTTTACCGTTTCTAATTCTCTACGGAATTGTTCAGGTGTATATTCAAATGAAACTAATTGGAAACATCGATTTGTCCGATCCGGAAGCGATGATGGCAAACATTGGTCCTGTTTACAAGAATATATTTCTTTTCTCGCTTTTTGGTATTTTTGTTCAGTCGTTGTTAATTGGTACATACTACTCTTACATCGAAATTTACATCAAAAAAGGAAAAGGTAATTTCGATCTTTCAGATATAAAACCACAACTTTTTTCCAATAGTCTTCTCGCGTTAAGTGCCGGCTTTATTGTGTTTATTTTAACAATGATTGGAATTGTAATGTGTATTGTGCCGGGCATTTATTTTGCAAATACTTTTTCGATAGTTGTAATGATTGCACTTTTTGAAAGGAAAGGGCTGGGCAATGCAATGTCGCGTTCGTGGAAGCTTGTTAATTCCCAATGGTGGAATACGTTACTAATAAATATTGTTGGAATTGCAATTATTTGGATCGTTGGTTTTGTACTCACACTTCCGGCAATGCTGACCGGAATTACAACAACAATTATTGGTGTACAGGATACGGGAGTAATTAATTATCCCGACTGGTACTGGGTGCTAACTGCAATTTCTACTGTAATATCTTCCATACTTTGGATTATTCCGTTTACATTTTTAGCAATGCAGTATTTTAATTTAGATGAACGTACCAAACCGGAAAATCCATTTCAGTAAAAAAAATGTAAGAAAACAATGCTGACCTGAACATTTTAACTGCCATTTATATAAACCGTTGTACACAATATACAAAATTATTTTGTACTGATATTCTCCGTAATATTCTTGTGTAATGCGGATATATTCCGTGCCTTTGATGAAAATATTTTATTATGGAAACACTAAATCAAGAAAAGGCAAGATTTGACACAAGGTTACCTAAAGAGCAAAAGCAACTTTTCGAAAGAGCTGCAACACTTGGTGGATATAGAAGTTTGACTGATTTTGTCATCATGACAGTTCAGGAAAAAGCTAAAGAAATACTTAAAGAACGAGAACAAATAATTGCTTCAGACAAAGATAAGGGTATTTTCTTCGATTCTTTGATAAATCCACCTAACCCAAATATTGACTTACTTTCTGCAAAAGAAGATTATGATAAAATGATTTCTAAATGAATTATTTAACTATACTGCTTAATTCCAGGCATATCAGGAATAAGTTTTCGTGTGGAAAGGAATTGTTAGATAATTATTTTTGGAAGCAAGCAAAACAAGATGTTAAAAGGAAACATTCAGCATGTTTTGTTTTGAGTGATATCGAAGTTGATAATATTAAAGGATATTATACAATTTCAAGCAGTAGTATTTCAAATGATTTGATTCCTAATTCATTCAGAAGAAAATTGCCGAAATCGTACTTGTCTATTCCAACAATTCTACTTGGACGTTTAGCGATTGATGTATATTATCAGTCACAAGGTCTGGGAAAGGTTTTACTAATTGATGCATTGAAAAGGTGTTTTGATATATCTGATTCAGTAGGGGCTTTCGCAGTTATAGTTGACCCGATAGATTACAGTGCTGAACTATTTTATAAAAAATATGGATTTATAAAATTACCTGACAGTAACAAAATGTTTTTACCAATGAAAACAATAATAGAATTATTTGAATAAAGTACTGTGTACAACGCGCAATATGACTAAGACAATGAAAATATTCAATTTTTTGCATATTCTTGTTTTAATGGCGTTTTTAGGTTGTGGTGGTCAGTTTATAACAATCATTCCAAAATTAAATATTGTAGTTGCCCATAAGACTAAATTAGATTTGTTATATCATTTAGGATTAAAATATGATGTTGCGGATTGGCAATATTGGGAGCTATTATATGATTATATAGCAACTAAAAGAGAATAAATTATGTGGTAATAAAGTGAGATTAGTAAAAAAATTAAGGGATACTTATTTTATCTGCGACTATCATTTTAAATCAGTGTCGTCAGCGTTCTGTCAAAACGAAAACTTACTCTCGCGAGCAATAAAATCTTTTGCTAAATTGTATTCCGAAATTAAATTTCTCATAATTTCAGAAACCGGAAGTACCTCGTTAATTTGTGCCGAAACCTGCCCGATTCCAAGAGCTCCATTTTCTAAATCTCCTTCAAAAACACCAAGTTTAGAGCGCCCTTTTCCTGACAATATCAATAATTCTCTGGCAGATTTCCCCATGTTTTCAGCCTCATTAATCTGCTCAAAAAAATTGTTCTTTACAATTCGCGAGGGCGCCAGTTTTTTCAAGGTCAGTTTAGTTTTGCCCTCGCCAAGTTCTGTTACTAGCTTTTTAAAATCGGGGTGTGCCGACGACTCCTCCGAAACGGCAAACTGAGAACCTATTTGAACACCGTCAGCACCAAGAATCATAGTTGCCAGAATTGCTTCGCCTGATGCAATTCCGCCGGCTGCAAGTAGTGGTAAATCAGTTATTTTTCGAGCCGAAGGAATCAGTGCCAAAGTTGTAGTCTCCTCTCTTCCGTTGTGTCCTCCGGCTTCAAAACCTTCGGCAACAATTGCATCCACACCGGCGGCTTCGCATTTCTCAGCAAAAAAAGAGCTGGAAACTACATGAACCACTTTAATACCTTTTTCTTTAAGCCAGCCTGTCCATGTTTTTGGGCTGCCTGCCGATGTAAAAACTATTGGTACTTTATTACGAACAATAATTTCCATTATTTTTTCAATCTCGGGATACATTAACGGAACGTTTACACCAAACGGTTTTGATGTTGCTGCTTTGGTTTTTATAATGTGTTCTTCTAAAACATCGGGGTGCATCGAGCCGGCTCCAATTAATCCTAAACCTCCGGCGTTGCTCACTGCTGAAGCCAGTTTCCACCCCGAACACCAAACCATTCCGCCCTGAATAATTGGGTATTTTATATTGAATAATTTACAAATTCTGTTCATCGTTTTGAACTCTGAATATTCTCTTCCAACAATGTAGTGAGAGTATCTTTTGAAAGTCTTCGTTTTATCTCTCCATTTTTTGCAATGGAAATAGAACCGCGTTCCTCAGAAACAATAATACAAATAGCATCTGTAATTTCTGTAATTCCAACAGCAGCCCGATGTCTCAGTCCCAACGCTTTATCAAGCTCTTTTTGAGTTAATGGAAGAATGCATCCGGCAGCCGAAATTTTATTGCCTTTAATAATAACTGCTCCATCGTGTAGAGGCGAATTTTTAAAGAAAATAGTTCTTAATAGTGATGAGGATATTTTGGCATTCAGCTTCTCGCCTGTAATAATTTGGTCGTCTAATTCCGAATTTCCTGCTATCACAATCAGGGCACCGGTTTTCGATTTTCCCATGGATAAACATGCCTCAACTAAACTGTCGATTTGTTGTCGTTTAATAGTTTTAGGTTTGCCGGTACCAAATAATTTATCGAGAGATAAAACCTTGTTTAGATTATAATTGGTTCCAATAAATACAAGGAATTTTCGAATTTCGGGATGAAAAACAACTATTAAAGCAAGAACCCCAACTCCGATAAACGATCCCATTATCGATTCCAAAAGTTCCATATTTAAAGCACGAACAACCAGCCAGAGCAGATACAACGAAAACATTCCGAGTACAATATTAAAAGCTACCGTACCTTTTATTAACCGGTATAGTTGATATAGCAAAATAGCTACTAAAACTATGTCGAGTATATCGAGAAACCGGACTGTAATAAATGTGAGCATTATTTTATTGTTGCTTTAATTTCTGAAAAAATATTTACGGCTTCAACAGCTTCTTTTACATCGTGTACACGTAAAATGTCGGCTCCTCCCATTAGTGCCAAAGTATTAGCTACTGTTGTTCCGTTAAGTGCCTCCTCTGGTGTGTTTTCCAAAGCTTTCCATATCATCGATTTTCTGCTGATACCGGCCAATACCGGAAGCTGAAAAACTTTAAAGGAATCTAAACGGTTTAATAATTCATAATTATGATTTATCGTTTTACCGAACCCAAAACCCGGGTCGATAATAATATCTAACACACCAAACTTAGTTAATCGTTTTACCTTTTCGCCAAAATAAGTCGAAATATCTTTAATTAAATCGTTGTACTGCGGGTTTTCCTGCATATCTTTTGGAGTACCCTGGATATGTGATAAAATATAAGGAACCCGCATTTTTCCAATAGTTTCAAACATTTTTGAATCTAACGAGCCACCCGAAATATCGTTAACTATTATTGGTCCTATTTCGTCGATGACGCGAACAGCAACCCACGAACGAAATGTATCTATCGAAATTGGAATTTTAGGAAAACTATTTCGAATAGCCTGAACAGCAGGCAGTAACCGGCTCAATTCTATTTTGGTTGAAATAAACTCTGCACCCGGTCGGGTAGAAACTGCTCCAATATCAAGAATTTGTGCACCATCTTTTATCATTTTCTCAACGGTAGAAAGCAAAACTTTTACGTCTTCTATTTTACCACCATCGTAAAACGAATCGGGAGTAGCATTTAAAATGCCCATTACAACGGGAACTGTAAAATCAATAATTTCACCACCAATATTGATTGTATTCTTTCGTTTGAGGAATTTTCCTGCCGATTGTGTAATCAACATATATTAATATGTTTTTAGTTTTATAAAATGATGAATGCAAATGTAATCAAAACCTGACAACCTAAGTTATCAAAATTATTCTTAATTTATATCTTTTAATAAATCAATAAAAAAATCTTGGTGCTTTCTTTGCAAAAAGATTAAATTTACATTTTTCTGGAAATCAAATTTAAAATAAAAAAGCAGTTTTTTAAATATGGAAAAAACAAATCAACAATACGATAAAGTAATTTCGATTTGCCGAAATGTTTTCACAAAAAAAATGACCGATTATGGAACTTCGTGGAGAATTTTACGGATTACCTCTTTAACCGACCAGATTTATATTAAGGCACAACGAATAAGGAGTATTGAAGAGACAGGTATTACCAAAGTTGATGAGGGAATTGAGCCTGAATTTATTGGAATTATAAATTATGCAATTATTGGTTTAATTCAGTTAGAGTTGGGAACATCGGACGAAGAGATGCCAAATGATAAAACACTTTCGCTTTACGATGACTATTTTAAACAGGCGAAAACTTTGATGATGGCAAAAAACCACGATTATGGAGAAGCGTGGAGAAATATGCGAATTAGTTCGTACACCGATTTAATCTTGATGAAAATTAAGCGAACAAAACAGATTGAAGACAATCTGGGCAAAACAATAATCTCTGAAGGCATTGATGCAAATTATATGGACATGATAAATTATGCCGTCTTTGCGATGATTAAGCTTGAGTTTAAAGACGAATAGATTCGATACAATAACCTGTTTATTTATTTCTACAACCGATTTATTATTATGAGATATTTGTACCATTTTACACGTATAATTTTTGGAATTACTTTTATTTTTTCAGGGTTTGTAAAAGGAATTGATCCCTGGGGTTCGGCATACAAATTTACCGACTACTTTAATGCCATGGGATTAGAATGGTTTGTGTGGGCATCATTTCCACTGGGAATTCTTTTTGCTTTTACTGAATTTTCAATCGGCGTAGCATTTCTATTTAACTGGAGAATACGTTTTTTCTCGTGGCTGGGCCTACTATTTATGGGTTTCTTTTTACCATTAACTTTGTGGATAGCAGTTAAAAATCCGGTAACCGATTGCGGCTGTTTTGGCGATGCACTCGTTATTACAAACTGGGAAACATTTTATAAAAATGTATTATTAATAATTTTTGCATTCATTGTTTTTAAATACCGAAAACAGAATCAAAACAGCGGTTATAAAAAGTACTCTTTTATTTTTAGCGGAATATCATTCCTCTTTTATTTTGTTATGGTTTTTTATTCATTTAATCATTTGCCAATACTCGATTTCCGCCCTTTTAAAGTTGGAGTAAATATTCCGGATGCCATGTCAACTCCGGTTGATGCGCAGAAGGAAATTTACGAGAATATATTTTATTACGAGGAAATCAGCACGGGGAAAGTGAAAAAATTCTCGGAGAATAATTATCCATGGAAAGACACCGTTAATTGGAAGTACAACAAAATGGAATCGATTCTGATTCAGAAAGGTTACGAACCTCCAATTCACGATTTCGTTATAGAATCTCCGGATGGCGAAAATATTGTCGATTTTTTTATTTACGATGAGAACTATGTTTTTATGCTGGTGGCTTACGATCTGAATAAGAGTAAAATCAAAACTCAGAATAATATTAATGAACTTGCAAACTGGGCGATGGAAAATGAGATGTCCTTTATTTGTCTGACTTCAACATTATCAGACGAATCTATGGCATTTGCCGACGAGACCGGTGCGCCCTACGAATTTCTTAACTGCGACGAAATTACGTTGAAAACCATGATTCGTTCTAATCCCGGATTATTGGTTGTTAAAGATGGAAACATTCTTGGCAAATGGCACTATAACGACATTCCGACACCTGAAGAATTTCGAAAAGAATTTATGAATGAATAAATAGTTAATTGTTATTGTCAGAAATCAGCTATTTTATCGATTACCATTTTACGTGCTAATTTTGTATTCGTTAAAAACATCTAATAAATTATAATTCAATAATATGAGACAAAAAATAGTTGCAGGAAACTGGAAATGCAATACTAATTTGCAAGAGGGAATTGAGTTGGCAAAAGCGGTTAACACTTTGGTGGCAAACGAAGGTGCTGACGATGTTGTTGTGGTTCTGGGAACTCCGTTTACCCACATCACAAAAGTAGTTGAAACAGTAAACACCGACAGAATTGGTGTTGCAGCACAAAACTGTGCAGCCGAAGCAAAAGGAGCATTTACAGGAGAAATTTCTGCTGAAATGGTAAAATCTACAGGTGCTGAATATGTAATTCTCGGCCATTCTGAACGCCGCGAATATTACGGCGAAACAAGCGAAACTCTAAATAAAAAAGTTGCATTAGCTTTAGAAAACGGATTAACTCCGATTTATTGCTGTGGCGAAGCTCTGGATATTCGTGAAGCAGGAACTCAAAATGAATTTGTAAAAAATCAATTGGACGAAACTGTTTTCAAATTATCGGCTGACGATTTCAAAAAAATAGTAATTGCATACGAACCAATTTGGGCAATCGGAACAGGTGTTACTGCATCTTCGGAACAAGCTCAGGAAATTCATGCATTTATCCGCTCGGCAATTGCTGAGAAATTTGGAAATGAAATTGCAGAAGGAACTTCAATTTTATACGGAGGAAGCTGCAAGCCAAGCAACGCAAAAGAGTTGTTTGCCAATAAAGATGTTGACGGTGGTTTAATTGGTGGTGCTGCCTTAAAAGCTGAAGATTTCATCGGAATTATTAATGGATTTTAGAAAAGTACTGAGTAGTTAGCAGTTAGTACTGAGTAGTTAGTATTAAAAAAATGAAGCCATCTTTTCGTTTACCAACGAAAAGATGGCTTTTTTTGTATGAAATTTAATTCAATCTTTTGTGAATTATTAATTGCAAAAAACATTGAATAAAACTAAATTGTGCTAATTTTAAAAAAACAGAATTACAAAATGTAATTTCTAACTAAAAAACCATTTATGAAAAACCAAAATCTATCAATAACCGTTCTTATACTAATGTTTATTTTCAGTTGTAATTCAGAAAAAAAATCGAAACAAGTTGCCTCTTACGAGTACGAAGAGGAGCAAGTTGAAATGAGTGACGAATTACGTAGTAAAGTGCCCGAATGGGTTGTTAAAGGTAAAATATGCTACGGGTTAGTTGTACAAATTGATAGTAATAAGAATCCCGTAAAAGGAAAAACAATTAAAGCAAAAGTTATTGAAATACAGCGAGATGCAATAAAGATGAAAGCATTGGAGTCTGTTAGCTTGGTTGAGGTCGAAGGTTGTACAAAAATGGGGCTCAATAAAGGTGATGTCTGGGATGAAAAAGATGGAGATTTCTACCTTACAAAACAAGCTGCAATTAGTGCCCTAAAAGAAAAAGGACTCTATAGTACTTCTGATAAAATAACTATTGATTAATACTAACTTATGAAACTAAGACTTAAGAATACTAACTGGCCACGCCTAACAATTCAGTGGGGTGTAATAATTTTTATTGTACTTCTGTTTTTTAAACCATCACTATTTAACATCGCGGCTCCTGATTTCGAAGCATATTGTCCGTTTGGAGGTTTACAGGCTTTGGGGAGTTACCTGCTCAGCGAAGCACTTTCGTGCACAATGACCAGCGCACAAATTGTAATGGGTGTTATTCTGTTTATTGGAGTATTGCTGTTCAGCAAACTTTTTTGCTCGTTTATCTGTCCTGTCGGCACCGTTACCGAGTGGCTCGGAACAATTGGCGATAAATTTAAAATGCGCTATACAATTAAAGGTGTTGCCGACAAAGTGCTGCGGTCGTTAAAATACATTCTGCTCTTTATTACAGTTTATTTTACTTTACAATCGAACGAACTTTTTTGCAAAGAATACGATCCGTATTATGCGCTTGCATCGGGTTTCGACACCGATGTAGTTGTTCTTTACGCAATAATTACGCTTGTAATTACAATTCTCGGTTCCATTTTTATCCGTCTGTTTTGGTGCAAATATTTATGCCCGCTGGGTGCTGTTTCCAATATTTTTAAATTCTCAATTTTTGCCGTTGGAACGCTTGGTGTTTATCTGGTTTTATTAAGATTAGGTGTTCAAATTAGTTACGTTTGGCCGCTGGCAGTTGCAAGTGCAGGGGGTTATTTGATAGAATTGATGGGGCAAAAAAGCAAAATTTTTCCTTTGGCAAAAATTACACGAAGCACAACAACATGCACCGATTGCCAGCTCTGCACAATCAATTGTCCGCAGGGAATTGATGTAGCAGCCGTTGAAACCGTAAAACATGTTGACTGTAATTTATGTGGCGATTGTTTAACGGCCTGCCCGGTTAACAACACACTTACCATCAACAAAAAGAAAAGCCTGAAATGGCTGCCTGTTGTTGCTGTTGTAGTTTTGGCAACAGTTGGTATTTTAATGGGGAATATTTGGGAAATCCCAACTATAGATATAAAATGGGGTGATACGGAAGAAATTGCCAATGCAGATATTTATACTCAGTCGGGGCTTAAAAATATTAAATGTTATGGTAGTTCCATGGCTTTTGCCAACAAAATGAAAACCGTTGACGGCGTTTACGGTGTGGCAACATTTGTAAAACACCACGGTATAAAACTCTATTACGATGCCGAAAAATTAAGCGACGAGAGAATTCAGGAACTACTTTTTACCCCTCAAAAAGCACCTTTAAGAACACTAAAAAAAGGAGTTGAAACAGTTTATGGTATCTCATTGCGTTTAGATAATTTTTTCGACAGTTACGATTTTAGTTACCTTAGCAGACTATTGCAACAAAAAACCGATGCCGTTGGAGTAATCTCGGAATTTGCCTGCCCGGTAGTCATAAAAATATATTTCCCTTCTGAAATTGAAAATAGAGAGGAGCTACTTTCTGTAATCGAATCGGAAATGTTAGTTTATAAAACAACGAGCGGCGAGCAGTCGGTTGAGCTGAATTTTGAAATCTCGGGGCAGCCCGACTATTTTTCAATTCCACGAAAAGAGTATGTCAGCCTGCTTTTCTCACCCTACGAGAAATCTTTCAACCATAAAAATGATTACGGTAACGAGGTAATAAAAACGTTCCGGTTACCTCTTGGCAAAAACAGTAAATTGAGTAAACGATATTCGTATATAGTCAGTCATCTCTCCAACGACGATGGCATTGTTGAGTTTAAAACACTGTTAGATGAAAACGACAATGAAATAGCAAAAATATCTTATGTAGATACAATGACAACAATCGAAAATATTAAAGCTGCACTGTTAAGCGACACGTTAACAATCTTGTACACTAGCGGACAAAAGAAAAAAGTTATTAATATGTTTGATTTTTCAGAAGAGTTAAAAGAGTTAAAAGAGTTAAAAGATTCAACAGATATAAGCAATTAATTAAATTCAATATTCAACTAAAAAAATACGCGTATGAAAAATTTTACTTTTTTTATGATTTTTAGTCTGGTTGCATTATTTGCAACCGGACAAACTGCCACGTTCGATTGGCAGGAGACTGAACTTAGCGATGGTAATATTCTACAAAAAATGACCATTAACGGAGACATTGCAGTAATTGCAGGTTTTGGTAACAGTTTTTTTAAATCTATTGATGGTGGAGCAACATGGGATACGCTTATTCTAAAATATCCTGAATTCAATTACATGGATATTAGTATAAAAGGTTCTGTTGGTTACATTGTCTCAGGAAAGGAAAAAATGTACGACGCTTCGCCAGATGTTTATGCAAGTGGTGTAATTTTAAAAACAACAGACGGAGGAGCAACCTGGAGCACAATTGTTGCCCCAACACTTGGAGATAACGATTCGGCAGCGGTTAGTCCGAGTGCTGCATTGAGTTTTGGCTGGGATTTTCAATCGGTTGAGGCAGTTAACGATTCAGTTGCCTTTTGTGGCTTGCGGTGGTACGAATATACACCAGAGAAAAACATTACACATGCCGGTGCATTTAAAACATCCGATGGTGGCAAAACCTGGATTAATTTAACTGGCGATTTAGGAAACAGTGTTGTTACTTCAATCATTTTCAAAGGAGATGCCGGTTTTATCGGAGGTAACAAATTATTGTACAAAGCAACGGCTGCAAGCGACTCTATTGTCGATATTTTCGCAGCAATGCCGGGTGATGGTTCCGATTATATTTCAGACATTACATTTGGTGATAGCAGCGAAGTGTACATATCTACAATAAGCGACAGTATTTATTTCTCGTTTAATAGTGGAGCTACTTTTGATAAATTCGGAACTTTAAAAGGTGGTTGGGATATTGTAAAAGTTAACGATTCGACACTCGTTGTTGCCGGTGGTTCAAATAAATCTTACGCATCAACCGATAACGGACAAACCTGGTCGTTGTTAGGAATTACAACCTCGATTTGGGAAATTGCAGGAGTTGTTAACGACTCGATAAATATGTTGGCAAAAGCCAAAATTTACAAATGTGCAGTTACCGATTTAGTTGCTGGTAATTACAATTGGGTAATACAGGAGTTGGGTTCTGCCAATCTGCAAAAAGCATATATTGCTGATGAAAATAATGTGACAATTGTTGGTAGCGATGGTGGTTTCTTTAAAACTACCGATGCCGGATTAAACTGGTCGCCGGTAGATATTCCTGAAAATCCTGCACTTGATGCTATGTACGAAGATATTGACTTTAACGGATTAACAAACAATGGTGATGAAGCTTATGCCTGTTTCAACCGGTTTAAATTTGTCGATTATCCTTCATCTTCCGATAATTACGACATCTACTGGTCGGGTGGAATTGTTTATACCGACGATAACTGGGAAACAAATAAGTTCCTCGATATTGCAAAAATAGGAAAAGCAGATGCTGCCGATGTGACTAAAAATCCGAATAACGCTTCGTGTAACGGTGTAAATACTTCGGTTGTTAAATTATTAGATGATGGCTCTTTACTTTTGTGGGCACGCTGGTACGATTTTTCTACAGGTGCGAAAGTTGAACATTCGCGGGTTTTTAAAACTACCGATGGTGGAAAAAACTGGACAGTTATTACCGAAGATTTTGAAAAAAGATATGTTCAGGCAATTGCTGCAAGCGGTGATACAATTTACATCGCTGGCTATCAAATATTATTAAAGTCGGTTGATGGTGGAGGTAGTTTTGCTGATTTGTATCCAATTCTCGACGAAGGAGAGGATGATAAAATGTTCATCAATTCTATTCACTTAGGTAATCCCGGGGAGGTTTTCCTTACTACTTCTGTCGACAGTGTTTACAGAACAACAGACGGAGGAGCAACTTTCGAAACTTTAGGCGGAGTTAAAGGAGCAAATGATTTCTATAAATTTGACGACAATTCGTGGATATTCATGGGTAGTTCGGGCAAAAACAAATTCACAAACAGCACAGGAGATGTATGGCAAGACTGTTATCCCGGAACTACTATTTTTGAAATTGGTGGCGTTTACGGAGATAATTTCTACGCTTTGGCAAAAGGAAGGTTCTTTACGAACGATATTGATAACTTCGATTTGACAACTTCAATTAAAGAAATCAAACTCGATAACGAATTAACAGTTCTGTATAAACCTTTTGCTATTGAGTTAGTTTCATCGGAAAGCGAAATTGAACGCTGCAAAGTGTACTCAATTACCGGCCGGTTGATTTCGGATTACGAGCCGAATAACAGGAGTTACGAGTTGCTACGCAGTAATTTTCAACCCGGAATTTATGTTATTGAAGTTTTAATTGAAGGGAAAAGACATACTAAAAAGATTGTGTTTTAGTATTCCGAAAAGCCCGTTTAAACGTCATTCTGAATTAATTTCAGAATCTGTTACTGATAGATAAAGATTCTGAAACAAGTTCAGAATGACGTGCTTTATAATGTCATTCACTTATTGATATCTGTTTTTGAATTAGAATAAATCCATGTCGAAAAATCGGTTAACTGTTATTGCAATTGCTCTTTTAAGCATCTGTTTTTCTTTTGCTTCAACTGCGCAGCAAAAAATTACGGTTAGCGGAACAGTTACCAACACAAAAACCGGAAAGCCCGTTTTATACGCAAACGTCGCTTTCCCAGAACTTGGCATCGGAACATCGACAAATGAAAAAGGAGAGTTTATAATTCATTCGGTACCAGCCGGAACTTATACTTTTAAAGTTACTTACATTGGCTACAAAGAGTATTCGATAAATGTAACTTTACGAAAAGATGTGAACCTGAAAATACGACTTCAGAAACAGTCGCTCGGATTAAAAGAGGTAACTGTAACTGCTGTAAATTCAACAGGTGGAACAACTTCATCTAAAATAAAAAGCGAAGCAATTAGTCATGTTCAGGCATCGAGTTTAAAAGATATCATGCAGCTTATTCCCGGAAATATTTCTGAAAATCCCGATTTAAGCAGACCATCGAGAATAAGTATCCGCGAGGTTACCGATGACGAAAACAGTGCTCTCGGAGCTGCCGTTATAATCGACGACATTCCGGTTACCAGCGATGGGAATATGGAAAGCAGCCGGAATCAGGGAATCGATATTCGTCAGATTTCGGTGGAAAATATCGAGTCGATTACCGTTGATGTGGGAATTCCATCGGTAGAATACGGCAATCTTACCTCGGGCGCGGTACACATTAAAACAAAATCGGGTGGCTCGCCCTACAACGTAAAACTTCAGGCCGACCCGCATACAAAACAGGTTTATTTGAATAAAGGTTATAACCTGAAAAACAACAGCAGCGTTGTTAATATCGATTTCGGATATACAAACTCGTACCAACATTTAACCCGGCAAACCGACCAGTACAAAAGAGTAAATGCCACTACCAAATATTCAAAAACTTTTTTCAGGAATAAATCGCCACTTAATTTCGATGTAAAACTCGATTTTTTAAGTACTCTCGATGGAAATAAGTGGGACCCCGATATGCTTGCACAGGAAGAGAAATTTGCAAAAAAGCAAAATCTAAGGGGTAAAATATCGGCGGGCTGGTCGTTAAACAAACCTTTTATCACGAGTCTTTCGTTTGATGCAGGTTACAGTAAAACGTGGCAAACGGGTTTCGAAAAAACACTGGAGAGTTCATCAAGCGGTCCAAACTTTTTTGCCACAGCCACAACAAATGGCGAATACGAAATTGCGTACGGTCCGTCGTCGTACTATTCCGAAGTTACCTACGACGGCAAACCATTTAGTTTCTATTCGAAATTAAAAGCTAAACTTTATAAGAAATCAGAATTTATAACCAATAATATTCTGTTTGGCACAGAGTGGCGAACAACCGGAAACAACGGCGACGGTCGGATTTTCGACCTCAAAAAACCACCGGCAGGTTTGGGTTTGCGCCCGCGCCCGTTTACCGATATTCCATCGTTAAATCAGTTTTCTGTTTTTATTGAAGATAAAATTGAACTCGATATTGGAAATACAAAACTCAATATTATGGCTGGAATCAGGATGGACAATATTCAGCCGGATGGAATTTTCAGCACAAACGGTAGCCTCAGTTTCGACCCGCGAATTAATATCGGATACGATATTTTGGATAGAAACAGCAGCTACACTCTACGGAATATAAAGTTGAGACTGGGCTACGGAAAAACGACCAAAGCACCAACTTTAACACATCTTTATCCCGACAAAGATTACAACGACAAAATAAGTTTTAACTACTATCCCGACCTGATTGTTGCTACTACCGATGTTGTTACCGATACCAAAAACTACGACCTGCAACCGGCAAAAAGCAATAAATATGAAGCCGGAATCGACTTTCAAATCAATAAAATAAAAACTCGAATCACCGCGTTTTACGAAGAACACGAAGGTGGTTTTATATCCGACCGAATTTACTATCCGATATTTTTCCGCGATTACGATATTCTCGCAGCCGGAAATCATCCCTATTATATTGAAGGAGACGGAGTTTATTATGATGACGGAATTTCTGGTAATCCCATTGCACTGGGTTACGAAAACGACAAGAAATTTGTAAACTATTCGCAATACACAAATGCAAGTACGCGCATTAAACGGGGAGTTGAATACACAGTTAATTTCGGGAAAATAAAGGCACTACGTACATCTTTTATCGTAAATGGGGCGTGGCTTCAAACCGAATCGTACTCAACCGATGCGCCCTATTGGAACACGATAAGTTATACTGTTTTTGAGGGAAATACCAGCAGACAGGAGTCGTTTGCTGCCAAATATAAAAACCGGCTTGGTTATGGTGTTGTAAACGAGCGGTTAAATACAAACTTCAATTTCATCACCCATATTCCCGAAATAAAAATGCTGGTTACACTAACCACGCAGGCAATTTGGTTCGAAAAAGACCACCGCAACATTTACGATGATTACAAGTTGTATTCGCTATCGGAATTACGCGATTACCTCAGCCAACCCGACCTTTTCAAAAATGAAAAAGAGGAAGATTTTTACTACTATCTTCCGGTAAGTTATAAGGAGTACGACAACGTTGAACACGAATATACAATTGCTGATTTTGAAAACCCGCTTCCACAAAAAGCAATTAAAAAAACACAAAAATACAGGTTTGCCGAAAGAACACTGCCACCGCTGTTTTTGTGTAATATTAAAATTTCGAAAGAGATTGCACAACGATTTAAGCTCTCGTTTTATGCCAATAACTTTTTAAACATTCAACCCTGGCATCTCGATGAGCGAAGCGGACGTTACATCCGCCGAAACCAAAAGCCCTATTTTGGGGCAGATATTAAAATGCAATTTTGAAATTAGTAGTGAGTAGTGAGTAATTAGTAGTGAGTAATTAGTAGTGAGTAATTAGTAGTGAGTAATTAGTAGTGAGTAATTAGTAGTGAGTAGTTAGACAAGAAAGAAAGAAAGAAAGAAGAGAATTAGATTAGCAGATAAGAAGAAAATGACAATTAAATATAAAATATTGAAACATGACAAAGCCCTGAAAGGGCGAAATATATTAGCCCGGGGCATCGCCCCGGGTAATTATAAACCGTAATAATTTGTCCCACGTTATGCAGTAAAATCAATGGAGTGTTTTTGCATGGGACAATTTTAGGATTGTTAATTTGAAATATAAAAGATGAATATTTTTTTTACCCTTTCGCCTATCGGCACTTTCCCTTAAAAAGGGAAAGATTTATGAAATAAGTTTAGTGTAAAAATAAAATATTTGAAAAGAAACAAGTTAAGAACGCTTTCCCCTCCCGAGGGGAAATGTCGAAGACAAAGGCAGTATGTTTGTAAAAGCATAAGTCTTCAAAATTTAGTAATTTTAATATGATAGTATTATTTATTCACTAAAAAAAGAAGACTTATGAAAACTCAAGTTAAAACATTAAGTTTTAAGGGACAAAA
>JAJRSD010000036.1 GCA_024278975.1 Bacteroidota bacterium
AACTCTACAAAATTATAAATGTTTCTTTTGGCGATATTTTTATTTTTCTCAATTCACTGATGCTCAGGCATCACTTCATTTCCAAAAAGTAAAAATCTCATCCAAAATAATTCATTTCATAAAATTCGACAGTTTTCTTGCTGAGACTAAATAGCGACTGTTATTCGTCCGGTCGTTACCTGATGTTTAAACCATTTCAGCAGCCTCCTGACGGGGTAAAATGCTGATAGTTAAAACTGAAAATTCTTTTTATCCCTCAATTTTGATTATGTATTGAATTATGGTTCATTAAAGGATGTAAAAGAACTTCTTACTATTATGGGGATTAACGAAGTAGCACGAGCTTTTTTTAGTGCAACCGGACGGAAAAAACTTAACTATTATCCTGAAATCTATAACTACTTTAGTTTACTGTTAAGAAAATATGCATAAAGAAATTCTATCAAAAGAGCAGGTTGAACTTTTACCTTTGGTTGAAATTTTCAAAAGGGAATTTTATCTTGTAGGTGGTACCGCAATTGCATTACAAATAGGACATTCGTAGTTCCTGCACCTTCAGAAAAAGAGATAAGGGAGTTTTTAATTGATAAGGCATTGGATATTTAAACTCTACTTTTTGTTGAAAGCATTAAAAATATTTGCAATACTATTTATGGCATTGGTAACTGTTTCTGCATCTTTTATGGGTATTTTCAGAGATGTCTGCCCTGTTTTTTCATCTTTCTCCACAAAATCGGTTACCGAAATTTCGCCTGTTTGAAGTTTATTAAAAGCAGTTCCAATCTTTTCGAAGAAATCTAGCCCGGATGTAAATAATTCGCTTACTTCCTGTTTTGGTTTTACTGTATCTTGTTGTGCTGTTTCTTTCGATATTTTGGATTTGTTTACTTGTTGGTTCGTGTGAGTCGTATCACTTGTTTCAGTTTCAGCGGTAATTTTATCAGTATCATTTTTTACCTCTATTTCCCCTTTTTTTGCTGTTGTTTTATTGTCTTTACTATCGTCAATGTACTCTTTTATCTCCTCATCGTTAAGGTCTTCAACGGCATTCATAAGTTTTTTGAGCTTGCTTTCGCCCATTAAAACCATGTTTTCGCCACCATCGAGCACACCATCGAAAGTCGATTTTTTGAAGTTAAGCGTACCGAGAATTTTATGTTCAATCGTATCTTTTGAGATGAGATTTATAACTTGTACATTTTGCTTTTGCCCCAAACGGTGTACTCTCCCAATGCGTTGTTCTAATACCGCCGGATTCCAGGGAAGGTCGATATTTATTACAACATTTGCCGTTTGTAGATTTAAACCTACACCTCCTGCATCGGTAGAAAGGAAAACACGCTTATTTTTGTCGTTGGCGAAATTATTGATAAGATCTTTACGTTTTTTGCTTGGAACCCCGCCAAACAGGTATTCATATTCAACACCCATTTCCCTGAGTTCGCGTGCAACAAGCCTTGTCATGCGTTCCCACTGACTAAATATCACAACTTTATTTTCCGGTGTTTCAAGAATGTCTTTTAAAATTTCAACTAATTCATCTATCTTTTTGTCGTGTCGTGTCTGCTGGTCGAGAATATAGGTACTGTCGCTAACCATTCTCATGCACCCCAGCGAAATCAACAAACGCTTGCGGTCTTTTTCCGACAGAAAACCGTAGCGTCGCCATTTATGCACCAACCGGCTGACTATATAATCGTAATCTTCGTGAATTTCGCGTTGTTCTTTTGTAATTTCAATGAAGTAATTTTTATCGGTTCTCTCGGGCAACTGTTTTTTAATGGCCGATTTTGTTCGTCGTAATAAAAGCCCGTCTAAAACCTTGGCAATATCGTTTAAGTTGTCGTAACCAATTACTTTACCTACTTCATCTTTCAACTGGTGTTTGTCGAGAAATCGGAACAGTGCACCAAGTCTGTAAGGGTCTAAAAATGCAACTATTGAGTGCAACTCTTCAATTTTGTTTTCGAGCGGAGTACCGGTAATAACAATTGCAAATTCCGATTTTAACTGCTTAATATTTTGTGCTGTTTTAGTTTGCCAGTTTTTTATTTTCTGTGCTTCATCAAGAATAATTAAATCGAAATCGGCAGCATTTATATGGTCAATATCGTTTAGGGCAACACCGTAACTTGCAATTTTAAAAAATTCATCGGCTCTGTATTGTGGCTTGCGTTTGTCCAAATTTCCTTCAAGTACCCGCACCGAGCGGTTACTGAATTTATTTATTTCGTTTTTCCATTGATATTTTAATGATGTTGGTGCAATAATCAACACATTGCTTACCCCAAAATGCTTTGCCCAAATCTCGGTTGTTGTAATTGCCTGAATGGTTTTTCCCAATCCCATATCGTCGGCAATAAGTACTCGGCCTGCCTTTGCTGCAAATAAAACACCTTCTTTTTGGTATGGGTACAAATCGCCATTTACAAACCGTTTAAAAGCCACACTCTCTTTTCCCTGAGGAAAAAATTTATCGATAATTTTAATTCGGGTCAGCTTGGCTCGTTTGTTTATTATAAATTCTTGCGCATCGTCGTAAACTATAAAGTTATCGTCTAATTGTTTTGCTAAGTCTAAAAACTCCTCAAAATTTGCGAATTTTTCTTCTTTTAAAAAGTGGTTCTGGTCGAAATAGTTTTTGGCAATACTTTCGAAATCTGTTTTGCAATTCTTGCCTATGCGTAAAAAAACTTTTCTCTCTGTTCCATACTTTAAACTAATCGACGAGTGCATCGGTTTATATCCTTTTTTCCACTCTTTGTTGTTGCTTTTATCTTCTTTTAACTTGTGGAGAACATATTCGATATGCTTGCAAGTGCCCAGTCCGTTAATTCTAAAGTCGGGGCAAGAACAAAAATTTAATCCAAATTCGTAGCTGCGGATTGCTACTTTATACTCTTTTTCACTTTTTGGGTTATAGACTAAAAAGTCGGAGAAAACTTTTTCATCTTTTGTATTATTTACTTCAAACTCTTGTTTTAGCGCGAACTGTTTCCTAAGCGCAACTTGCCACTCTTCGGTGGTCATATTTTCCGGTTTCCGGTAATACGATACTTTTTTTTCCTTATCTTTTTTCTCCATGATTTCTGTTTTTTATTTGTTCAAAAATAGAAAACTGGTTCTTTTTATAGCATCAAATTTTAGATAAGGTTTTAAGAAGTTTTTAACAATGTCTATTTTCTCAAAAATCTCTTATAAAACTCACTGAAATATCCCTTTCCATTCGTTTATCCGGGCAAATTTGAAATGACACTGTTATTCATCGAGCAGGAGAGTTCTTATCCGATTTTTTTACTGTTGCTCTATGTGTAAAGTTTTATCTTGTTGCGTAATTGCTGAATAATTTCAATTCTGATTTCGCAATTCATTCCAAAATATTAGTTTTGCGCTACAACCTATACTTACGTATCTGAAAAATTATCATGGAATTTAAAAAAATAGTATCGGGCAAACTTATTCTTTTTATCCTGTTGTTTCAGTTTAGCTTTGTTATTCCGGCTTTAAGCTGTTCTACTCCTGTTTTTCGCTATGCGCTTGAACGGTGGCTGGCATTTAATTATACTGTTGAAATCATTCATAACGGCAATTTAAACGAAGAACAAAAACAGGCACTCCAATTACTATTGAAAATATCAGCCGGAAATTTAAATACAAACATAAAAGTTGTAGAAACAGCGGTTACTGCGAAACACAATATTACGAAAGACGGATTACCACTTATCCGACTTTTTTACCCGGCTGAGAGCAATAATTCAGGCGTACTTTGGCAGGGTGAATTAACGACAGAAAATGTAAATAAAATAGTTGATTCGCCTGCCCGTCGCGAGATTGTTCGCCGAATTCAGAAAGGAGATGCAGTTGTCTGGATTTTACTGGAGAGCACCGATGAATATCAAAATGAAGTGGTAGCAAAAACGTTGTCTGACGAACTAACCGTGCTGTCAGAAGAGCTTAAACTCGCTTCATCGGCAACCGATGCCAACGGAGTTCCTCTCGATATAAATATTGTAAACAGAGGTGTTCATTTTTCGATGTTAAAAATTTCGAGAGACGACCCTTCTGAAGAGATTTTTATAAAAATGCTTTTGGGTACCGAACCCGATTTGCCGTTTATTAAATCTCCACTGGCATTTCCTGTTTTTGGGCGCGGACGTGTTTTGTTTGCCCTGGCAGGCAGAGGAATCAAAGAAAAATTAATTAAAGAGACCTGCAACTCCGTTATCGGATGGTGTTCGTGTACAATAAAGGAAGACAACCCGGGTTCTGACCTGCTTTTTACTGCCGACTGGGAAAAAGTTGTTGGCGATTCATCGTGGATTCAGCCGGAAGAGATTCCGGAAATTTCGGGGTTGACAGAATTTTTAGTTCCTGAAAAAGAGGCAGTTACTGAAAGTTTGATTGAAAATAAAGGAACAGATAAAAAGGTTGAGACAAAATTGGAAGAGCCTAAAAAAGAGATTAATAATGTTTCAAACAAAAAAACTTCAACGAATAATTTAACCCGCGATGTTGAAATAAAAGACGAGGTAAAAGAGATTGAATTACCGGAAGTTCAGAATGAAGCACTTTTAACGAATTCAGAAACTGACAAATCTACTTTTAGCAACCTTACCCGAAATATTATCCTGGTGTTTATTTTTCTTATAATTCTGGTGTTAACTCTGTCGTTTCTCTTAAAACGAAAAGCAAATAAATGAACATTAATAAACTTGTAATAAAAGAGATTACCCGCCGGAAACTAAACTTTTTTTTAGGATTAATTTCGGTGATATTTGCTGTAACAGCGGTTATCGGAGCGCTTACAATGTTGAAAATACATGACCTGAAAACGGGCGAAATTATTGCACAAAAAGAACTGGAAACAGGCAAACGAATGATAGTTCTGGAAGATGATTATCGGAAAATCATGAAAAATCTGGGATTTAATTTGCTGATTCTTCCAAAAGACCAGAACCTGAATGATTTATACGCCGATGATTTCGCCTCTAAATACATGCCCGAAAGTTATGTTGATAGTCTCGCTGCTTCGCCGAGTATGTACATTCGTCATTTGTTACCGAGTCTTCAACAAAAAGTTGAATGGCCCGAAAAACGTCGTACAATTATTCTGACCGGAATTAGAGGAGAAGTTCCGTTTTTACACAAAGATCCCAAAGAGCCGATGATGGTTGCTGTACCCAAAGGAACAATGATAATGGGATACGAGTTACACAACAGTTTGAATTTGAAAACCGGTGATAAAGTAGAATTGATGGGGCGGTCTTTTAAAATTGAAAAATGCAACGAAGCCCGGGGAAACAAAGACGATATTACCATCTGGATTAACTTGCAGGAAGCTCAGGAAATTTTTCATAAAGAGGGAAAAATAAATGCCATATTAGCACTTAAATGTCACTGTTCGGGCAGCGACCTTGCCGGTGTGCGAGATGAAGTTTACAGTGTACTGCCCGGCACACAGGTTATCGAGAAAGGAACCAGCGTGCTTGCCCGTGCCGAAGCAAGAGACCGGGCAGCGAAAGAAGCGCAGGATGCTATCTTGTCCGAAAAAGTTCAGCGAAATAACCTTCGGAATGAACGCGAGAATTTTGCTTCAATTCTTGTGCCGCTGGTACTTCTCACAAGTACACTCTGGATTGCATTTCTGTTTATTATTAATGTCAGAAGCAGAAAAAGTGAAATAGGAATTTTAAGAGCCGTTGGAGTTAAGGAAATTTCAATTATGAAACTGTTCCTTTATAAAGCGCTGTTAATAGGTTTGCTGGGTGCATTTATCGGATATTTTATTGGATTTGGCATCGGAACAATTTGGGGCAGATTATTTTCTGTTGAGCTGTTTAGCGTTACCCAATTTATTATGGTAATGGTGTTTGCACCACTTCTTTCGTTGTTGGCAGCATATATTCCTGCAACAATTGCAGCCCGGCAGGATCCGGCAGAAATCCTCAAAGAAGATTGATAAGTAAAAAACAACCTGCAATTTGTAAATGCGAACAGAAAATTGATTTTAATATATGCTACAATTAGAAAACATAACTAAAACATACACCAAAGAAAACCAAACGATTCGTGCATTAAATAGTGTAACATTAAATGTAAGTGAAGGCGAGTTTGTGGTTGTAAGCGGTGCAAGTGGATGCGGAAAAACAACACTTTTGCTCACGGTTGGAGCTTTATTAAAACCAACATCCGGAAAAATCAAAATAAATAGTGCAGACATTTATGAAATGACATCTGAAAAGCGGTCGGTTTTCAGGGCAAATAATATTGGTTTTGTTTTTCAGCAATACCATCTTATTCCCTATTTAACTATTCTCGAAAATGTAAAAATCCCGATGCTGGCAGGCAAATCGAATATTTCGGATAACGATGTAATAGAACTTATTGATTCTCTGGGACTAAAAGACCGGTTGCACCATACTCCTGCAGAATTGAGTGCAGGAGAAAAACAGCGAACTGCTTTAGCAAGAGCCTTGTTATTCAATCCAAAAATTCTTCTCGCAGATGAAATTACGGGTAATCTCGACCCTGAAAATATTGAAATTGTGATGACTCGTTTGGCCGATTTTAAGAATTCAGGAGGAACTATTTTACTTGTTACACACGATAAAGAGGTTAGCAAAAAAGCCGATAGAGTTATTTATCTTGAACGAGGGGAGATTTTGAACATTTAACCCGATATATTAAATATTACAGGTAAAAGGCAAGTTACTGTGTAACAGATAAATTGTAATTATTATTTTAGCAAACAAATCAACTAAAAGTTTCAACAATGAAATTTTCCATTTTTAAAGGACTATATATTTTAGCATTTCTGTTTTTTGCGATTTCTGTTTCGGCTCAGGATTGGCCCATGTGGCGTTACGATGCAGGAAGAACCGCTTCGAGCCCGGAAGAACTGACTGACAATTTATATTTGCAGTGGACAAAACAATACAGTGAAAGAGAAATGGTTTGGGACGACCCGTTAAACCACGATTTAATGCAATACGATAAGGTGTTTGAGCCCATTGCAGTGGGCAATATTTTGTATATTGGTTTTAACGACCAGGATAAAGTAGTGGCAATTAACAGTACAACCGGAAAAGAAATCTGGTCGTTTTATGCCGATGGTCCGGTTCGTTTACCCCTGTCGTACAACAATGGTAGTATCTATTTTACAAGCGACGATGGCTATTTGTATTGTCTGTCGGCTGAAAAAGGGAACTTAAACTGGAGATTCAGAGGCGGACCTGCCGATAGAAAATTATTGGGAAACAAGCGGCTAATTTCTATCTGGCCTGCTCGCGGTGGTGTGGTTGTAGATGATGGCATTGCCTATTTTGCAGCGAGTATCTGGCCATCGATGGGTACATTTATTTATGCAATTGATGCGAAAAACGGAGAGGTTATCTGGAAAAATGATGGTACCAGCGCAGATTACATGAAACAACCACACCGGGCTTTTTCGTTTGCAGGAATTGCTCCGCAAGGCACAATGGCGCTGAACGATGATTACCTCTTTATTCCGGGAGGCCGCTCGGTACCCGGATGTTTTGACCGTAAAACAGGGGAGCTAAAATATTACTACATAAACGATTACAATAAAAGTGGAGGGGCGTTTGTTTGTACCCGGGGCGATTACTTTGTTAATCATCATCGCGATAGAAATACTTATATTTATACGTGTGAAGACGGAAAGAGAGTTTCGCAATTAATGGAGAAATACCCTGTTTTAGATGAGGATGTTTTCTATTTCTCAGGAGAAGCAGTGGTTGCAAGAGACCCCAAAAATCCTGATGAAATTTTATGGTCGCTGCCGGTTGATGCGTCGGGCGATTTAATTCAGGCAGGTTCGCGTTTGTATGCAGGTGGTAAAAATAAACTGACTGCAATTCAGCTAAATAAAAACGAAGCGCCAACCGTTTTATGGGAAAAAGCAATTGATGGAAATATTGGAAGAATAATTGCTGCAAATGGTAAATTATTTGCTGTTACACTCGAGGGTAAAATTATGGCTTTTGGTGCCACTGCTCCGAGAGAAGAAGTTCACATCGCTGCCCGGTTAAACAAAACAAAGATTTCAAAATCAACTTATAACAGGGCAGATGAAATTCTGAACGAAACGGAAGTAAATGATGGATACGCACTTTATTTTGGAGTGAACAATCCGAAACTTCTTGCAGCAATTGCCGAAAAATCGAACCTTACAATTGTTGCTGTTGATTCCGATGCCTCAAAAATTAACAAACTCAGGAGCGAATTTGACGCCATGGGTTTCAAAGCAAATAGAGTGGCCTTCCTTCAAAACAGTCCGGAGAATATCGATTTTGCACCCTATTTTTCTTCACTAACAATAATCGAAGACATTGGTAATTATAGTTCGGAATCGGCAAAAATATTGCTCGAAAAAGTTCACGCATCAACACGTCCTTTTGGTGGTAAAATCTGGATTGGAGGTAAAAACAAGCGTATTACAAATATTTTGACTTCGGATAAACCCAATTCTTTCGATGAACTAACGATACTGAATAGTAACTCCGGTTTTGTTTTGCTTTCAAGTGAGGGTGCGCCAAAAGGTTCGGCAAACTGGACACATTTGTATGGCAGTATTGCAAACACTGTTAAGTCGGACGATGAACTTGTAAAACTGCCGCTTGGCGTTCTCTGGTTTGGAGGAAATTCGAATATGGATGTACTCCCGCGTCACGGGCACGGACCACCGGAACAGATTATTAACGGGAAATTAATTATACAGGGTATAAATAGTATCAGCGCGCGGGATGTATATACGGGGAGAGTTCTTTGGAAGAAAAAGTTTGAAACACTCAATAATTTTGGTGTTTATTACAATGAATCGTACGTCGATGCTCCGCTGGTAACGCGGTATAACCAGGAACATATTCCGGGGGTAAATGTGAGAGGAACAAATTTTATTGTAACGCCCGATTTGGTTTATGTAGCACAGGGAATTTCATGTCAGGTGCTCGATATTGAAACGGGGGAAACCGTTGAAACGATGTGGATGCCCGGCAGTGCGCAGTGTGCTTATCTCGGCGTTTCAGGAAATAACCTGATTGCGGGAGCTAACTTCGCAAAATTTTCAACCCAAATTAAAAAGAGCCTGAAATCGAAAGAAGATATTGAAACTTTTATTGAACTTATTGAAGCCAGAAATGAGCGAACTGGTGGAAAGTCGGAATACGGGTTGAGTGCAAGCGACGAATTAATAGTTGCCGACAGGAATAATTTCGATATAAAATGGAAAATAAAGTCGAAATATGGTTTCCTTCATAACGGTATCACTTCAAGCGATGGGGTAATTTATCTGCTCGACAAATTGCCTGCTGCAATGTTGAATTTACTTGCGCGGCGCGGCATCGAACTGGAGGGTGACTTTTCGTTAACAGCACTGAATATTGAAACCGGTGATACTATCTGGCAAAATAAAACAGATGTATTTGGGAGCTGGTTAAGTTACAGCAAGGAGTTTGATATTGTTCTACAGGCCACCCGGCCTTCGCGCGATATGGTTAGTGGCGAACCCGGCGAAAGAATGATTGCGCACCGGGCATCGGACGGTAAAATAATTTGGGATAAAAAAATAGAGTACAATAATCCTCCTATTATTCATGGCGAAAAAATTATTGTTGAAAATCATGCTTTCAGTTTAAAAACAGGGGAAATAATTGACCGGGTTGACCCGATTACAGGCGAGAAAGTTGTTTGGGAATACACCAGAACTTACGGTTGTAATTATGTTATTGCAAGTGAAAACCTGCTTTCATTTCGTTCGGGAGCTGCCGGTTTTTACGATTTGAGAACGAACGGAGGCACCGGAAATCTTGGAGGTTTTAAATCGGGTTGTACGTCGAATTTAATTGCCGCCAACGGCGTGTTAAATGCGCCCGACTATACGCGCACCTGTCAGTGTTCTTATCAGAATCAAACATCGCTTTCGTTTGTTTACATGCCGCGGCTGGAGTTTTGGACTAACAATGAATTTGACTGGAGTGGGAAACCAGTTCAGCAACTGGGAATTAATTTTGGTGCTCCGGGCGACAGGGTTGCCGGTAACAATACGTTGTGGCTCGACTATCCAAGTGTGGGCGGCAGAAGTCCCGATGTTCCGGTTGACGTTAAATTTGTTACTGCCGACACAACTTTAATCATGCAACACCGAACGCTGAGCAACGATGCAAATGAAAACAAGATTGGTTACATCCGCACAAATTCATTTAATATTGAAGCTGGTGACCACACTTTTGTTGCTGCTTCTGCCATAAATGGAGTTAACGAAATTGAAGTAACCCTTTCGAAAGAAAAAATGCAAAATACATTTTATACGGTAAAATTATATTTTGCTGAAATTGAAAACGTAAAGGCTGATAATCGGATTTTCAACATTGATATTCAGGGAGAAACCGCTCTGAAAGAGTTCAATATTGCCAAGGAAGCCGGCGGAGAGAATAAATTAATTGTCAAAACATTTAAAGGAGTTAAAGTTGCTGATAAACTAAAACTCAGGTTAGTTTTTCCGGCTGAGGGAATATTACCACTACTCAGTGGTATCGAAATAATTATGGAAAACAGAGAGGAAACTTCAGCGGTTTTTAAGTAGATATTGAACCTTTTGAAATGTTGTCAATCTTGAATGAACAGCCATTCTAATTTTTATGAATAAATCAATTTTAAGGGTCAGGTTTAAGAGACTGCTTCTTTTCATAACATCTCTCTTTTTCATCGTAAATCTTTTCGGGCAATCTGCAGTTTCCCTTAAAGGCCAGATTATTAATGCTGAAACAGACGAATTTATTGGCAGTGCCAATATTGTTGTTGAAGGAACAAATATTGGGACAAGCTCCGACCGCGAAGGATATTTCGAAATTCAGAATTTAACCGCAGGAAGATATCATATTTTAATTTCGGTAGTTGGTTACAACAAAAAAAGGGTATCGGTACTCTTGCCACAGAAAACAGCAGAAACGATTCAATTTAAGTTAGTCCCCGAAATTAAGGAATTAGGAAACGTGGATGTTTTTGGTCATCAATTCCTGATTTCAAAAGATACTTCCATTGTTCGGGAACCACTTTCGTTGGCCACGGCAATTTCAAGAATAAATAATAAACTGCAACTTTCAGCCAATTATTGATGAAACTGCTCCGCTTGTTTGGCAATCTGTTTTTGGTGCCTCTTATCTGCTTTCACAATCTTCATCGCTTCACGGGCATTTCTCCGGTGGCAATATTTCGCCCCGGAAAGGTAGTCTCACTGCCGAAGGCACGGCCCCCGAAAATGAGATAAGGTTTCAGTACGATGCAGGATTTAAGCAAGTTACTGCATCCGGCGATGAATTAACATTTAGCCTTTTTTGTGTGAATCGGAAAAATGCAATTGGTTACAGCGGCGAGACAATTATTGATGACGATAGTAATTTGATGGAACTCTACGAAAACAGAGATAAACGTAATCTCGGAGTTGAAGTTGATGCAAAAAAAGGGTTGCCTGTTTCGCATCTTTCGTTATTTGCCAATTTTACTTTTATGAAAAGTGAAATGAAAGTTGATGGCAAAATGGAAAAGGATACGGAAACACCCGGCATTATTGCAAATGCAGGGATAATGTACGACAATAGCTCATTTGATATTAGCCTGTTTGCCAATTATATTGGTGCATACGAAAACGACCGGTTTGTGGATAAAAGCTGGGTAGCCGAAAATGGGAAAGCTCCCCTTGGCAATTTTCTCTCTTTAAACCTGACGATGGGTTACACGTTTGGTAAAACAAAAAATACCAGAGTTTATGTTGAAGTAAAAAATCTGGCAGACCTGAAATATCAGACTGTTACCCGTTATCCCGACAATAGAAGAATGCTGTTTGCAGGTGTAAAAATGAAATTTTGAGAATAATATCTCTTTTGCGCAAAGGTTATGTAAATCACAAAATATTTATAATTTTAGGAAAAATAATTTTCAATTTAAATTAAACCGAATGACCAACGTAAAATCTTTAAGATTAACTTTTCTTTTATTTGCCCTTCTCTCAACCTCGTTTTTGCATGCACAAAACTGGCCCAATTGGCGCGGCCCAAATGGAGACGGAACCAGTATTGAAACAAATTTACCCGTAAAATGGGACTCCATTACAAATGTTTTATGGAAAAGTCCGGTGCCGGGAACAGGTTACGCATCTCCCGTTATTTGGGGAGACAGGCTTTTTACGGCTTCGGCAAACCTCGATACCAAAGAGCGGATTTTGCTTTGTTACGATGCTGACAATGGCGATTTATTGTGGCAAAAAACAGTCGTTGAAACTTCGCTTGAGAAAAAACACAGCGACAACAGTTACGCATCGGGCACACCCGCTACCGACGGAAAATTAATTTACGTATCGTTTTTAGACGGCGACGATGTTGTGGTGGCAGCATATAATTTTGCAGGAGAAAAAATTTGGCTGCAACGACCCGGTAAATTTTACAGCCCGCACGGTTTCAGTTGCTCTCCTGCTCTTTTCGAAGACAAGGTAATTATTAACGGGAACAGTAAAAAAGGTGGTTTTTTGGCTGCGTTAGATAAAACCAACGGCGAAATTATCTGGAAAATACCGCACAACGAATCGGCTCACAGTTTTTCCACACCCATTTTTCGGGAGTTAGCCGGCAAAACACAAATGATTTTTGGTGGGAATAAAGAGATTGCCTCTTACAATCCCGACGACGGTTCGCGTTACTGGTTTGTTGAAGGTCCTTCCGAAGACTTCTGTTCCAGTCCGGTTTACAACGAAAAATCGGATTTGGTAATTATGAGCAGTGCCTGGCCGCAACGTCTTTTGCTGGCAATAAAGCCCGATGGTACGGGCAATGTCAGCGACAGCCACGTTGTATGGCAAACCAAAGAGGGTGCTGTTTATGTTCCTTCACCCATTTGTACCGACGATTATCTTTTTACCACCATGACTAACGGAAGGGTGTTTTGTATTGAAGTGGCCACAGGCAAAATTCTTTGGAAAGAAAATCTGGGAAAACAATATGCTTCGCCGGTTTTGGCAGCCGGACTGATTTACATGCCAAACGATGAGGGTGTAATTACGGTTATTAAACCCGGGGTTTCGTTTGAATTTATTGCGAAAAACTCCATTGGCGAAAGAATGAATGCATCGCCTGCCATTAGCAACGGGAGAATATATTTGCGCGGCAATAAGCATATTTTTTGTATCGGCAAAAAGCGGTCGGCAGAAAAAACAGAAGGTAAAATAATTCCCTTTTCGGAGCTTAAATTTACCGATATTGGGGCAGCTACCCGAACTGGCAAAATGGCAATTAACGGGAATGAAATTGAAATTACGGCGGGTGGCTCCGACATTTGGGGGACAAACGATGAATTTAATTTCGGGCATAAAAAGATTAAGGGCGACTTCGATGTGAGCGTTCAGGTTCTGGGTTTAACAAAAGCACACCAATATACAAAAGCCGGTATTATGGCACGCGCCGATTTAAGCGATAACAGCAGGCATGTCTATTTTCAGGTTTTCCCCGACAACACGCCGCGCAATAAAAATAACGGAGGCTGCGAATTTCAGTATCGCCAGGAAAAAGGGGGCAAAATGAAAGCGGTTTATCCCAATCAGGAAACCGCAGGAAATAAGTTCGATGTAAATTTTCCAGACACTTTTATTCGGTTAAAACGCCGGGGTGATGTTTTTGAATCATACATAAGCAGCAACAATAAAACCTGGAACCTCTACACAACATTCAGCCAGAAATTACCTGAAGAGTTACTGGTTGGCATGGCAGTTACATCGCACAACGCCGGGAAATTTACCAAAGCCCGGTTTGCAAACCTGTTGCAGGAATAGAATTACGATTGAAAGAGCGCAGCTTTCTTACAAGCAGTCAGGGTTTCGGGAGTCAGGGTTTCACTTGAAGTGAAACCCTGACTTTTTTGATTTTTGGAGAGGGTGATATTTTCTGTATTGATTTCAATTCAAACTTTACCATCCAAACTCAAATCTTACGACTGCCTGCAGCAATAAAGAAAGTTAAATTATCTTTGTGAAAATAATTTTATACATTTAGCAAGCCAAAATAATTAGCTTTAGCCAATTACACCGAATCGTATTTTCTGTTGAGATTTTAAAAATGTTCCCGTAATTGTTATTATGTAGATTTTATTTGAAAAAAATGATTGCATACATTAAGATAAGAAAGTAAACAGTTAAAACTAGAAGGCATCTGGCAGCAGAGGTTAAAATTGTTTATACATTCCTTATTTGGTTGTGTATATGTAGTTTTAGCTAATCATTTTGAGTGTAGATGTAATAATGGTGCGTATATAAATAAGTTACCTGCAAGGTTGAGAAAAAGAAAACCAAACTGAAATTGACATATAAAAAATTATACCGATAATGACTAATTTAAGTGCTTCGAACAAGATTTTGTTTTGCCAACGCGCTTTTGCCCTATGGGGCAATTTGGGTAGCCTACACACATTGCACACATTTGCAAATCGCACATGCCTACTCGCAAACCAAAATTTGCAAAAGAGTGCAATTCTCCCAACTCACTTATTTATTATGTTATTTGAAATTTCAATTAAAATCTTTACATTTAAAGTATCCTTTATAACAATTGTTACTAACTATTTAGCACACAGACTCAAGTACACAAACAACCATAAAGTCTACATGAAACCTTCCATAACCGATAAGAATAAATTCATTTGGTAAGCCTCCCCAGGGGCAAGTACTCGCAATATTTGTTCCCGACCTGGGGAGGCAGACAGTTTTTGTAAACCGCCCACACAAAACTACTATCCGGGAGCGACTTTTACAAATAGGCATATGTAAGAGGGGGCAATTAGCCTATTATTTTACAATTAATTTTTAAAAATTATGAAAGAATTGAGTTTTGAACAAATGGAATGTATCAATGGTGGTGGTTGGTTAGGAGATGTTTGGGAATGGCTTACCGGTGCCTGTCAGGATGCATGGGATTGGCTAATATCACAATTTGGTGGTGCTGTACTTGATTTTTATGAAGAAGAAGTTAGAGGAATTGGACAAGTTTATGGAATTACCATAACCTTTAATTAATTAATTTAAACAATGGGATACCTTAGTCTTGTTTAACTTTGGTATCCCTTTTTTATACACACAAAATGAAAATTCTATTATGTTGTATTTTATCGGTTGTATCTTTTTATTCAACGGCACAAATTACCGGAACTTTGATTGACAAAGATAATAAAACTGTCAATTTCGCAACAATATATAATCTTACAAAAAAGACATCTTCTATTACCAATATTGAAGGTGAATTCAAACTTGAAGGCAATGTTGGTGATTCTATTAGAATACAACATTTAAATTACTTTTCTGGTACGTTTATTATTGTGGACTTTAATGACACTTATATTTTAAATCAAAAAAGCTTCAGTATTAAAGAAGTCTTTATTTCAGCAAGTTACGCTTCTGCGTTATTAAAGAAAAGTTGTGATAATACTTACAGTAAATTAAAAAATAAAAATTATTATAGAGGGTATTTAAATTATTTATTACTGACTAATAATGATACCACCCAGATAGTTAGTGTAGATTTAGATTTAACACACCGTAAGTTTAATAATTTAAATCAAGGTGAAAAAATTAATTCGTTTAGTATACAAGAAAGAGTCGTGAAAGATACCGCAAGTACAGGTAAATTGTCAATTGCAAAATACATTGGCTTTCCATTAAACGGTTTTATTTGGAAAGAAATTCCTAATACATTTAATTATGTAAAAATAGAAGATTCATTGTTTATTAAGATTTACTTATTAAGTAAAAAATCAGTTTTGGATTCGATAATGAATTGTGAGGTTATAATCAATAAAAAGGATACTTGTTTGTATTCTATAGCCATAACAAATAAAAATGCTTTTATAAACAAAAAGAATAAAGAAATAATTGAAAATAATGGTAGTTATCAATATGTAAGGTATGGTTTTACAAACCATACTTATTATTTAGCCGAATTTTCAAATGGTTTTTTGATTAGAGATCCGCAGAAAGAGAATCTTTTATATAAAGGATCAATTTATTATAAAACATACCAAACTGGAGTAAATTTGAAGAAACGGAAAAAGCGTAGACGAATCCCAGGTAATATTTTCATTCCCAACCAGTTCAAGAATAAGTATTATAATGATTTCTGGAAAGATATTAATAAAACTGCAGTAACCATTTCTGATTTTGATTACTTATTTAACTTTATACCAGTAGAATAATACTTTAATCATTTGAGACATATTATAAGAATCGAATCTGATGGCAAAAATCCTAATTGATATTTTGGCAGCCAAAGGGCATTATCATGCCACATTAAAAATGGCAAAGTTGCTCAAGGAAGCAAATCATTCGATTATTTATGCCCTGAAATACGATTTTAAGAATGATATTGAAAGGCAAGGATTTATTTATTTTCCACCAATACCAATACCAGCTCCAATAAAAACAAAGATTGGTGAAAATATTGATTCCAATAAGAAATCCACATTAAAAAAAGAATGGATTAAGGAATTTGAATTACTGATTCTCAAAATAAAGCCCGACATTGTACTTCTTGATGAGCAAGTTGCCTTTAAGTCAGCTCTTTACAGTATCTACAAAGTGCCGACTATTCTGCTTCAAACCAAACCCGATACTAGGAGAATAAAAGGCATTCCTCCCTTTTTTCACTATTATCTTCCTCGGAAAATTATCATTAACAATTTTTACTGCGATTTATTATGGAAAAAAAGAAAAATTAGAGCTAGAATTAATTTAATAATTCGATTGAACTTATTGAAGAACAGAGATCCTCTAAGTATCTGTAATTCAATCGTTAGTTCATATGGATATAACTTTAACAAATATATCGACTTAGAACGGTCTTTTGGAATTGGTATTAAAGGACTACCCAGAATTATACTTTCACCCAAAGCTTTTGATTTTCCACATAATGAAGAAAAGTTGACCCACCGTATAGGGCCATTGGTAAACGTAAAGAGAGAAGGGAAAATAAAACATCCAAGGTATAATGTTTTAGTTAAAAAAATCGAAAAATTTAAGAACTCTAGAAAAGGAAGCATTATTTATTGTTCGATGGGGACAATTACCAAGAGCGACCTCAAAAGGTGCAATGTCTTTTTTCAACGAATGGTTAAGGTCGCGCGTTATAATCCCTTTGATTTAGTAATCTTATCAACCGGTGAGCATTTCGATATTAATACCTTATTACCTCTTCCCGAGAATATGCTTGTTTTTGAGCATTTACCTCAAATCGATTTATTACAAAAATGCGATATTATGATTACACATGGAGGGATGAACAGCATTACAGAGTGTGTTTTTTGTGAAGTTCCGATGCTGGTTTACCCTCTTTCTAGACACTGGGATCAACCGGGCAATTCTGCCAGAGTTGTTTATCACTCATTGGGCTTAAGGGGGAGAATTGAGAAAGATTCAGTTAACAAGATTTCAAATAAGCTGAATTTGATAAAAATGAACTATGATTCCTACAAAGATAATGTAGTCAAAATGAAAAGACAATTTGAAAAGGAAAATAACTCCAATCAAATTGTTGAAATAATATTAAACACTGTAAAAGACCATAAAAACGAAAAAAATACACCAAATGAACAAAGAACTTAAACACATTAAAAAGACATTCACAAAACAATATGCCGAGAATTATTGCGGATTAGCTTGTTTAGTTTCAATAGTAAAATTTCATGGTGGCAATACAACCCAGGAAAAACTGAGGTCGATTAGCGGTACCACAAAACAAGGTACGACCCTATTGGGCTTGTACCAGGTTGCAAATAAAATTGGCTTTAACGCAAAAGGCTTTGAGGCCAGCATAAAAGATTTAAAAGCGTTGAAAGAGCCAGTAATCCTTCATATACTGAAAGAAGAGAAGTTGGAACATTATGTAATATGCTATGGATATAATATGGGGCGATTTCTTATTGGCGATCCCGGCTGGGGCATTACTGAATATCAGGAAGATGAGCTTGAAGCTGTTTGGAAATCAAAAACAATGCTCAAACTGCACCCCGGAAACAGTTTTATTAAAAAAGATAAACAAACAAAATTGAAGATCAAATGGATAAAATCCTTGATATCAGAAGATATTGTGGTTCTTTCTATTGGGGCAGTTTTGGGTATTTTGCTAGCTGTTTCCGGACTTGCTATTGCATTTTTTTCACAAAAACTAATAGACGTAATACTTCCGAGTAAAGACTTTAGAATGTTAACAATTGGGTTACTCATTTTATTGGTTATTTTATTTGCGAAGGCAGTAATAAGTTATATTCGTGGGGTCATTTTACTTAAGCAAGGGCAGGATTTTAACAATCGTATAGTTTCTTTCTTTTTTAATAAGTTGGTGTTTTTACCCCGAAGTTTTTTTAATGGTACAACTTCCGGAGACTTGATTACACGATTGAATGATACGTCCCGTATCAGGCAAACCATTATCAAATTTACAAATGGTGTACTTATAGATGTACTAAAAGTAATTGCTTCGTTATGTTACATTTTTATTCTTTCAAGCTCAATTGGTTTGTTAAGTTTGTTAAGCATCCCGGTTTTCGGATTACTGGCATGGTCTTATAACCAAAGAGTTATAAACTCTCAACTAATGGTTATGCAGAGTCATTCAATGATGCAGAGTAAATATATTGACACAATCCAAGGCATTAGTGAAATCAAATCAGCAAATAAAGAAATTCATTTTTCAACCATTATAAAGACCATATATTCAATCCTACAGAAACAAATATTTAATTTGGGATTACTAGGTAATAAAATTGGATTACTTACACAGATTTGTTACACCGTAATTTTGATCTTGATAATAAGTTGGGCTTCATTCCTCGTTTTCGAGGGAACGTTGTTGTTGGGACAGATGATGGCAATCATGACCTTGACAGGGAGTATGATTAGCTCAGTAATAAGTATAGCAATGTCAAATATTAATTTTCAAGAAGCAAGAGTAGCTTTTGACAGAATGTATGAGTTTGCGTCAGATGAACCTGAATATAAATACAATGAATTAATCGAAGGTGATTCTAGGTATTTAAATGAAGTGAAAACGATATGTGTGAATGATTTAAATTTTCGGTTTCCAGGAAGAAGATTACTATTAAGAAAAATTAATTTTACAATCAATCAAGGCCAGATTGTAACCTTTTTTGGGGAGATTGGATGTGGGAAAAGCACATTGCTTTCCATACTACAACGATTTTATTCTATAGAATCTGGGAATATAATGGTAAATGGTGAAGCCTGGAATAAACTCGATCATTTCGAATGGAGAAAATTAGTTGCTTCTGTTTCTCAGAGTGTAAAATTATTTAATGGTACAATACTGGAAAACATATGTTTAGAAAATATAAAAGAAGCTGCCGGGGATGTTGCACAGTTTTGCAACAAATATGGCTTTCATAAATTTATCATGGAATTTCAGCAAGGGTATGCCACCGTAATCAATGAAAATAGTACAAACCTTTCAGGAGGACAACAACAGCTAATTGCACTTGCCAGGGCTTTATACCAAAAACCAAAAGTTCTGTTACTTGATGAAGCTACAGCAGCTATGGATCGAAGAACAGAACACTTTGTACTTGAACTGTTGCAGAGATTGAAAAAAGATATGATAATTATTTTTGTAACACACAGGGTTCAAGTTGCACGACATTCAGATTATGTTTATACTATCGAGAATGGAACAATTTCATACCACGGAAGCCACAACGAACTTATTCAATTTGATAATATTTACAGTCAGGCATTTGAAGAAACTGTTCTTCCTAAAATGATATAAATAATGATTGTTTCCATCTTTAAAAAATATACTGTAAAAAAAGCAATCATCAGACTTGGGAAAAAAAATCCTGATCAACTTTCTGTTAAAGAGTATGAGTACATTGCAAATGTCATAATTGAAAAGAAAGGCTGTAATATGTTGGTTTATGGTGTTGGATTTGATAGTGAAATATGGATAAGGGCAAACAAAAAGGGTAAAACCTATTTTATAGAAAACTCCGTTTCCTGGCTCGTTAAAATAAGAACTATAATCCCAAAGCTAACAGTATCTTTGATTGAGTATACGACTGTTTTAAAAAACTGGAAAAGATTGTTGAAAGAAACACCTGACAAACTATTGCTCTGCTTACCAATAAATGTGTTAAATGAATGTTGGGATATAATCTTTATCGATGGGCCTGCCGGATTTAAAGATTCTTCACCGGGCCGCATGCAAAGTATTTATACTTCATCGGTTTTAGCAATTAACAGTAATAACATTGACATATTTGTACATGACTGTGATCGACTAGTAGAAATGGCTTATTGCGACCATTTTTTTGCTGATTTGGAGTTAGTTAGTGAGTTTGATAGACTTAGGCATTACAAAAAAGAAATTCCATAGACTATTAATATAATCAAACATGCTGTGTATTCATCTTGTATTTTGGAACGAATATATCAACAACCAAAGTGTTATTTTCATGATACTCCAAATCTCGGTCTGTCGGAAATAAGCAAGGATTCAGAACTATGATTAAAATATTTTTAGAAGAATTATTGTAATAAAAATAAATGAATAAATTGTTAGTAATAATAAAGAAAGCTTTTTTGCCTTCGCACACAGCCAAACACATTTGCAATTCGCACAAGCCAAAACTAAAACCAAAAATTGCAAAAGAGCTTGTCTGTTTTCTATCGCTTTTTTGCCAACACTTAAAACAAAATCAGGTCAGTGGTAAATATGGAAGTGAAACAGTTTTATGAATGGAAATTAAAACCCAGCAGGTAACACGTGTTAAATTTAATTGCCGGGGCGGTGGTAAGTTCAGCGTTATTAGCTCGTATCAAATTTGTAACAGCTTGAAAATTGAATCGCACGTAATCGGCAACTAAACTTAGCACCACCGTTGTACGCAATATCCCAAAAAAAATTACGCAGAAATAAATGTTCAGCTTCAGAAAAAATAATTTAGATAAAATAAAATCATTCATTCGGAATTCAGAAGAAATCGAAATTGAAAAATCCGACAAAGAAAAACTAATCAAAATGATTAGACCAACTGTTGGAATTCGGACTAAATCGAGTGATGATAAAAACGCAAAAGTTGGAAAATCAAAAATCGGTGGAAAACCTGATTTGCCAAAAGACTTTGAATGGCCCAAATCTGACAATAAATCAATGTTATTTTGTGCCCAATATAATTTATCTGAATTAGCAAAATTTGACAATGAAAACATCTTGCCGAAAAAAGGATTTTTCTACGTCTTTTTAAGCCTTGACCAAGAATGGAAAGAATTTAATGGAATAAACCAACCATTTAAATTTATATTCAGCGAAACTGAAAATATCATCCGAACGGAATTCCCAAATGACCTTGAAGAAAATCAGACATTTAAAACAGCTGAAATCGAATATTTTCAATTTTACACAATACCAGACGATGAGAATTATAAACTATTCGAGTTTGAGAAAAAATATGATGACTTCTACTTTTATTTTTACCAACCAACAGATGAATATCTAATAGAAGAACTTTACGAAGATTCAAATAAAATGCATCAAATTCTTGGATACGACAGGTCAATCCAATCAAGTGTAGTTTATGAATTCGCTTCAAAAGAATTAGGTCTTTATTTAGCCGAAAGTTCAGAATATAAAAAACGTTGGAATAATATATTAGAATTGTCAAAAACTTATGAATTACTCTTACAATTAGATTGTGATGACTCAAATACTGATTTATCAAAATATGGTGGAAGTGGAACTTATTATTTCGGACTATCAAAAACTGATTTAGAAAATCAAAACTATAATGATATTAAAATGTCGTTTCAAATGACATAAAATACTGCGTACAACAATATAGGATTTAAGGCACAGTTGAGCCCAAAAAAAAGGCAGTGAGTTACGATACCCCACTGCCTTTTATAATTGCTGCTCCACCAACTGTTTGCAAGCTCAATTGTGTTTTAAATCTTGTTGGGCTAAACCGTTGTTATTCAATTGGTACACATAAGGGGATTTAATCATTTTCGTTGTTCCCCCGATGCTTTTTTCTGAGCCTGTTTACACAATTTTGCCCTTTCTCCTTTCTTTTAGCTGATGTCTGGCTGGTTTTGTTTTGCAACCGGGCACACTTCTCCCGTTCAGTTAAAATCATGCGATTTTATCTGTTGATTTTGGATGTGCAATACTTTCAATGAACGTTGTTTTCTATTTCAGGCTATCCTGATTCCCATGGGTCTTCGTAAACA
>JAJRSD010000037.1 GCA_024278975.1 Bacteroidota bacterium
ATCTGGCTTAACCCACTTTCCTGCCACTGCTCAATGGCAAGGTACATCTCTTCTTTGCTGTATTTTTGATTTTTTCGCATGGGGGCAAAGTTACGCCCAAGTCAATCAATCAGCAAGACGGGGTTGGTAGTGGGGATACAATCTCACTACTAAAATCTCACTACTAAAATCTCACTACTAAAATCAAACGACTAATTTTAAAATGCTGCCTTTACAATTTCTCCAACATTATCCGAAATTCCGTAAGTATAAATGTGTAACGAGGGTGCATTATTTGCAACTAAATCTTTCGATTGATAAATTGCCCACTCTGTTCCAACCCGTCTTGCATCCTCGTTATTCTTGCATTTCGAGAGTTCGCTTGCCAGTTCGAAAGGCAAATCGACACTAAATAATTTGGGCAAAACTGTAAGCTGATTTTTTAAATTAATGGGTTTTATTCCGGGAATTATCGGAACTGTGATTCCAATTTCGCGGCATTTTTTAACAAAATTGTAATATATTTTATTATCGAAAAACATTTGTGTAACAATATAATCGGCACCGGCATCAACTTTTTGTTTTAGGTAAGTGAGGTCGAGTTCTTTGTTTGGCGACTCGAAATGTTTCTCGGGATAGCCGGCAACTCCAATACAAAAATCAAGCGGATGGGTATTTTTTAGATCCGGCTCCAAATATTTTCCTTTTTGAAGGTCTTTTATTTGAGTTACTAATTCGTTGGCATAAGTATGTCCGTTTGGGTCGGGCTGAAAAACATGCTGGTTTTTAACACCATCGCCACGCAGTGCCAAAACATTTTCGATATCAAGAAAATTCAAATCGATTAAAACATGCTCGGTTTCGCTTTTCGAAAATCCACCGCAAAGAATATGCGGAATTACCTGAATCCCGAATTTATGCTGAATTGCTGCGGCAATAGCAACCGTGCCCGGACGTTTACGAACGATGCGTTTAATAATCGAACCATCTTGCATCTCTTTAAATTCCAGCTCGTCGCGGTGGGTTGTAATGTTAATATATTTGGGGTCGAAATCTACCAGACTTTCAATGGTACGATACATTCTTGCAGTGTCATTTCCTTTTAGGGGCGGTAAAAGTTCGAACGAAAAAACGGTACTTTTTGCTCTGTTTATAATGTCTATAACTTTCATTTAGCTAATTATTAAGAAAACAAATTTATAAAAACATACTTGTTAATGTATGTTTGATTTTCAATTAAAAGTAATCTGAAAGATATTTAACTGTTTTTTGATGATGTACAGGATTATAAAAATTTGTTCATCGACTCTTTTAACCGTGTACTAATAAATATATTGAGTATTGTAAGAATTATAAAACTAATCATTGTTATAAAAACTCCTATTTTATTCACCCCAAAAACAAATATAATTCCTGATATTTGTCCCATCATTAATATTATTCCCTGCGAGGTAGATTCAGGTGCAGGATAACTTCTTTCTGCACCGTATTGAAAACCAACCGGACCAACACCCATCATAAAAAATCCAAAAACAAATGCCGAAATCATCATCGGTATAAACTCATTAAAAAATGTCAATCCAATTAATCCGGGCAGCATTAAAACCATACAAGTTACAATTAGTGGTTTTCTTTTCCGCTTTTTATCTGAAATTGTGGGTAAAATTACTGCGCCGAAAACTCCTCCTATCAACATAATTCCTCCAACAATTCCGGTTTCGTCCATGGTTAAATTTTGGCAAATCTGGTCGATACAAGTACTTACAGCATTAAAAATTCCCAATCCTATAAAGAATAGAATCAACAATAAAATCATGTCGCGGTTTCCGAATATTTCTTTTATTCCGGCAATTGGACTTGTGCGTTGTGTAAACTCGTCAGACATTGGTGGTGTAGGAGGTTCTTCGCGCATAAAAATAATTATTAATATGGCAGAAACAATTGAAGCAATACCATAAAACCATAGCATTTTTACGAAGTCGTAACCACCACTTTGTGTTACCTGAATAAGCATTGGCGTTACTGCCAGAGCAATAATAATTCCGACATATTGTGCCAAAGTTCCCAGTCCGGCAGCGGTTGCACGCTCTTCAACAGGAAACCATTTTGCTCCCACTTTTGTAACTGCATTCAGAATAAAAGGTTGCGCAACAGCCAGCCCTATTTGCGCAACAGTTACCAAAAACAAACTGTTCCCTCCCCAGGCTTTTAATGTTCCAAATATTCCGGTTAAAAGCGCGCCAATTATCAATCCTTTTCTTAGTCCCCAGGTATCAATAATATACGAAGCCGGAATGCTCATCGCAATAAACACAATCATATAAATTATTGACAGAAAGTCGATACGCAGTGCCGTTGTTTGGTAAAACTCTTGTGCTGCACCCGAAACCGATGCAAAAGTTAACCACTGCATTTGAATTACTGCACTAATAATAAAGTAGATAGCAAGAATAACCCAACGATAGGGATAGATTTTAATTCCAGATTTACTCATAAAGAATAAGTTTGATTTGTTTTAACGTGCAACAATATTGCAAAAAAACATTGGTATTTTAAAATTGGATATTGAAAACCATGAGTCCTCTCCAAAAAGTAAATAAATGGACTTTTAGTCATCTGATGAATTTGCAACCAACTGATTGCCAGGTTTTAAATTCCTGTGCTTTCTGCTAAATGATTCATCTGATGACTTTTCAGATGATATTAGAGTAATTAGTAAAAATCCATTTGTGTATCCTTTTCCACTCAGCCTGTTTAACAAACGGATTTAGAGTTATATATAATTGCAATTCCAACTCTACTCTTTTAACAAAACAACTTTGGTAATCATTAAATTAGAACCTGTTTGTGCTGACGTTTTTAGCAACAGTTTTCCATCGTTGCTATCTTCGCGCATAACATGAAATTTTAACCAAACACCATTGCCACGATGTAACCCAAGTTTCGATTTTCGACCTTCGAAATCTAATATTCCGGTTCGCCCTACATTGTTCCAATCTGCAAAATGAACAAGTAGAGTTCCTAACATTCCCTCCGGACAATCAATCTCCAGTTGCATCTCTTTTCCGTGCCAGGCAGTACCATTTTTGTCTTTCCAGATTCCATCGGCTTTTAAATTATATGTAGTGTTTTCTGAAATCTCAACCTTGTCTATTCCCGGGTTCCATGGAATATTTTCATTTTCTGTTTGAAGATTTCTTGCGGCACCAACAATTAAAATAGCGTTACTAAACTCCTTTGGGAGATTTGCAGTTTCAGCTTTCGGAATAGTCTTAAATGTTGTTTTCAGCCAATTTTTATCGACAGTTTGTTTTGGGTTAAAATCGGCTGAATTCATATATTTAAGCAAACTATATTTTAACTGTTTTGCCACAGGTTTCTCTGAATTTAAATTATAACCGCAAACCAATAATTTACCTTTTCCAACCTTTATTTCGAAAATAGAACCCACCTTATTATTTCGGTGAAAATCGTCAATTGGTTGTGCGATGGGTTTGTAATTGTGTGGTAATTCGTTTAAAATAAAACCTTTGGCGTCGGCAGAAATAGATTCCCATTGCCAGTTACTATGAAACGATGTTGGGAAATTTTTAAATGCTGCGTGGTTCTCTTTTAACAGCAATCCGATATTGGTTTTGCCTTGCCCCGGGAAAAAAGTGAGCGACCAGTAAAGTGGGTAGAAAAGTACTTTTACCGATGTTTCTTCCGTTCCCAATTCGTTGGCTTGCAACAATACTTTCGCCCCGGAATTTAGTCTGCTCAATGTTGCCGAATCAAGTTTGTTGGCAATAACAATATCATCAATATTTATTTTAGGAAGTGAATTTGGATAGACCCAGATATCCCACTCATTTTTAAAGGGCGTATCTAAAACAGAGACCGAAATGGTTAGTTTTTTTGCTGAACTGATATTTTTGAGACTCGTATTTATTTCACCTAAATTGGTTAACGATCCATTTTTAAAGTTGATATTTTCAAATTTACCTGAATCAATATTCCGTCCGTTTCCGGTGGTGATTTCCCATATTACATCACCTTTCAAATCATTTTCTGAGTGGTGCGATACCTGAATTTTTGCGGTAAAAGTTTCATCGTTTTGCCAAACAAATTTCTCCATTAAAAGTAGCGGGACAGTTGTATTAAAATGCTGTTTGAACTTTTCGGGGGTGGTAATATTTTTACTCTCCCAAAAACAATCGAGCCAGCCAATTAGTGCCTCTCCCTGTCCCTGATAATCTTGCATACTTAACAGTTGAACACCTGCACAACTTTCGGTACGTAAAAACGACTCGGTTTCATATTTGTACATTATTTGGTTGAGTGCGCCCGAGGCATCTGCAAATTCATTATCCAGGTTTGCAATCCCGTTTTTTTCGGCCTGAAGTTTAAACTCTTCAAAGTTTCTGGCTTTTAAAACTCCTCTGTATTTTTCAATTTCGCTCCAGCGCGGATAAACCGGCCACTGTCCAATTTCGTGCGCAATAATCGGGATATCCATCTGCGAATAAGTCTCCTCGAAATTCCAATTGGTGTGTGCTCCATTTAGCCCGCGGGTTCTGCCAATATCTTTTATATAATGTGTTGCCATGTAGTCGTCAACATCAGTTATTTGGCGTGCTGTAGAAACTGAATATAAATGGCGCGGGTCTCTCTTTTTTAAATCTGCAACCCATTTTTTCATCACAGTAAAATCCGAATTTCCCAACTCGTTGCCAATACAAAACATTGTAAAAGACGGGTAATTCCCGTAGCTGTCCACAACTCTGTTCATTTCGGCAACAACAAATTTATCGCGGATTTTGTCGTAACCCAAACCTTTCGGATGACCTTTTGTATCCATCTCGGGGCGACCTTTTTTTATCATATCAGTGCTCATCCACCAGTCAATCCATATTGAGGCCTCTACCTGCATATAAATTCCCATGCGGCTGGCAGCTTTAAACGCAGCTTCGGGCGGGCACCACGAATGAAACCGTACGTGGTTTAAACCGTAACTTTTATAGGTCTTAAAAATTTCTGTCCAATCATCTAAATTGCACGATGGATAGCCGGTTAACGGGAAATGTACACAGTCGATATTACCCCGTAAAAATATGGGGACACCGTTAATTAGCAGTTTTGTTCCGTTGCTGCTAACCTCATAAAATCCAAATTCGCCTTCAAAATAATCTTTTGAATTTTTATTCGATAAATACATTTTTACCAGATAAGTTTCAGGATTGAATTCAGTCCACTTTACAAGTTTTCCTTCAGTAAAAAAAGTAAATTCTAATTTTGTTTCGCCTGCTATTAACTCTTGTACAACGTTCCCCGACAAAACAGTTTTGTTGGTTTTTACCGAAATAATTTTATACGAAATATTTGCTGTGCCTCCGGTTTTAGACTTAATAACAGATTTTATAGCAACTCGCTCGTTTTGAATATCAGGATAAATATTGGTTGAAATAAAGTGAGTTGCATCTTTTGCACGCATCTCCATTTTACCCACAATCCCATTCCATATTGTTTGTGTGTATTCGCCATAAGCGTGTCCTTTATCGCCAATATTATGAATCATGTCGTTGTTAACCAGAACTGTGAGTTCGTGGTTTCCGGGCGCAATTTTACCCAGTTTATGAATGTGTGGTGTGCCAAGTGCGTCTTGTTTCGACAGCTCTTTCCCATCAATAAAAATCCGCGATTCCCAAAGTACACGTTCCAGTAAAATTTCAATTTGTTTCCCATCCCAACTCTTCGGAATCTCAATTTGCCTTTGATACCAAGCTTTTCCAATATATTTGAATTTGGGTGTCAGAATTCCATAATCGGAACCCGTAGTTTTCCACCCAAAACCATTTTCAGCAAGCGATCCGGGCAGATTAATTTCCCCTTTTGTATTACATTCGTTCGGGTACTTTTTAACTAACTCATTTTCAGAATCGAGATTAACTTCCCATTCGCCGGATAAATCGATCGAGCTTTGGGCAGAAATAGAGATGGAAATAAACAAACAAAATAATAAGCTAAAAACTCTTGAAATCATGGTTGAAATATTGCTAATTTTATAAATCTATCCAAAGATAAAATTAGATATTGTTTAATCTATTCATTTTCACATTAAAGCTCAACCAAAAAATTAATGCACTTACATTTATAGATTTATCGGAAACAGAATATTTTTAATATCTTGCGTTGATAACCACGCAATTAAACCAATGAAATTTACAACAAATAAAATATCTCAAAACGTGTTCCGGTTAACTCTTATTTTAGGATGTATGTTTATTATCGTTTTTTTCGATACAGTTTATGCCCAGGAAAATGCGCAATGGGGCGAACGATACACACGAAATATGATCTCTTCTGCAACCGGGTTGCCATCCTCTTTTAATCTGGAAACCGGTGAAAATATTAAGTGGTCAGTTTCAATTGGAAGCCATAATTATGCAACTCCGATAGTTGCCGGGGGAAAAGTTTTTATTGGTGCAAACAATGCCGACGAACGCGATGCGCGATTTGAGGGAGACCGTGGCACTCTGCTTTGTTTAAACGAGTTAGATGGAAGTTTGTGCTGGCAATTGGTTGTTCCGCGAATTGAAGGCGACCGCCACAACGACTGGCCAATGATAGGAATTTGTTCGCCTCCAACAGTTGAAGGTAACCGGATTTATATTCTCACCAATCGTTCTGAAGTTTTGTGCCTCGATATTAACGGGCAAACTGATGGTAACGACGGACCATTTCAGGGCGAAGGTTGGTACATGGCACGTTCGGGAGAGTTTGCAAGCGAAGTAACTTCGAAAGACGCTGATATTATCTGGTCGTACGATTTGCGTTTACAATTGGGAATTACTCCTCACGATTCGCCACATGCATCTATTTTAATCGATGGAGATTTTCTCTATTTAAACACTTGCAATGGAGTTGATTACAGACATCTTGAAACCAGCTCACCGAACGCTCCGGGTTTGATTGTATTAGATAAAAAAACTGGGCGGCTGGTTGCAAAAGATAACGAACATTTTGGACCACGCATTTTTCACTCTTCGTGGTCGTCGCCTGCAATGGGCGAAGTAAACGGACAAAAACAAGTTTTTTTTGCCGGACCCGATGGAATTTTATATGGGTTCGAAGCAGTTTCACAGTCTGCATCACGTGATAAAATTCACACTCTTAAAAAAGTGTGGCAATTTCATTGCGACCCCGACGCTCCAAAAAAGAATATTCACGACTATTTGAGAAACAGAGAAGAGAGTCCGAGTAATTTTCTTGGGATGCCGGTATTCTATAAAAATCGTATTTATGTTACTGTTGGCGGAGATATTTGGTGGGGTAAAAAAGAGGCGTGGCTAAAGTGTATCGACGCTACAAAATCGGGAGACATAACAAACAGTGGCGAAATCTGGTCAACAAATCTGGAAGAACATTCAGCAGCAACACCTGCCATTTCAAACGGACTGGTTTATGTTACAGACTGCGGCAAAAATCTGCAATGTATCGATGCAGAAAATGGAGATACTTATTGGAAACATCAACTTAAAATGGATATGTGGAGCTCGGCTTTAGTTGCTGACAAAAAGGTTTTTGTGGGCTCGCGGGGAAAAGATTTTTGGATATTGGACGAAGGTGAAAAGTTAAACATTCTCTTTTCAACTAAACTCGACAGCCCCATTAATTCTACGCCGGTTGCACAAAATAGTGTTCTCTATATTTCGACAATGAACCGACTTTATGCAATTAAAAAATCGGAATAATCAGTTTTAACTCAAGGCTGTAATTTTTACAAAAACTTATTCGAAAATCAACATTTTCCCAAATAGAATTATTATACTTGTCGCTTCATTAAAAAAATAGTATGATTAAAATTATTTCGACACTACTAATAGTTGGAGGACTTCTATTAGCAAACATAAGTTCAGGTGAAGGAGTTGATAAAAAAGCAAAAAAGATACACGAAAAAGCGTTAACGGTTGATACGCACTGCGATACGCCGATGGCTCTGCTGAACGATAATTTCGATATTGGTGTTAGAAATAGTCCTCCTAAAAGCAGGGTAGATTTCCCGAGAATGAAAGATGGTGGATTGGATGCCATGTTTTTTGCAGCTTTTACCGGGCAGCGCGAACGAACTGAAGAGAACACTGAAAATGCCTACAAAAAAGCAAATCAGATGATTGATGTTGTTTACGAGGTTTGCGATAAATATAGCGAAATGGCAGAAGTTGCTACTGCTTCGGCAGATGTAGCACGGATTGAAAAAACCGGGAAACGTGCAATTTATATTGGAATGGAAAATGGATTTCCGATTGGAACTGACATTAAAAGAGTATCGGAATTTTACGACCGCGGCGTTCGTTATATTACACTTTGTCACTCGTCTAACAACGATATTTGCGACTCGTCAACCGACAGCAAAGGTGCCGAGTTCAACGGTCTTAGCAAATTTGGGGAGGAAGTTGTAAAAGAGATGAACGATTTAGGAATGTTAATTGATGTTTCTCATATTTCCGACGAATCGTTTTTCGATGTTATAAAACTGAGTAAAACTCCGGTTTTTGCATCGCATTCGAGCGTGCGATCCATTGCGCGCCACCCACGAAATATGAATGATGATATGATAAAAGCACTTGCCGAAAATGGTGGTGTAATTCAGATTTGTCTTTTAAGCACGTATATCAAAGACCCCGATACAACAACTGTTCGTTACCAAAAAGAGAAAGAGTTGAGGGTAATTTGGGACACAAAATTTGAATCGATGACAGATGAGCAAAAAAGTGATTTGCGAAAGGAATGGCGAAGTCTGGATGAAAAATATCCTAAAAAATTAGCCACTGTTTCCGACTGTGTTGATCATATTGATTATGTAAAAAACTTAGTAGGAATTGATTATGTTGGAATTGGCAGCGACTTTGATGGCGGTGGCGGATTAGACGGTGTTGCCGATGTTAGCGAAATGCCAAATATTACAAAAGAGATGTTGGCTCGTGGATATACAAAAAAAGAGATTTACAAAGTTTGGGGCGGTAATTTTTTCAGGGTTTTTAGTGACGTAGAAAAATTTGCAAACACTAATTAATTACCCAGTACAACATACTCCCCTTCATCTGCAAATAGTCGAAATTGTATTCGGGAGTAATAAAATTGATTGGAAAAAGTTGAAAATAATTTACATCTCTATTATTTAATTTTGCAGGTTCCCATATTCCCGGTAGCGTTTGAAATGCCAGAGATGCAATTGCATTAACATTTCCTGTAATACCTTTAATAATCCGTATCCCATCAATTGTTCCATCGGTTCTCACAACAAAACCAATAACTAATTTGCCTGCAATATCTGCAACATCAACTCCCGAATCGCTAAACGTTTTTAAAATATGCTTATGCAAATCTCCAATTCCCGGCTCGAAAAGAGGTCTGCTGCTAACCGAATAAAAAATATTATCAACATCGGGTTTACCATTCGGTAGCCAATTTTTGTTGGTGATTAGCTCGTTGTTTTTGTACTGCGAAACAGATTTTATTCTTCCGCTTGAATAAAAATCAGTAACTTCTCCTTCAAGAATCAGAGGTATTTTTGTTTTCGAAAAACCAACTCTTTTTATCCGTTCATCAAACCAGTCAGTAAATTTATAAATGCCATTTTCCTGCATCTCGAATTGTCGTTTAACACGTCCCGAAAATGCATCGCCTCTAATTTTTATTTTGAATGTAGAGTCATTAACAATTTTAATCTTTTCAGTAAACAAAAATTGCCAGTTATCTTCGTTGGCTTTAGAAGTAATTATTTTTGTTTTTTTGAATAACCCGGATGATATCTCTTTCCGGATATCAGCTTTTTCAACATAATTAACTTTCCCGTTTACACCAAAAAATATTACAGTATCTTTTTGACTGAAAACAAAAAAGGGGGAAAAACTCAATAAAATAATTATCAGTATTCTCATGTGGTAAAATTAGCTAATAATTTTTAAATAGTCTCTGCACGAAAACCCTTCATTTTTAAGTGCTTAGTCAGAAAACGTCAAGTTCGAGGCTTGCGAAGTGCTGAATAACAATAAGTTTACTTTTGTAAATGTTTGTTTTCAGCACAAGCGTAACGAAGAAATTGGTGTTTTATGGCAAGCACTAAATATCTAATTTTAACTGCTCATCTAACAGTCGAAACGTCATTCGGTGATATTTTGTAACACCGTGCTTTTTAATGCCTTCCCTATGTTTTTTTGTTGGATAACCTTTGTTTTTATCCCAATCGTAATTCGGAAATTCGGAATGAATTTCTGCCATAAAATCGTCGCGATAAGTTTTTGCCAAAACCGAAGCAGCGGCAATTGAAAAAAAACGTCCGTCGCCTTTTACCATGCATGTGAACGGAATTTCGGTTTGAGGGCGAAAACGGTTACCATCAATTAATAAATGTTCGGGCACTATTTTTAGCTTTTTAACGGCTCGGTTCATTGCTAAAAACGAGGCATTTAAAATATTTATTTTATCAATTTCTTCATTGTCAACTGCTTCTACTGCCCATGCAATTGCCTCTTTTTCAATTATTGGCCGCAGGAAATAACGTTGTTTTTCGGTAAGTTTTTTCGAGTCGTTTAAAAGTTCGTTTTTAAAATCAGGGGGCAAAATTACCGCTGCTGCAAAAACCGGACCTGCTAAACATCCGCGCCCGGCTTCGTCGCAGCCTGCTTCAATGGTGTTTTTTTTGAAATATGGTAGTAATTTTATTGTTGTCATTATTGAAGTTAGTTCTCGTAGTTGTTCTGGTTTTTATTTTTTTTGCCACAGCTTGCCCCGAGCTAATCGGGGAATACACGAATAATATTTATCCTATTTTATATTCAACTTTCGGCTCTGCCGCAATACTCAAAGTTTGCTGTTCCTCTTTTTTTTCTTCTCCCCAAACTTTGGCAATTCTATCTTTTATCTTTTGCTCAAATATCTTTATCAGCTCTTTATTGGCATTGACCAATTCCTGCTCTTTTTCAATTTTGGCTACGATTTGTTTTTGAGTTTCGAGTGGGGGAAGGGGGATTTTGAATTGTTTAATTACTGTTGCAGATAGATTGCCTTGATTTCCTCCTCTTGAATCACTAATTTCTCGTAATTTTTCATAACTGCTTTGTAATATCGAAAACAAGTACCCAGAAGAAAGTCTTTCGGTTTTAATTATTAATGCAGCACATGCCTGATTTAGACTCGCATCAATACCTAACTTTGCAACTTTTCCTCTTGTTATTCCTTGACCATACATTGCCATAAGAATAGTTCCATTGGGAATAATACTTGCTGATGAGTTTTTCAATCCTAATTCTGTGATTTTTTCATCTGTATCTGCAATTATTTCATAATTAATTTCGCCTGTTTTAACCCAAGGAATATCACCATTCCAGTATTTTGATTCATTTCTGCTTGGTGTTCCTCCTGATTTCACTTTACAAATCTCCCCCAACTCCACCATTTCCCAATCGGGGTCAATATCAATTTGGGGTTTGTAGTTTTCCACTACCATTTTTGCACCCTCTATTATTTTTTGGTAGCCCTCTATTTCTGCTACTATCTCTTCTTGAACGGATAGGGGAGGTAGGGGGATTTTTAAAGTTCTAATTCTGGATAATGCAAGTTTGGGGACACCAACAGCGTGAGTTAAACTTTTTATTTGCTCTTGAACTTTATCAGAACTCAAAATATTAGATAAATATATATTTGATATAACACTGTAGTCGCGAATAACAAGTTTAGCAGCATTTTCAGTTAAATTAGCTCCATCTAAGTTGCTTGGTACTGTTCCTGTAAGACCAATTGTTCCTGCTATTGAGATAAACACATCTTCTGAACTTATTGTGTATCTTGAAATTCCTTTATGAATTGATTCAGAAATATATTTCAAATTTGACTGATTTATTGTTTTCTTTCCAAAATCAGCAACTCTTATATATGGATGTTTAGTTATACTTTCAGAATATTTACAACCTTTTGGTAACCGTTTGCCACCTTTAACTTCAACAATTTCACCCAATGCAATTAACTTATAATAGTGGCTAATTAACTTATTGTTTTTATACCTCTCCCCACTTAAATTAAACTCCCCATTTTCGGCAATCTTTGCTTTTTCAACGGCGTGGGCAATTTTATATTTAGCCACTAATTCACGAATAGATTCGTCTTCCATTCGTGTATTCGTGGCTTCTTTATATTTCCCAAGAAGTTCAATAGCTTCGCCAAGCTGTCCGCCTTTAATTGAATTTCGTTGTGCGCCAAGATTGTAACCGTCGTTATCAATCTTTACAAAAAGGATTTTATTGCTCTTTTTGGCAAGGGCTTTATCCATCAACAAAATGGAAGTTTTAACACCCGAATAGGGATTAAAAACACCTGCGGGCAAACTTACTACTGCGTACAGATAATTTTCAACCATCATTTTACGCAACTCTTTGTAGGCTTTTCCGCTTTGGAAAATAATTCCTTCGGGAACAATTATACCTGCTCGTCCGTTTGGGTTTAGGTGCTCGGCAATATAATCTACAAACAGCACTTCCGAACGGTTAGAAGTTACCGTAAACTTTTTATGCGGTCGTATTCCGCCTTTCGGACTCATAAATGGCGGATTGGCAAGAACTACATCAAAGTTTTCGTTCCAACGCTCTTCGCTTGTTAAGGTATCATATTCAAAAATATGTGGGTCAGAAAAACCGTGCAAATAAAGATTTACCAAACTGAGTCGCACCATATCGGGCGAAATATCGTAACCGATAAAGTTTTTAATCAGTTTTTTACGCTCATCAGGTGTAAGTCCGTCATTCCGAACTTGTTTCGGAATCTGTTTAGAAGCTGAAACAAGTTCAGCATTACTGCGGACGTGTTTAAAAGCAGAAATCAAAAAACCTGCTGTTCCGCAAGCCGGGTCAAGAATTGTATCTGCTTTGCTTGGGTCAACGGCTTTTACCAAAAAATCAATAATATGTCGTGGTGTTCTAAATTGCCCTGCATCGCCTTGGCTTCCCATTACCGAAAGCAAATACTCAAAAGCATCGCCGAGTTTTTCGCTGTGCGTGTATTCAAATTCGCCTATGGTTTTCAGAAACAGTTTCAGCGTTTCGGGGTCGCGGTAAGGCAAATAAGCGTTTTTAAAAATATTGCGGAAAAGCTGTGGGATATTCGGGTTTTTCTCCATGCTTTCAATAGCTTCCGAATATAATTTTAACATTTCTGTTGCTGTTACTTTTGCATCAAAAAGAGAGTCCCAACTGTATTTTTCAAAATCTCCCGAAAAGAATTTAGCTTCTCCGCCCAACTCGATGGATTCTTTATCCATATCGTCCATAAACTTATAAATCAAAGCAATGGTGATTTGTTCAATTTGCGATTTCGGGTCGGGAAGTTTTCCTACCAAAATATCCCTGCAATCGTCAATTCTTTTTTTGGTTGTATTATCTAACATAAATTTGTTTTCCTTTTAATCAATGATTTCCCAGTATCCGCCCAGTTTAGCTCCCTTATGCTCAATAATTTTTAAATCTTTGAGTTTTTTAAGGTAGTTTTCCGCAGTTCTTGGTGTTTTATTCAATTTCTTGGCTATACCGACAGCCGTAATTTCAGGGTTTTCTTCAATAAATTTTATTACTTCTAATAATACAGGCGACAAATGATTCCGAAATCGTTCCGAAATCATTCCGAAATCATTCCGAATCTCCCCCCTAGTTTTTACCCTAGTTGTTACCCTAGTTGTTGTATTATCGGCATTAACTTGTTCGGTAACTTGCGGGGTAACTTGCGGGGTAACTTGTTCTTCTTTATAAATTTCCACCAAAATACCGCCGTCTTTTTCTGTGATTTTAGGTTTTGGTAAGCCAGCTGCTTTGCAGGAATTTATAATTTTTGAAATACCTCTGCCCCAGGTGTCAATATAGCCGGCTTTAAAACAAGCTTCGGCAATAACCGGATTTCGCGGACGCGAATTGTGTTCTTGCATTAAATCGCTTATGGATAATCCCAAAGGTAATGTGCCCTCATTCCAGATTGACAGCTTATTATCAAACACACGCATTTGCACCGATGCCCCCATATAAGTTCTATGCACAAGCGCATTCAAAAGCATTTCCCTTAAAGCATCGATGGGATATGCCTCCTTTTCGATTCGTTTCATCCCCTCAAAACTAACCGAACGGGTAAGGAATTTATGATTAAGTTGTATTTGAACCTCCTCAATCATATAAACCAAATTACCCTCGACTATTTCCTGAAATTTTAAATCAGTAGCATCTTTTTCAAACCTGCCTATTTTTACCTGAATATTCGGATAGAATTTATTTGGGTCTTTGCCAAACAGTAAAATAGCGGCTCGTTTCAGTTTATCTTTTTCGGTCAATCGTAATTTGTCGAGTATCTCTTTTGTGTTTAAGCCCTCTGTATTAGGCATTCGTCCTTTACCATTGCTATCTTCAATAAATTTTGACAGGCTTTCAGTATCAATATCTTCGAGTGTAGCCCCTTCTTCAATTACATCATCCCATGTTTTGCCTGCCTTTTTCAATAAAAACTCATTGAGCTCAATACCTGTTAACTCTGTTGTAGTGCTGCCGGTACGATAATAATATCTGCCCCGTAACGAGACAGGAATAGAATATGGATTTACTTTTATTGAAATATATTTTTTACCATTTTCATCTTCTAACTGAACATCGCAAATAATTCCCATTGAATTGCGGATTTTATTGGGAATATCCTCCATTAATTTTCGATAATTCGCCAAGTGAACTACATTCCCATTATCATCCTTCCCAATATATATGATACCCCCAATTGCATTGGCAAAACCGCACACCCATTTTAAGTAGTTATCGTGCCATGATTTTTTGTATTCTATATTTTGTTGTTCGGTCATATTTTACCTTTTTTTTTGCCACAGCTTGCCCCGAGCTAATCGGGGAATGCACGAATTTCTTTGTTTTTTATTCGTAAATTCGCAACTATTTCTTTAATTTTTTAGAAACTTTTTCAATCTGTTTAATAAAATCCTTTTCTACCTGTGAAATTCTATTCTTTATTTTTTCTTTATAAACTTCATATTCGCTATGTGCTTTTTCTATTGCTTTTTGATGACTTATGGTTCCTGAATGTTGCAAAATATCTTTGTTGGTCATTTTCTAAAATGTATGCCTCTGTGCGATTTTACCCGGTAACCAACAGAAATTATTACATCAAGATTGTAAAAGTTAGTAGGTTTGGTAGAAAAATCGGAAATTCCGATTTTTCTCATCGAAAACTCTTTTTCAAGTTCCCGTTCTTTATAAATATTAAGAATATGTTCGTTGATTGTAGAACGGGATTTTTGAAAGAGTTCTGCTATTTGGTCAATATTTAGCCATACTGTTTCATCTTCAAAATGAGTCTCTATTTTGACTTTACCGTCTTCGGTTTGATAGATGATAATTTGATTATTCTTATTCATAATAGAACTTCCCTTTACGCTGCAAACAGCTCTAAGTTTATATAATCTTCAATATATTCGGGAACTTTCTCCCTGTATTTAGGTGCAACTTTCTTAAATTCCGAAATAGGCAAAGTCGCATTGGTTTGTAATGCTTGAAAATCTTTTGCTTTTAAAATCTCTCGTATATCTTGGTCAACAACATAAGCTTTAAAGAAATATTTCAAAGCTCTTACATTTACATCTTCATCAGGCGGATAAATAGAAATAAATTTATCAAACTCTTCTTCCAATAATTCATCTTTTGATTTGAATTTGGGAATAATACCAAAAACCTTTTCTACCACTTCACGAATTGAAATTTTTCTGTCAATTTTGGCTGCTTTACGCAGTTTTTCCAAATTGAAATACTCTTCGGGTTTATCGAAAATCTCATTTTGAATATGGCTAACTACATGCTCCCAATTTCCAAGTTCAACATTCTTTTTAATAATGTCGTCCATAACAATACGGTCTTCAAACTTTTTGAACAGTTCCCTGTCTATTCTCATTCCTTCATAACCGATTGCTTGTTCTTTAACCATTACCAGCGGGTCGGGGCGTAAACTTTCGTATTTGTCGATGTCGATACCACCGCCACCACCTTCACCGCCTTTGGTTCTTGGCTTGGGAAGTTTTAGTTTTTCGTCATAATCAAATTTTTCCTCAAAATATTCGCAGTTGGCAAAGAAATCAAAGAGTTTAAAATATTCCTTTTCATGTTGGATTATTTCTTCTTCGCCCAATTCGTTTTTGTGCTTAAATTCAAAAGTGTGTTTTCTTGTTCCTCTACCTTTTATTTGAACAAAATCGGCAGGACTGAATATTGGTCGTGCCATGCAAAGATTTAATAAATCGGGGCAATCGTAACCAGTTGTCATCATTCCAACCGTAACACAAATTCTTGTTTTGCTCGATTTGTAACCCTCTAACCAATTTGTTTTACCGTTCAGATTATTGTTGGTAAAATTGATTGTCATTTGTTGAGCATTATCAACCTGTGATGTTACTTGCACCGCAAAATCAGAATTGTATTTGCCCGGATAAAGTTCTTCTGCAAACTCGTTTAATATTTCGGTTAATTTTCTTGCATGATTTTGACTAACAGCAAAAAATAGTGTTTTACCCAATTCGTTAGTAATTGGGTCACGCATTGCATTTTCTAAGAATGTTTTGCAAAAAACACGATTTGTTTTATCAGAGAAAAATTTCTTTTCAAAATCACGAGAAACAAAAGTTTCAGTTTCTTCGCCTTCTTCATTTGCAATAGTTACGGCATAGCCTTCATCAGATAAAAGTTGCGTTGTTATTTCTATTCTTGCATCAAGAACTTTTGGGTTAATTAAAAACCCATCTTTCACACCATCAATCAATGAATAGCGGTAAGTTGGGTTGCCACCTTCACAACCAAAAGTTGCGTAAGTATCTCGCAACATTCTGCGTTCAATTTCTCTTGGGTCGTTCTCTTTTACTTTATTGATGTCAACATTTTTCAAATAGTCTTTTGGTGTTGCAGTTAAGCCTAATTTATAACC
>JAJRSD010000038.1 GCA_024278975.1 Bacteroidota bacterium
CGGCCCATCTTCGTCCGTTGCCTGAAAAAATCCTCTTGCCATGCCATAGAACAAGTTTCTGTAGTTAACTTTGTGCGGGGTTCCGTCAATAGGATTCCCGTTTTCATATCCAAGTAATTTTATCGGGCCTTCAATTTCAAACCATACCCTGTTTTGTACCCACGGAACAAATTCTCCCAACTCGTCGTGTGCAGAAACAGACACAACAGCAACATCACGTCTATCAGACTTCAGGTTTGGGTTATCTGTGGTTAGTTCTAATTTTACGGGGCGTTTAGCTGTCATGAACACTTTTTCTGCTGCAACTTCTCCTTTGATATACCCAACTGCTTTTAATTCGCCAGAAGCATAAGGAATGTTCCAGACAAAATCGAGCAACTCCCCCGGATTCTTTTTCCCGAAACTCTTACCATTCAAAAACAGTTCAACCACTTCGCAATTTGAATAAGCAACAACAGGTATTTCAGTGCCAATGGCAAGCCCGGGATGTGTCCAATGCGGAAGGATATGCACCATTGGTTTCTTTGTCCACTGACTCTGGTAGAAATAGTACAAATCTTTTGGGAATCCGGCAAAATCGAGTACTCCACTGTTATAGCTCCGTTTGGGGAACTCTACTCCCATAAAATGGGCCTCTCCCAGACAGTCGTGTCCAGTCCAACGGAACTCACCACTAATCCACGGTGTATTTTTGGTACGTTTCCAGCTTGTCCTGGCATTAATCCTGACCCCGCAATTATCATAAGACGAACGATAACGGGGGAGCCCATCGAAGAATATCTGTTTGGTTCCATAAGGTTCAAATGTATGAATCTTTTTATTGCCTTTGTCGCGCCACCACGTTGGCACCCGGTAAAAACCACGGGTTTGAATAGTATGGGGTACTTCGGTTAGTACAAGAGGTTGGTTAGGGTTTTCTTTGTGAAATTTTTCTAACACCCCTGGCATTCCGGCCGGCCCGTTAAACCCGCTAACATCAACACCGGTAAATACTGTTCCCCCGGTAACCGGACGGGTATTGTCATCATATTTATGTATCTCTCCTGTAATGTTGTGTTCATCGTTTTTTCCTGTTTCATTACCAATGCTCCATAAAATAACCGATGGGTGATTACGGTCACGTTTTACCCAGCTGGCTACGTCTTTTTTCCACCATTCCATGAAAAAACGTCCGCCATAATCATTTGCTCCTTTACGATGCCAACCGTCAAACACTTCATCCATAACCATAATTCCCATCTCATCGCATAATTCATAAAATTTTGGGGTAAACGGGTTATGTGCGGTACGAATAGCATTGACCCCCATATTTTTCAAAACCTGAAGCCTTCTTTTCAACAAAGCGTCAGGCAAGGCTAATCCGACAGGCGATAGTTCCTGATGTTCGCAAATGCCTTTTAATTTTATATTTTTATCATTCATCCAAAATCCGGTTTGACTGTCGAACCGGATGGTGCGGATACCCACCGGAGTCCGTTTTACTTCAATTATTTTATCGTTTAATTTAACGGTAGTTTCCAATTGGTAAAGATAAGGGGTGTCGGGGCTCCATAATTGAGGCCGGGGAACAGTAAATTTTGTTTTGAACGTCTCTTTTTCCCCTGTGCCGATATTTAACTCTTCTTTTGCAGATGTAGCTGCTACATCTCCTTTTTTATCAAATAAAACATGCTGTACCGTTACTTCTTTCTGATGCTGATCTTCATTGTCAATTTCGGTATCGACCTTAATTTCTGCTTCTTTTTCATCTGCTGCGGCAGTACGAACAAAAACGCCTCCCATTGGCGTAATGTGTACTTTTGGTAGAAGTAACAGGTTGACATGGCCATAAATTCCGCTTCCGTGGTAAAAGCGCGATGTTGGTGCAGGAGTATTATCAACTCTTACAGCTATGATATTCTTTCCGGGTTTTAACATATCAGTAATGTCGTACTGAAAACTGATAAAACCATAGGGCCGGTTGCCTGCAAGTTTTCCGTTTACATAAACATTGCTGTTCATGTAAACACCATCGAAATGAATTATTACTTTATTGTTCAGCCATGCTTCCGGCACTTTCAGTATTTTCCTGTACCAACCAACACCAACAGGCAACCATGCATTTTGCGGGGTGTTTTCAGGACTGTATTCTCCTTCGATAGTCCAATCATGCGGAACATTTAAAGTCCTCCACTCTGTATCGTTGAAATCAACAGCTTCTGCCCCGTGGATATCACCTAAAGCAAATTTCCAATTAAAATCGATATTAACTTTTGATTTTTCGGAATCGGTATCACTCTGATCCTTACATCCAGTAAAACAGACAAAATGTAAAGAGACAATAATCAATATGGTTAAATAAGATTTATTTTTCATTTAAATTATAATAAATTTTGATGAAATTTTTCGATTATTTTTGAGGCAGACAAAATATACGCCCCTACTTAAGCAATCAATGTTTATCTCTATATAAGGAGACGTTACACTGACTTCTTTTATTAATTCCCCATAAATATTTCTAAGTTGTATTTTATTATTCCTCTGAGTACCCGTCATCTCAATTTTTATTGTTTTTGTAGCGGGGTTCGGATATAATTTAAAAATACTATCGTTGAATAAATTACTAAAGCCCGTAGAAACGGTATCTATATTTGAAACAGATGACCAGTTTCGGTGATAACAGCCCAAAGTCATTGTCCTTGGCACTTCGTTTGTATTCCACGGGTCTGCTACAATTAGGTTTTGCTGGTTTGCCGGCTTTAGAAACATGGCATTGGTAATCTCAATACTGTCGCAAGCAGAACCTGTTATTTGAATGTAGTCATCATCCACGACTCCTGCATTTGAGAAATCGATAATATTTGTCATAAAAATATCAGTGCTATTATTTATTGATGCGTAAGGTTGGTCTGCTTCTGTTTTTGCACCGAATATTCTAATTCCTGAAGAGTTTTCAATTTCTAACATTGGGAATGTTGAGTCTTCGTAGTCCCTGCCTCCCCGTTCAAGATTGAGCCCATAGAAAGTCAAAAGCTGTTTTGTATTTGAAATTTTAACTTTTCTGAAATTAGTGTTTTGCGGATTGCTTCCTATTTCATCCTGATAGTTAAAAACACGTCCGCCTCCATTTCCGGAGAAGTATAATCGAATCATATCTTTTTCTTTCCAATCCCTGCTTATATCGGTGCGTATGGTACGGATAATTGAGTTCTTGCCGGCTTGCCAGTGAATACCTCCATGATAATCCTTAGCTGGCGGATCAGTAGCTATATCCATCATATAAGTTGTTGCCGCTGCATTGTTTTCTGTCGTCACCAGCCAGGTTGGGGAGGAAGGTGTCCATCCATACTGCAATATAGTTCCGGCATCGCCAAGTCCGGGGCATCCAAACAGTATGGTGTTCGATTTTAGAGTGATTGGTTTCGTAAGTTTATAGGTGCCTCTGGCAATACACACTTTTTGGTGGGCATCAATGGCAGGTTGGATATCTTCTGCTTTGGTTACAAGAAAAGCATCGGTATCTTCAAATGACGGGGTAGAGCCCCAAATATGCTGTGAAATTAAATTAGCCGGAGGAGCAGGTACCGTACCTATAGAAACAATGTCTGAATCGCTCTGAACACCGGTGACTGCATCATAGTTCAATGCCTTAAAAGTAAGGGAGTTGTCATATTTTACCTTTTTACCTGTCTTGTACACATAATTGTATCTTTTTACTACGGTCCAATCAGTTGTATTTGGTTGAGGGAGCAGGTTATTGTCTCCTCCGTTATCACATATTATCCCTGCTCTTAAAATGTAAACTCCACGAAGCGTAACCAATCCCTGATTAATGTTTTTAATTGCAATATTCGATGGTCTGGTTGATGTGAACTCAATTTTAGAGTCTATCATTGAGAATGAAAAAACATATACAGTTTCGTTACACTTCATTTCTATTGCAGTTTCAGTATCTGTTACTATCGATGTGCCTATTATGGTGAGTCCTCCCCAGTCTGTGAGGGAAAGAGGGGCAACGGTCTGTTTGGTAAAAGTACAACCTGTGATTGTTTTTTGAACTGCTCCCGGCATACCCCATAACTGCGCTTCACTATAACTGGGAAAATACATGCCGTACTGTCCTCCAATAACCTTAACATTCGCCGTTAAGCTGTTTCTACCGCTAATACCCGTAAGTCCGGCAAACCCCTCCCTTGCATAGATAGTAATATCTTCAATATAGTTATACTGTGCACTAGACCAGTATATTCCAACAGCATTTGCATTGCCCTTGCCCAGATCAATATTGAGCCCACGGATACCTCCTTTCATCATCCAGGCTGTATTGTACGTTTTACCTTTTTTCGGGTTTATTAATGTTGGATCAACCATATAGTGGAAAACTGCTTTGGGAATGCCTGCATTAAATGCTTTTGTATTATCAGCAAGTACTATTGTTGGCCTGTTTGTTGACGATCCAACAATATTTACCCCAAGATCCGGGTTGTTTCTGCCATCTGTTGGATCTTCATGTGTCATTATGCATAATATTTGGGCAGAAACCTTATACGTACCAGAGGGGATAAACAGAGCCTGTTTTGCATCGCGAGAGGCATTAACTGCATTTTGCAATTTAACGGTAACATCGATAGTGCCATCCATTTCGCCTGATGATAAGTTTTGCTTAACTGCAAAGTTATACATGCCCATTTGGGTAGCGGTAATTTGTGCACTGCTTATTTGATACCCAAATAATAGCAATGCCATCAATATACTATATATGTAACTTGTCATATTCTTCTTAGTTGGTAGCGAATAAAGACAACATCCCATGGCATAACATTGATATTGTTTAATGAATTTATCTTTACGTTTCCCCATATATTCCAGAATTGATAGCTTGCGTTAATATCAAGCCCCAATTGGTTCAATGTGAATTGCAAATTTACATTTTCGGGTGTTCTGTTTAAGATTGCAATCCATCCATTTTTTGAATTTTTTTGTTTTGTATTCCATATTTCGACTCCTTCATTTTCGTACATAAGTTTACCCATTACCCCATTCTGATTACATTCCAACATATCATTATTTGTAACGAGGGAAAGAGAGTACTCGTCAAGGGTTGGGAGATCGCCTCCCAGCATTAACGGTGAAGCTGCCATGGAAAGAATGGTGATGAAAGTACGTTTTTGATTTTTTGTGAATTTACTCCACCGGGTAGAACCTTTGCCTGCCAACAATTCATTTCGGGTAGGTTTTCTGTTGTTTTTATTTTTGTTTGTATCTTCGGAACTAATTCTCTGATTGGGAGCCATCACTTGAAGTTTGCCGAAAGGTATCATATCCATATCGATCCAGAAGTTTGGTTCTGAAAAGCCTTGCCATTTTCGCCAAGCTGTTAAAATACTGTCAATACTAGTTTTATCGTCCCATATATCGGCGGTAACTCTAAGCATGTTGGCATTTTTAAAAGAACTGATATGTGCTTTGTCAACTTTCCCTCCCGGGCTAAGGCTTAAAACTATAGGCCTGCCACATTGTGCAATTGCTTTTATTACAGCATCAACCTCCTTTGGGAAAGGTACAATATCATCGTATTTGATAAAATCGACCTTCCATTTTGCCATTTGGTTTATTACGCTATTATAATATTCCTGAGCACCCGGTTTATCCATGTCAACACCATAGTTTAGGGAATTCCATGTGCAAATATTTATGGTATCTGCTATACTGCTGGCAAAGTATTTTGTTCCCTCAATTGGCAGGTTCCTTTCTACTGCAAATCTGGGGATACCTCTCATGAGGTGTATGCCAAATTTGAGCCCTAACTCATGGCAACGATCAATTATTTGCTGCAACCCGTTTGGGAAATAAACTTTTGATGGTTGCAAAAGCCCATATTTATTAATAGATACCTTTTTGCTTACCCGTTCCATTGGAAACAATGTACCCTCTTTTAATTTAAACTCATAATACCATCCGGCATCGACTACAAAATACTGATACCCATGCGGTTTAAGTTTTACAGCCATCGCTTCTAAATTTTCGAAGGCGGCTTTTTCGTGGAGGTAGATGCCATAACTATCATAACTATTCCATCCAATAAGTGGTGTTGGAGCAAGTCCCAATGGTTCTGTCTCCTGTCCTGTTGAACCATATATTGTGCTAAAAAAGATAAAGACCACTATGGAAATTTTGCTTAAAAGGGTTGTTGGTTTTATAGGCATAATCAAAAATTTTTATATTATCCGTTTCCGAAAATGAGGCAACTTGTTAAAAAGTGTACCAATCGTGCCATTTTACAGGCTTCACGATATTTATTCAGAGAACAGCACAATCCTAAATCAGAAAACTATATAAATTACCAGCTCGAAATAAGATTCGAGCCGGCAATTATATTCTAAACTAATCTACGGTAATTGTAACTTCTTTTATTTCTCTTGTGTAGATATATTCATTTGAGGAAGAGGTCCTGTCATCGACATACCCCGAGCCCGAATATCTTTTATTGCTTATATTGGTTGCTATAACTGTTGCTGTATAAGTTCCGGGCTGGCTGTATATGTATATGTAACCCAACTTATACCTGTTAATTGCTACCCCTTTAGAAAACCCGCCCTCAGGGGCAAGAAGAGTACTGTAATTTTCGAAGTAATTTTTAACTAGTTCTCTGGCTTCTTGCCAAAAATCAGGCATAATTTTTGAAATTTCGTACATTGCAGTTTCCATATTCGTGTATGTTTTTCCAACTATTTCGTTATTCAGTACATTAATCACTGAATCTGCATATGTAGGTGGCTGCTCATTCATTACCTCTTTAAGCCATGGTTCTAAAGCAATCAAACTATCGTTAGTAAGTGCAACCTCTTCCAAATCGACATCTTTCCCTTCTGTAATTGCCAAATAACTTTTAGCATATTCATGCCCTTCGTCTCCTGTGAAGATAACATAAGTTTCAGCATCCCCAAATATTTCGAATGTAACAGGGTCTCCGGCAGCAACAGTTGTTGGAGTTGCTGTTACACTTAATTCAGGAACAATTTCATCTTTGTTGCAGGAAGCAAAAATCAAACTGATAAAGAGAGCTGCAATAATATTGTATTTATTCTTTTGTGTCATAATTTATGTATTTAAAGTATTGGTTAATATCCCGGGTTCTGTGTTAATAGCTGATTTGATTGTATTTCAGCACCTGGTATCGGCATCAACATATGAAAATCTTTAATGTTATCGGCAGTAATGTTCCAGTTTTTCCCTTCGGGTCTTTTTCTCCCTGGCGGAACATAATCTTTTAGAAACTTAATCTGCTCTACCAATTTGCCCCAGCGCACCAAATCAAACCACCTTTTCGCCTCACCACCTAACTCTCTTGCCCGTTCGAAAAAGATGTATTGTTTTATGGAGGCATAATCAGGATAATCTATTGAAGAGATATCCGGGAGTATTGTTTCATCATACGTTAGGTTACGAGGGTAAATATCATCGTGAATGTACCCTGTGTTTACATTTCTGGCTCTTGTTCGAAGTTGGTTTAATACATCAAATACTTCTTGTGTAGGGCCATTGTTCACTTCATTTAAGGCTTCAGCATAAATTAAAAGTATTTCAGAATATCTGAATACTGGCCAATTAATATCCCAGTCGCTCCATACAAAGTCGGAACTTCGTACCGGGTAACGCCTAAACTTCCCAATTTTCCATGGTTGCCACGTGGCTTTAACAGGAAATTCTTTAATTTTTCCGGGACCAATAACTCTAATATGTGGCGTAGTCCATTCTCTTCTAACCTTATCAGTGGATTCATAAATTGTAGAATAATATTCTGTCGCATGTAAGTTTCCCCAGCTTCCACCATATTGTTTTGGCCCCATTAACCCCATGTCCATACCAATCAAGTTTCCTTCTCCCAGGCCGCCACGCATAAATTGAACGTCAAAAATAATCTCATCGCTATTTTTATTTTCCACAATAAACGCATCGGGAAAATAATTGTTTAAAGAATACTCCTCTGTTTGAATTACTTCTTTTGCCAATTGAGATGCGTTCTGAAAATCGGACTGGGCGTCTCCTGTCCCATCTCTCTGCAACATACTTGCTCTGGTTAGGTAAACTTTTGAAAGCAGGGTTTTTGCAGCTCCAACGGTTGCTCTTCCCGCTACTATTTCATCCTTTTCATTCAGGTTTGCAATCCCAAATTCCAAATCTGTAATTATATTATTGTAAATAGTTTCAGCAGGGGTTCTTTCAACCTCCAATCCCTCCAACGAACTGGTTTCCGAATCTAAATAAGGTATATCGCCAAAATAGCGGACAAGGTTAAAGTAAAGCAGCGATCTTATAAATTTTACTTCGGCAATTAACGTATTTTTGCGTTCCTCATCCATTTCAATATTAGGGATATTGGCAATGGCTGCATTTGCTTCGTTAATCCCTTTATAATGATCTCTCCAAATGGGTAGGATGACTTCTGTATTATCGGCTGACATTGAATATGTCCCCATACCGCCCTGCGTATTCCATGGAGCTGCTCTTACAATATCTGTGGTTATAAAATATTGTCGTCTCCCGTAAACACCATCTCTTTGCAGAGCATTATAAACTCCTATTACGGCTGCTTCTGCCTGTCCTTCTGTTTTATAGAAATTTTCAGGCGAGGCTTGAGTTTTTGGCACTTCATTTAGAAAGTCCTGGCAAGACACTAATCCGATAAACATAAGTGCAATACTTGTATATATTATACTTTTTTTCATTTTTATAAAAATTTAAATTATAATCCGATTGAAAGGCCTAATGCATAATTTGTAGCGCGAGGATATGTTCCTATATCGGCTCCGGGACCAACTTTAGCAACCGTTCCCCAACCAGTACTTACCTCCGGATCGAACCAACTGTAGCGTGTTATCATAAATGGATTCCCCACCCGGGTGTATATTCTAAGACTTTTAATATTTATTTTGTTTAAAAGCTTATTAGGCACCCTATATCCTAAGGTAATATAATCGCATTTTAAGAACGAACCATCTTCTACGTACCCACTTCGCATTAAAGTAGAATAAGTATTCGGGATACCTCCATGAAATGTGGCATCGGTATTAATTGGTGTGAATGCAATATTCTGAATGGATTGTAAAGTGTTCCAGTTTCCTTGGTAAATAAAGTCGAGAAATGTAATATTCCCATTAATTATGTCGTTTCCGTAACTCCAACGCAGGAAGAAACTGAGATCGAAATTTTTGTACGTAATTTCATTACTCAATCCACCAACAAAGTCGGGAGCTGTTTTGGCAAGGGGGACTTTGTCGGCCGAGGTAACTATTCCGTCTCCATTAACATCGTATATTTTAACCTGCCCAATTATATTTTCCAACACTTTCATTTCGGGGCTATTGGCAATCTCATTTTCACTGTTTAATATTTGATCTTCAACGTATCCATAATATATTCCAATGGGGTCTCCCACGCGAACAAGTACATCGTTTTTTACTTTGTGATAGAAATTCCGTGTAAAAAACATCTCATTAGGTTCACCCAAATCCAACACCTTACTCTTGTTCGTTGA
>JAJRSD010000039.1 GCA_024278975.1 Bacteroidota bacterium
AAGGCAGATAAAAATGAATTTTAACTCATCATAAATTATTCTAAACCCATATTTAGTGAAATAACAAAAATATTATATCTGATATTCAATTAGTTAACATTTAAATATCCTGTTTTTTTAAAACTTTCGGACAGGTATGGAATATTTTATATCTGTATGTAGCCAATTTGTTAAGTCAAAAATAATCTTGCTGCAAATACAGTATATTTTAATAAAACAAGGTAGCATTAGCCTTTTTCCTCGTTTGGAGGTTTTTACGTGACGATTAATTCTCATTTATGACGCAGTTGTGTTGATGTTTTACAAAATAATTCAAATAATTGGATCGTTTCATTAGAAGCAGCTAGATATACCCAAAACACATAGCTTTTCGGTTTTTTGATTCGTTCTTTTCGAGCCTAGTTATCAAACTTTCAGCTCTAATAAAAAGCTAATTCTACAAAAAATAAAAGCCCGCTGTTAGGCGAGCTTTGAAATTATTTTGTTGAGTATAATCTTAATGATTATGACCTGCGTGGCTATCCTGCTTTTTTTCAGCACGATCGTATTTGCAGCAGCCCGGAAGTTTATCATATACTTCGTCGCTGGCTTTGTGCATTTCGGTGTCGTGACCAACTTTTGCAACTGCCATTTGTAATTTGTGTACATCTGTCTTAGAATCGTCGAAAACCACTTTAAGCATCTTCGACTCTTTATTCCAGTCGGCCGTGGAAACTCCATCGACTGCCAGTACCGCTTTTTCAATGCGTTTTTCGCACATTCCGCAATTACCATACACTTTAAACTTTTCGGTTTTATCTCCTGCAAAAACCGTAAATGCACCCATTACAAACAGGGCTACTAAACTTAAAACTTTTGTTCTCATTTTTAATAATTTTAATCTGTTAAATATTTATTCTACAACTATAAATTTTGGGATAGCTAACATTTCAATACTGTTTCTTTACTAGTTTCAACAGTTACAACTCGTATTTCTTTGAATTGGTGGACACGGCACTGAGCCGTAGGAACAATAAACGCAGCAATCGCCTTTTTTTGGTTTAAGAACTGTATTACAGCTTTCGCATTCATAAAAAAACTGACATGCATCGTCCGGCATCATTTCCTGTTTTGAATATCCGCACGTGGGGCATGTTATTGTGGATTTAAATTGTATTTCCATAATTATGATATTTTATTATTTACCTTACCAATCGCACAGCTAACGAATTATTTTACCGCTCCAAAAATATTGTTACTACTTGCTTTGGGATATCTCATTCTTTGCAATATATTCTTCATAATTTCTATATGATTTGAAAAATAATACTTTACCCTTTTTCTCCGGATTTTGTACGATAACTGCATCTGCTTTACTTATTCTTTCGTTCGAATAAGGGTCGATAGTGTTTTGGCAATCTTTCAAGTTATTGCTTAACCTTGCTTCGCACTTATCACAGCACGCCCAATATGTTTTTCCTTCAATCTCAACCGGCATAATTACTTTTGTGTTAATATCGTTGCCTGCCATACAAACCCTATCGGAAGATAACTCTTGGTTGTATAAGTTATCTAACGAGTTTTGAAAGTTCTGATACTTAACAATCGGATATCCAAAATAACCTACAAATACGAGCATCGCAATAGCAGCAATAATTATCAGCCCTCTCTTCTCCTTTAATGACCATAGCGATTCTGGCTTTTTATTAATACTCTTACTTAATTTATCTAATTTTTTATTTATCATTTTAAAATTCTACGTCTTTGTCTTTTAATACTATTCTGCTTCACACTTGTTTCTTTTGTACCGAAATTCTTAATATTAATTTTAGGAAATAACTCATAACTATTAATTTAGGCCTTTCGTAATCTCAATGCATTTGAAATAACAGAAACAGAGCTAAAACTCATGGCTGCTGCCGCAATTACCGGACTTAATAATATTCCGAAAAACGGGAATAAAATACCTGCCGCAATGGGTACACCAAGAGCATTGTAAACAAAAGCAAAAAACAGGTTTTGTTTAATGTTCCGCATCACTTTTACGCTTAAATCGCGTGCTCTTACAATTCCTGTCAAGTCGCCTTTTACCAATGTAATTTCGGCACTTTGCATGGCAATGTCAGTTCCGGTTCCCATTGCAATTCCAACGTTTGCCATTTCGAGTGCCGGAGCATCGTTAATACCATCGCCAGCCATGGCAACAATATGTCCTTGTTCCTGTAGTTCTTTTACCTTATTGTATTTATCATCGGGTAAACAATCGGCTTTATAACCATCGAGTCCCAATTCGCTGGCAACAGCTTTTGCAGTAAATTTATTATCGCCTGTTAACATATGTACTTTAATACCCATTTTTTGAAGCTCTTGGATGGCACTCTTCGATGTCTTTTTTATTTTATCAGAAACACTGACAATGCCCACAACATCCTGTCCTAGAAGAAGGTACATTACTGTTTGTCCGGTTGATTGCCACTCTTCGGCGAGCTTCTTCTGCTTTTCTGTTAAATTGGCATTAAATTCATCAATTAACCTGTGATTGCCCAAACCAATATTTTCACCTTCGTACAGCGCTTTAACACCTTTTCCTGTTACCGATTCGAATTGCTCCAGTTTTATTAATTCAATATTTCTCTCTTTTGCCCCTTTAACAATTGCGTCTGCAAGTGGGTGTTCGCTGTTTGCATCAACCGATGCAGCCAGTTTCAAAATCTCAATGTCGGTTTTTTCAGTAAACGATTTAAATTCATTTAAACTGGGTTTCCCTTCTGTTATAGTTCCGGTTTTATCGATAATTAAAGTATCAACTTTATTCATCTCTTCAATGGCACGGGCATCTTTTACCAACACTCCCGATTGCGCTCCCCTTCCGGTTCCTACCATTATCGACATGGGAGTTGCAAGACCCAAAGCACACGGGCAAGCAATAATTAAAACTGCTACGGCATTTACAAAAGCATAAACATAAGCGGGGTCGGGACCCCATATTACCCAAACTGCAAAAGTGATTAAAGCAATAGATATAACTATCTGTACAAAATATTTAGCCACTGTGTCGGCTAATTTCTGTATTGGTGCGCGCGAACGGCTGGCATGATTTACCATCTCAACAATTTGTGCCAGCAGAGTATCGCTACCTACTTTTTCAGCCGTCATTGTAAAAACTGTTTTGCCATTTATGGTTCCGCCTGTTACTTTATCTCCGGTTTCTTTATCTGCCGGTATTGGTTCGCCGGTAATCATACTTTCGTCGATTACGGCGATTCCTTCTTTAATGGAACCATCAACCGGTATTTTTTCGCCGGGCTTAACTTTTAAGATATCACCCTCTTTTACCTCTTCCAAAGGAATCTCAATTTCTTCTCCGTCACGGATAACTCTGGCAATGGGAGGTACAAGCCCGAGCAAAGCTTTTATGGCCGAGTTCGTACGACTGTGAGCGCGCAATTCCATTACTTGTCCCAGTAAAACTAAAGTGAGAATTACCGCTGCTGCCTCGAAATATAGATGAACATTTCCGCTGCCATCTTTGAATTGGGAAGGGAAAGCAGATGGCATCAAAAGTGCAAATACACTAAACAGATAGGCAGAACCAACACCAATGGAAATGAGTGTCCACATATTTGGCGAACGCCTGACTATGGAACTCCAGCCACGTTTAAAGAATTCGCCACTACAATAAAGCACAACCGGGGTTGCAAGTACAAATTCAATCCATCCCCAGGTTTTTGCAGTTGCAATATTTTGCAACTGCAAAAAACTAAAGAATTCTGACATGGCAATTATAAAAACTGGAACACTCAATACTAAAGCAATCCAGAATTTTTTGGTCATTCTTTTATAGGCAAGTTGTTCTTCGCTGGTAGTTTCTCCTTTTTCCGGTACTAAATCCATACCGCATTTAGGGCAAGCTCCGGGTTTATCTTTTTTTATCTCGGGGTGCATCGGACAAGTATAAATTGTACCTTTACTTACAACCGACTGCTCCTGTAAAAGGTGCATTCCGCATTCCGGACAGTCGCCGGGTTCTGGGTACACCTTTTCACCCTCGCAATGCATGGGGCAATAATAATTTGCGTGCTCGTTTTTATGTTGATGTTTGGTATGATCCTCTTTATGATGAATGTGTTTATGTGCAGATTTTTCATGTTTATTACTTTCTGACCCGATAACCAAATTCATATTACAAACAGGGCAATTCCCTGGTTCATTGTATGTTTTGTCGCCTTCACATTTCATCGGACAAAAGTAAATTTCAGCAACGTTTGAACTCTCGTTGAGATGAGAATGCCCATCGCCTCCACAGCATGCAGACACAGGTTCAACTTCTTTCGGAATAATATGTTTATGATTATTCCCGGATGTTGTTTTGTAGATATCTTTCATAATAGTAATTTTTAATTATTGATCGGTTCAAAGTTACTGTACACTGTTGATTAGAGTGTTACATAATTTTTTGAAAGAGTTGTAAAATTTTAATGTTACCATTTTTTATTTCCCAGTTCTTAATATAAATTATCATTTAAGTGCATAGATATTTTAAAAAAGAAATTCTGTAAACCCTATTTTTTCATCCATCTTACATTCAGGATGAAATAATTCTCTTAATTCTTGTTCAATAATTATTCGGTCTCGTTGTTTTAAAAAAATAGTATAGTGAACAAAAATTTCTATCTGACCGTTACAATTTTTTTTCCAGCACTCTTTCTTGTCATAATTTTCAATTCGTGTTTTCAGTTTTGAACTTTCGCCAATGTCTATTAAAAAAAATTCCTTGTCCACTTTGCATATAACAGCATATATTCCTGACCTATCTTTGAGCTTATCAATTGATTTAATTGGTCCGGTAAAAGAATATTTTCCTAATTTGATAGGCATTACATTTAATGTTTTAATCGGTAATTAATATTTAGCAAACTATTTACTTTAAACTATTTCGTATTGAATTCAAAAAACTTGTAAGTTCTCTTTTGCCATCTTGCGACAAACGAGCCTCGCGATGAATGAACGTGTACGATGCCATTGGCATTTCATCTTTTTCAATCTGGCTTATCATCGATTTTAATTTGCTTTTCTGTTTTCGTTTCGAATAGGTTCCAAATTCACTGAGATTTAAATTCTCTTTTCCCTCATTGATGTGGTTTTCTAAGAGCCAGCCAATTGGTTGTACCTTGCTGTACCATGGGTATGCAGTATTGTTGCTGTGGCAATTGTAACAAGAGACGTTTAAAAGAGCAGTAATATTTTCAGGAACATTAAACGTTCTGACAAAATCGTCGGAAGTTACGTCTGGATTTTGATTTGTTCCGGAGGGAATAAACTGAATTCCCACCAGAACAACCAAAACCAATATTAAACTTACTCGTATTAGCCGTTTCATTGAATAGTAATTTCTTGTTTAACACTTCCGCATTTCAGCATTTTACTGCCATAATACGGATTGTTGACTTCGCTAGATTCGCTTAACCACATGCCACCCTCTCCGTTGTTATACATTGGGCAGTATGTTTGATATAAATTCCGGTCGCTTCCACTTATGGCAATCAGATCTTTTATGTCGGCACTTAAAACTTCAAGGTGCTCTCTCTGATGTTCTATATTTCCACTATTTTCAGAAATATGTTCAGCTTGCTCATTTGCATTCTCAATTATTTCGGACAACTCGTTTTGTTGAGATTTTGGTTGAGACGAAATGTCGAATTTTGAAAAAGATTCATTTAAAGACTTTGCAAAACCGGCAGCTTTTTTACTGTTGTCGCTAACCAGGGCATTTTTTAAGGCCAGGTAGTTTTCAAGAATTGCAGTTACCGATTTAGAGTGTTTAACTTCTAATGATGATTTTGTTGTTTTAGCCGACACTTTCGATTCCATTTTGGAATGACTGTGATTTGAATGATTGTGTTGTGCTTTTGCTCCCCAGCTTACTATAGCCAGAAAGAGAATAATAATTGTTGTTTTCATTTTACTTATTTTTAAATTTATAATTTCTTATTGAATACCTTTTTTTGAATAATAGTTTATAAAATATCACTCCTTGTTTGTTCATACTGTTCTTTGCTTATCTCGCCTCTGGCGTATCTTTCCTTGAGCATTTCGAAGGCAGATTTATCAGGATCATCGAAGTAATTGTTTTTATTAACAGTTCTTGAGATAACCCATATAATTAAGATTACAGCAACTAACCCGATAATCCAGCCAAAACCCATTCCCCAGCCCATTCCATTTAAACCATGCATAATAATTCTCCTTTCTTAATTAATTTTTCTTTCTTTTTAAATAATGTTGTCAGATTGTAAGTCTCTGATAGGTTGATGCTATCTCTTTTAGTGCATCTTATCCAAACCCGTTTTTTCAGTTTCTTTCATTTTAGATTTAATCGATTTCATCATTTCGGGTTGCTCCATCATCATATCAACCATTGAGCATCGCATGGCAGAATCGTTCATGCAAACCGTCATCATCTTTTTCATCATTTCAGGATTACTCTTCATCATACCCATCATGTCTCCATGTTGCATTTTATGGTTAGGCGATGATTCTTTCATGCTGTGTTTTTCTTCTGAACCATGCATGCCGGTGTTGCTGTTTTGCATCATCATTGTTGCATGTTTGTTTCCTTTCATTGCTGTCATAAATTCCGACATTAATTGATGGTCTCCCATAATTGCATTGAAAATTTCTGTTCTTGTCTCCTGCTTGTCAAGCAATGTTTTTACTGTTGTATTCTGGCTGTAGCCGTTAATTGTCAGTACAAATACTGCGATAAAAATTGTTACTATTGTTTTCATGATAATAATATTTAATGTTGTTTATAATAGTTCAAAAGTACTACCTGTTATAGTATTCTCTGTTACATAATTTCTGAAATGATTTACATGATTTTCAGGTGTTTATACATTGTCTATTGATTTTCGTTTATGGTCGCCCAAATTTTTGAAATAGGAAGGTGTAAAACCTGTGTTTTTTTTGAATTGGCCGGAAAGGTGTGCAACGCTACTGTATCCCATTTCGTAAGCAATTTCGCTCAAAGTTTTTTCATCGTAAACAAGTAACTCTTTAACCCGTTCTATTTTAAGGTTTATTATGTAATGCTCGATAGTTATGTTTTCGACCGATGAAAAAAGAGTGCTTAAGTAGTTGTAATCCTTATTCATTTTTGATGAAAGAAAAGTTGAAAAATTAACTTTTCGCTCATCAGTTTGATTTGAGTATACAAAATTGACAGTTAGATTCTTAATTTGCTCAACTAATTGCATAGCCTGGCTGCTCATAGTTTCGAACCCAACTTCATTTAGGTTCGCCTCAATTTGTTGAAATACATTGTTAGGAATATCGTGCCCAACTTCCACTTTCCCAAGTTGCACATTTACGTCTTCAATTCCGGCACTTTTAAATATTTGTCCAACTACCAAAATACAGCGATTGCATACCATATTTTTGATAAAAATATTGCTTGGCTGCGATATTTTATTTCCATCGAGATTATTCATTGTACTCTATTTTTTAAGTTTATTACTATCTATTATAAACCGTTTTATTGCCAGAGCAGCTTTTGCACCTTCGCCCGAAGCAATTACTATTCGCTTGCCATAAACACTGGTTGCATCGCCGGCAGCAAATAGTCCGTGGCACGAAGTGGAGCAGTTGGGGTTAATTATTATTTCGCCTTTTTTGTTCAAATCGGTGAGCCTGCTTACCAGTGATGTATTGGGGCGCAATCCAATAGCAACTTGCACGCCCGAGATAGATAGTGTTTTGGTTTCGCCTGTTCCGAGTTTTCGAATTTGGAAACCGCTCAGAGATTGTTCTCCATAAAATTCATTGATTTTGTATTCCTCAAAAATCTCAACATTTTTCAACTTTCTAACTCGTTCTATTATCACTTCGTCACCAGTTAATATAGTGTCGGAAACCATAAAAATATTTTTTGAGATTGCCTGAAGGTCTTCAACAAGTTGAAGTGCTGAATTCCCACCGCCAACAACTGCAACGTTTTTATTTTGTAAATACGACAAATCCTGGATGCTGCCGTAGAAAATTCCTTTTCGTTGAAACTCCAATTCCCCGGGAACATTTAATTTCCTTCGTTTCATGCCCGGTGCTACCAAAACAGTTCTCGCATTAAATTTTTTTCCATCCGATGCAGTAACAATAAAACCACTTTTCTCATCGGGTTCTATTAAATCTACTTCACTTATCAGGTGGTCGATGAAGTGCGAGTTCACCAATTGATAGTGAAATTTTTGAATTAACTCGGGGCCGGTAATAAAATCGAATCCCATGTAGTTTTCTATTTTGGTACTGTCGATTGCCTGCCCACCTAAATCTTGGGTAATTAGAAAAGCCTTCAATTTTAAAATAGAGGCATAAACTCCGGCGGTTAAACCCGCAGGGCCACCACCAACAATAATGAGGTCGAACTGTTCTTTATTGTCGTCAATGGCATTCGCCCTTCTTTTCTCAAATTTCTGTTTACAACCCTCAGAACAGAAATAGTATTCGGTATCCTTAAATTTTACTGTCAACGAATTTTCCGTCTCAACAACCATGTTGCAAATTGGGTCGATTGCTGTTTTTATTGTAGTTTTCATATAGGTGTAATTTTAAAAAGTTAAAATCGTATCGATAATCCGGCACCTGCTCCAAAACGGTTATCATAACTTGCCACTAAAGAAAAATCTCTCGATAGCATGTATTCTGCCCCGGCACTCCAGACCACTTCCGACATGTAATTTTTATTTTCAGGAAGCGTATTTACTGCCCCTAAATCTATCTGATATTCATAATAACCAAATACTGAGAATTTTGGGAAAACCATAATACTTCGTCCTATCGATATTCGGCGTCTTAACTCGCTATCTACCCGGACATCTAAACTGAACAGGTAGGGCGTTAAATAACGGATACCTGCTACTGCCGTTGTATTAAAATCGTCTAAACTTTTTGGAATTTCATTTTCGATATTCACACCGCCAAAAACACGTAAATAGTCGTATAAATAATATTCGTAAGTTACTTCTGCTTCTAAATTTTTATTCCAGCCGTATTCTATCGATACATTAAACTGGTTTCTAATGTTCGATGTTGCTATGTTCAATGCCATTGCATTGGAAGCAGCATCCAACATTCCCCAGGTGTAATATCTGTTTGTTTCGGCAATAATATCTTTAGCCGGAAATGGTTTCATGCGCGGGTCTCTTGGCGTGTCGTAACTTAAAACACGTGCCATTCCGCCCATTACATGATATAAAACGTGACAGTGGAAAAACCAATCGCCATACTCATTTCCCAAAAATTCAATGGTTACTTGTTGCATTGGCGGTACATTAACGGTATGTTTTAAAGGTGAATAATCGCCGTTTTTATTGATTACCCTGAAAAAGTGTCCGTGTAAATGCATTGGATGATGCATCATGGTTAAGTTATTTAATGTGATTCGGGTAATCTGGTTTCCTTCAATTTTTATTTTATCGGCTTCAGATAAAGGTACGCCATTCATGCTCCAGATATAACGCTGCATGTTTCCGGTAAGGTTTAATAATATCTCTTTTACAGGAATATCTTTATCGAAATTGGTTTTTTCGGGCGACTTTAGAAAATCATAATTGTATTCCGAATACTTATCCATTTCCGCCATTTTCACGGTATCCATTTCGCTGTTACTTTTCTTCATCGCCGTCAAATCATCTTCTTTCTTCATTACCATTTTGTTGTCCTTATCCGTTTCCATGGTATCGCCGGTTTTATTTGAATCGTCCATATTCATCTCCTTCATTTGCATACCATATTTCTTTTTCATCTTAAAACGTTCATCTTTTTTGGTTTGAATTTAAGAGCGTGTGCCCCCATTTTCATATCCATTTTTGCCATTTTTTTCATCATGGCAATTTTATCGGGCTTCGGAACAGATGGAGCTTTAAACGCAGTACCGTTTCCTAAAAATACAGATGCTGTCCCCGAGCCGTCTTGAGCTGATATTTTAAATTCTATTTTACCATTTTCGGGAACGGTAACAATAAAATCGTAGGCTTCGGCAATTGCAATGAAGATATTCTCTTTTTGTACCGGAACAACATCAATACCATCTGCCGATATTAATGTAGGATTCCCGCCTCCGAAAGTTATCCAGAAATTGGTAGAAGCTCCTCCGTCAACAATGCGCAAACGTACTTTATCACCTGCTTTAAATTCCGGATATTCAGTAGATTGCTTGCCATTAATTAAAAAAGCAGGATAATAGATATCGGCAATGTCTGCCCCTTCCATGCGTTGTTTCCAAAAATTGAACTGCGCTCCAAGTGCTTTTTCTTTTATAACCTGGTTTAAAGGTGTTGAGGTTCCTTTACGGTAATTATACCATTCTGTTCCTCGTTTTAAATTGCGTAACACCTTCATTGGCTTTTCATTAGTCCAGTCGGAGAGCATTAAAACTAACTCTTTGTCGTATTCTATTGTTTCTTGTTTTGGGTGAATAACAAACGCGCCAAAAATACCAACCTGTTCTTGCAACATGGTATGTCCATGATACCAATAAGTACCGGATTGTTTTATTGCAAACTCGTATTTTAAAGTGTGCCCCGGTTCAATTGGCGGCGTTGTTAGGTAGGGTACGCCATCGTAAAAGTTAGGCAACAAAAGTCCGTGCCAATGGATGGAGGATTCAACATCCATCTCATTTTTTACATAAACAACAGCATATTCGCCTTCGGTAAATTCTAATGTCGGACCCGGAATACTTCCGTTAATAGTCATTACCATCACTTCTTTTCCGGCCATATTTACTTTTTCCTGTCTGAGTGTGAGTGTATATTCTTTTACAGGAAGATTGTCAACATTTCCCTCAACAGATTTTTCTGTTTGCGCCTGAATAAACAGAGGCGCAATTAGTAGAACGATAATAGCAAGTTTTTTTTTCATCTGTCTGTCAATTTATTGGATTAAGTATTTTTCTTAATGAATACGAACTAAAGAATCGAACGATAACTGTTTTTACAACTCCTCTTTTATTTCTCCACAAGCTGGCATTTTTTTGCCCATGTACGGATTTTGAATTTCCTTGTTGTTGCTCAACCAATAGGCTCCTTTGTTATCGAAAGCCATTGGGCAATAAATAGCAAATAGTTTACCTTGTTGCAGCCCAAAACTTTTAACAGTACAATACATAATTTCGGAAATGTGGCTGAAATAGGAGCGTTTATTCTCCAACCCTTTTATGTGCAGCATCTCTTTTAACTTGGTTTCGTATAATTCTTTATGATTTTGCCATGCAGAAAGTCCTTCTCCTGAAAGTTTGTTCGGAGAAACGGCATTCACCCTCTCTTCCATGAGTACGATTGCCTTATCGGCAGTTGTCTCATCTTCGGCAAACAGTGCGTCTTTAATTTGCAAGTATGCTCCCACAACTTGCTCTAATTTATTTGTAGTGGTTTCGTCAATGTTTGCTTTTGTTTTGAGCAGAACAATATTTGAATGTGCGAAATTATTGGCCAGACTGTTGTGCTTTGAGTGCATGTTATTTCCGTTTTTTTGCTGGTTACTAGTTTGCACTTGTTCTGTATTCAAAGCACTAATATCAGCTCCTTTTTTTTTGCTACTATTACTACATGCTGAAAACACGAACAAAACAGAGATAATTGCGAATTGAAAAAAATGAATTATTGTTTTCATGATTTCATGTTTAAAATATTATTTGTGTTTTGGTGCAGTTATGTTATAAAAAACAGCGATACATGCCCCAATGAGCCAGCTTAAAATAAATGTTTCGACTATTCCAATTAGAATTTCCCCCAGAGGGACATTTGTTCGAAGAATGAGCGACGTGTCTAAACCGTGAAGAATACTGTTGAAAAACTGAATGCTACCTTCGCGCCCAACTGTTACCATTAGAATTACGCAACCTAAATAAAGCAGGGTGCCTGTCATTCCAAAAGCAAATCCAAATCGTTTAATGCTGATGTTGTTCATGATTATTATTTTTAGAAGTTTTGTTCCCATCATTATTGAGATTTTTATTGTTGTTGTGCTGCTGGTTTTTATGATTGTGCATTGGCATTAATAAGTGAAGAGCAAACATGGCAGCTAAATAAATAAAAAGAGTTGTGTTATTTAATATGCCAAAAGCCGGAGCCAAAAATACCAGTATAAGTGGTAATACACAGCCAATAACCATCCAAAATGTATGTTTATCTGTTTTCATTATTCCCGTGTTTAATTGTTGTTTTCAAATTGGTTCTATCTATATATTTTCGAATAATAACGCGGTCGCCTTTGTCGTAGGTAAAATAGCTCCACATCCAGTTTATAGCAATTACCAGTTTATTTCGTACACCAACAATGCTCATTAAATGAACTGCTGACCAAATTACCCATGCTACAAAACCACCGAATTCTCTTCCGAAAATATTGGCAACCGCCCTCTTTTTTCCAACTGTTGCAAGCGAACCTTTATCGCGATACAGGAATGGCAGCAGTGGTTTACTGTTTATCAGGCGAATTAAATTACCTGCAACATTTTTACCTTGCTGAATAGCCGGCTGCGCAACCATTGGATGTCCTTTCGGAAAATCATCGGTTACCATTTGTGCAACATCGCCAATTGCAAATACATTTCCGAGCGGTTGAATACGGCTGAATTTATCAACTAAAATTCGTGATTGTTTATTTACTGCCGCTGTCGGAAGTCCATGAAAATTAGCACCTTTAACACCCGCTGTCCAAATAAAAGCCGCTGCCTGAACAGTTTTTCCTTTATCGAGTTCAATAGAAGTTCCGTCGTACGACTTCACTAATGTATTCAGTAAAACTTCTACATTCATTCCGGTGAGATAGTTTAAAGTTTTATCCGAAAGTTTCTCTGGCATTACCGACAATAGCCGATTTGTTCCTTCGATTAGATATATTTTCATTTCAATGTCTTTCAGTTCTGGATAATCTTTCCTGAAAATATATTTTTTAAACTCGCCAAGTGCCCCTGCCATTTCAACACCTGCCGGTCCGCCTCCAATAATTGCAACGCTGCTTAATATTACTTTCTCTTCGTGGCTACAAGTTATCGCTGCTTTTTCGAGATTCTGCAAAAGTTTACTCCTTATATCCAACGCATCGGTAACCGATTTTAACCCCTGCCCAAACTTCTCGAATCCAATATTCCCGAAAAAATTATTGGTACTACCACCTGCAACAACCAAATAATCGTATTTGATGTAACCAGTTGAGGTGTTTACTGTACTTTTATCGGTATCAATACCGGTAACTTCAGCCATTCGAAAAATTACATTTTCGTATTTCTCAAATATTTTCCTGAAAGGGAAAACTATACTGTCGGGTTCTGTTCCACTGGTTGCAACCTGATAAAGCAGGGGCAGAAATTGATGAAAGTTGTTCCTGTCGATTAAAACTATTTGTACTTTGTATTTATGCAAATTATTAATTAACGACAATCCGGCAAACCCACCACCAATAACAACAACACAAGGCATATCGGTTGCGGGCAAACATATTTTACCATTTTCGTAACAACTAATATCCTCTTTGCATTGCATAACTTTTCACCTAAATTAATTTTAACTATACGGCCAGTATTCCCTTCTCGTCTGTTCGTACTTTATAAACTTCGTCAACCGGCGAAACAAGTATCATTCCGTCACCACGGTAACCGGTGCGCCCGTTTTTACGAATAATTTCGATAACAGAATCGACATGTTTTTTTGCAACAAGCAATTCGAGTTTTAATACACGGAAAGCATCGGCAAAAGGATATTTGTTGCTAACGTGTTCTTTTTCGTGGTCAGAATATTGACCTGTTCCATCGCAATCGACAAAAGTCATACAGCAAAAACCTGCTTCCTTTAATGCGTTGTGTACTTCTTCTAACTTTCGATACCTGATATAAGCTTTTATAAGTTTCATGATATTTATTTTTAATGTGTAATTATTTTTTACTTAAGTCATCCGAACAATTGGCAATTTCTTTTAATTCGCAACTAGCACAATCTTCTCTTGATACTGCTTTGTCGTTTTCTAAATCGCAAGAATGATGTGGAAATTCAGCTTTAGGATTAAAAAATATTTTTATCGCTAACCCAGCAACCACAAAAGCCATCAGAACAATTGATATAAAAAGAATTTTTACAAACATGATTCATATTTTTATCTTTATTTTTAAATCATTGCCGGCACTGTATCTATGTCTCATCATCTTCCGTGCATATTCAATTTGATATCACAAAATGCACAGATTAGGTTTACCGAATAATAATTTTACCGGCAACTGTTTCGGTATTTCCCATAACTTTGAGGACATACTCACCTTTATTCAAATCATCAACTCTAATACTGAACTGTTTTTGAGCAGACTTTGTACTTTTTTTAACTAATAGTTGTCCATTCATATTAAACAGTTCGTAGTGTAACCATCCATTTTCAACTCCTTCAACTGTAATTTTATCAAACTCGCGCGATACAGGGTTAGGATATATTTTCAACTTTCTGTTTGTAGGGAATAACTGACCGGTTCCTGTTGTCTGATCCACCACTTCAAATTGCAACATCATTCCACCATCTTCGTGAACAAGCATGTGGCAGTGCATCATGTACGGCACACTGTCGTTAGCAAAGTCGGTGAATTGAGTAATAAACCGTATTGTTTCCATGGGTTCAATTAATATTACATCTTTTCTGCCCTGTTCGTTCAATCCGGGTTTAATTCCATTTCGGCTGAGAATATAAAACTGCACATCGTGAATATGAAATGGATGAGCAATTCCAGACTGATTTGTAATGCTCCAAATTTCGGTGTTATTAAAAGGAATAGAAAAATTTATCACATCCATATCGAAATGAAGATTGTTAATCAGAAAATTCCCGTTTAATTGATTTGGTCCCATTTGAGCCGGATTAAAAGTAATATCACGAGTAATATCAGAATCATCTTCGCTGAGAGGTGTTACCGTAACCAGTTTGTTGGGTATGGTAGTAACAGCTTCTGATGTTTGCTCTTTTACATTTAGTGCGAGCAAATCGAAATTGGCTCCGTTTAACGGGTTCGGATTGTAACCGTTCAGAGTCATCATAGAACTCATTCCGGGTTGGGCAGCACCATAAATTCCGCTGGGCAATTCCGAAGCAAAACTCATTAATTTTATTTGCTGGTTTTCCAGTCCTTTTAAATCAACAAGTATCTCGGCTCTTTCGCCGGGAGCCATTCGCAAACGTGTTAACTGCACCGGTGCACTTAGTAAACCACCGTCTGATGTAATTTGATAAAATGCAAGGTTGTTACTAATCCCAATATTAAACACCCGCTGCGATGAACCGTTAAGCAAACGAAACCTGACTATTTGTGCCGGAACGTTTAAATAAGGGTTAATGGTTGCATTTACCATTGGTATATCATCAGAATTTGTTGGTACAATAATCTGGTTGTTCCCATCAAATTCTTTAGTTTGAATAACCAATGGAAAGTCATCGACACCGTATGTGCGAGGAAGTTCAAGGGCAGCTTCATCATCATCTTTTACAATTATAAAACCGGCTACTCCTAACGAAACATGCTTGTTCGTTTTTTCGTGAAGGTGCGGGTGATACCAGTAAGTTGCAGCTTTGTCTAAAACAGTAAATTTCGGATTCCAACTTGTATCTGGTGCAATTGTTGTGTGCGGACCGCCATCGTTTGCAGCCGACACGTGCATTCCGTGCCAATGAATTGTTGTTGTATCTTCAATATTATTGGTTACCCTAATATCAACAAAATCACCTTTATTCATTATCAATGTAGGACCAAGAATATTTCCGTTTGTACCCATCGTTGTTGTGATTTGCCCGTCGTAAAACTGTACTGTCCCATTTTGTATATTCAGTTCGAAAGATGTCCCGGAAAGTGCATCGGGAATCAATAATTTATTTTGCCCATAAACATTGATACCTAACACTAACATTATAAAAAGTAAATATTTCATTTTTTAATTTTTTTTAAACAAATACGCCGTACTATTATCTGTATGTGCAGTATTGCCACATCTAATACACTTGAAAAGCGTGTCTCGTTATTTATACTGTTTCTGAAGTAAATAAGATTTGCACTAATCGCTCAAGCCGCAACAATCAAGGCGTTTACGACCAAAGCTTTTATTATTATCATCAGCCATTTTAGTAAGTGTCTGGCGGAATGTTTTTCTGTTAGACAACCTGATTGTTAAACCTAAAATTGCCAGTTTTTCGACAAGTTCTTTTTTGCTAATCTCGTATGGATTATAGATAAAAGACACCTTCTGCCCAACACAATTAAATTTGTCTATTCCCTGAGTAGAATTAAATTCCATTACTAATTCATCCATCTTTTCTTCTGTTATACTTTCAATAATCCTGAAAGTTTTATACTGTAAATAATCTTCCATGACCTATTTTTTTAATGGTAACGAATAGACCAATATTTCACTATCATCTTGAAAAGCCTGCTCTGCACCTTTATAAACCAAAAGTTTACTTATGCCGTTGGATGAAGATAGTTTTAGTCGCTGACTGTTAGGAACCGTAAGTATTTTACGGCCACTTTCGTTAACAATGTTCAGAGTATATCTGACAAGAACGTTATCATCGTTGGGGTCTTCTTCAACATGAGTGTAGTTATACTCGATACTTGTATAAACCAATTCAATCTCTTTATCAGGATTAATTGTATTTTTAGAAACTAAAAGTAACTCCTCAAAATAATGGTTATTATCGAGAGGGAGTTGAATAGTTTTCCACAATGAATTATCGAGATTATAAAAATTAATCTTCTTAGATTTAGGTTCGAAATTGTAAAATTTCATTTCGCCATTTTCCAATTGAACGACTTTGAAGTTTGATTTTATAGTGCCTTCTAATTCCAACTGCGAAAAGCTTTGGAACGACACCAATAAAACAATACTAAGGAAAAGCATAATTGTTTTCATAATTGTATTTTTTTAATGAATTTATTTTGATTGTAAATATTTAACCGTTTCGCTTGTTGCAAGCAGAGTGGTTACGTTTCCGGTTTTTAAATAGAAAGTAGTTCTGTTTCCTTCGTTAAAATAAACCGGTTGAGAGGAAGGTTCTACAATTAGTGAACAAATTTCTTTTGCTCAATATTATGAAACCGTATATAGAAATTATAATTACAATAAGGGGGGAGGAATAACTCCTCCTTATCCCCTAATGCTAAACTAAACTATTTAATTGTCTCCCTGTTTTCTCCGCATCCCAACATTGCTTCACCGAAATACGGGTTTTTAATCTCTTCTGAGTTGCTAAACCAATAAGCTCCTTTATCTTTATCAGCCATAGGGCAATATTGGTAATATGCTGTAATATTATCGAGTCCGAATGCTTTTAGACTTTTGTAGAATGCGATATTGAACTTTGCAAACTCACTCCTCTGTTTTTCGATATCCATTAATTTGCCCATCGCATTTGCCGATTTCTCAATTACTTTTAATTGATCCATCCATGCCATATGTGCATCGCCTTTCAGTAAGGCCATATCCACATTTTTCAGAGCTGCTGAAACATTATTTGCAGCAGTCATTACTTTATGAGCATCAGAAGTAATAAGGGCATCTTTCATAACCAGGTATTTGTTATACACTTCCGAAAGCTGCTTCTTAAATTTATCGTCAACTTTAAGTTTTTGCGGTTTTTTCTCCATTTTTGCCATCTCCTCGTCAGTCATTTTCGAGTCGCCGTTTGTGCCCATTTTCGACATGTCGTGAGGGGTTGAACCTGCGCCTCCCGATGGGTTCATCATACTTGGTTTTCCGAGTAACTGTGCCGATGCATCAATTTTGAATACTCCGTTAGAAGCAACCTCTTCACCTTCGTTCAACCCATTGGCAACAACGTAGAAACTCCCGGTTTCCGGTCCCAGTGTTATCTCTCTGTAAATAAACGACGGGCTCTCTCTGTTCGGAACTTTTACATACACAACTGCACGTTTTCCTGTCCATAAAATAGAGGTCTTTGGTATTAATAATTGCTTGGTATCAGCTGCTATTTTCGATTGCAAAATTCCATTTACAAACATTTCAGGTTTAAACTCTAAACCGGGATTTCGCATCTCAACTCTAACTTGTGCCACTCTTGTTTTTGCATTGATAAACGGGTCGATAAAAGAGACTTTTGCCGAATATGTTTTTCCGGGTAAAGATTGAAGTGTAAACGAAACTTTGTCACCCATTTTTATCCAGGGCAAATCGGTTTCGTAAGCATCAAACATTATCCAAACCTGTGTTAAATCAATAACTTCAAAGAGTGCATTTCCCTCTTTAACATAGTCGCCAATCGATACATCGCGGCGTGTAACTGTTCCCGAAATGGGAGATAAAAGGTCGAAATAGATACTCGGTTCTTCACTCTGTTCAATCTCATCAATCTGCGCATCTGTTAATTCCCAAAGTTTTAATTTACTGCGGGTTGCCTTGTAAAACGACGGGCTGGAATCTTTGTATTTTGCAGCGTCTAACAACTCTTGCTTTGCCGTATTTAATGCGGGCGAATAAATTGATGCCAGTTTTTGTCCCTTTTTAACTCTCTGTCCGGTATAATTAACGTATAGCTTTTCTATTCTTCCGCCAAAACGAGCAGTAAGTTCTGCAATATTTCTTTCGTCGGGTTGTACTTTTCCTAATAATTGTACCGATTTTTCCGGTGCTCCAAAACCTACAATAAAGGTTTGCACTTCTGCCAGTTTCATTGCCGACTTGGTCATTTGAATTTCGTTAGGATCGGCCTCCTCGCCGCCGCTGGCTGATACCAGAGGAATTAAATCCATTCCGCAAATTGGGCAATCGCCCGGTTTATCTTTTTTTATCTGTGGGTGCATCGAGCAAGTCCAGATTGTTTCGTCAACACTCTCTGTTTCTGCGTGGTTATGTTCGTCGATAATTTTGTTTGACGATGAGCCGAAGAATAAATATCCTAAACCTAAACCCAATACAAGAAATATTGCAATTATCACAAAATCCCTTTTTCCTATTTTAAATATTTTTGATTTCATTTTATTATTATTTTTAATATCCCATTAAGTAATTTATAAATGCTATTGACGCCTGTTTATCGGCCAGCGCCTTTTCGAGTTCGATAGAATATTTTAATACACTTCTATCCATTCTTAAAATTTCCTCGAAATTTTTACCGCTGTTAGAATATTCTATTTCAAGAAGTTTAATCGTTCTTTTTGCCAAAACGGTTTGCTTTTTATACAATGTAATTCTTCGGTCGGCATCAGAATATTCGCTATAAACTTTCTCGAACAAACTCTCTAAAACATTTATTTTATCGAGTTTTTTATCCTCTATAATTTGTTGTTGAATTATCGCTTCGTTAACCATTGCCGAATACTTTTTACGGTAAAGCGGAATGGTAATACCAACTTTCAGCATTAAAGCATCGCGCCCAACATTTGGCGATGTGCCCGATTTCCCGATTGCCGTATAATCAACCCCGAGTATTATGTTTGGCGTACCTTGCTTATTCGCTAAATTTTCGCTGTGTGCAAAGCTCTCTTTAATAAAATCCAGACTTTTTAGCTGATGATTATTTATTGTCAGACTGTCGATTATTGCTTGTCTGGAATATTGCAGATCATCTGTCCAAAGTATTTCAGGAATCTCAATATTACTGTTGTTATCAACATTTAATATGTTGTTGAATTTAACCGAGTTAACAAACCATTTGTCTTTTAACAGAGCCAGATTGTTTTCCAGGTCGTTCAATTCAAGTTCAACACGCAACTCGTCAACTCCCGAAGCAGTTCCGGATTCAATTTTTATCAGTGCCAATCGTTTAAATGTTTCAAGTATCGATATGTTTTCGAGTGTAATATCAATCCCTTTTTTGATATAGTACAAATCGTAATAGGTTGATTTGACTTCGAAAAACAGGTTTGATTTGGCATCTTCAAAATTTTCATATTTTGCTTTTGCCGCACTTATAAAAACATCCTCTTTTGCGTTCAGTGTTCCGAACCAGGGGAACATTTGGCTAAACGATAATTTTATCTGTTGCGGACCGTTTTTTGTTTCAACCGGCATAATAAAATAACCGAATGACAGTTGCGGGTCGGGCAGCGCACCTACCTGAGGCACTTTCTCTAAACTTGCATTATACTCGTTAAATTTCGCTTTTAACGCAGGATTGTTTGCTGCTGCGGTTTCTAAATATCCGCTTAATATATTCTGGGCAAACAGTGGCCCGGTTAATATTAAGAGTATTGACAGAATTAATATTTTATTTTTCATCTCATTATAATTTTTGTTTTTAAAGGTATTCGATGGAACTCGCATCTTAATTGTCACTTTTTGCATGAAGTATTTCAATGCTCGTTTCATGGTTAACCTCCTTTTCTTCAATCGAATTCTTTTTTAACAAACTCTCTTGCCACATGCTATAAATAACAGGTACCACAAAAATTGTAAGTGTTGCAATAAACATTCCTCCAAAAATCGGGATTGCCATTGGCACCATTATATCCGAACCTTTTCCTGTTGAAGTAAGTACCGGAAGCAGTGCTATTAAAGTTGTGGCAGTTGTCATAATTGCCGGACGAACCCGCTTGTTTCCCGCCTCCAAAATATTTGCACGAACTTCGGCCACAGTTTGCGGTGCTTTCCTGTCGAAAATTTGTTTTATGTAGGTACTTATTAATACGCCATCGTCGGTTGCAATTCCGAAGAGGGCGATAAACCCGACCCAAACAGCCACACTTAAATTTATGGTATCGACCTGAAAAAGGTTTTGTAAATGTAAATCGCCGATATTAAAATTCAGAAACCAGGGCTGACCATAAAGCCAAAGCATTATAAAGCCGCCCGAGAAAGCCACGATAATTCCGGAGAATATTAATGTTGCACCAATAACCGAGCGGAACTGAAAATAGAGAATCAGGAAAATAACTAATAAGGCGATGGGAATAACAACCATTAATCGTTTTGTAGCACGTATCTGGTTTTCGTAATTTCCGGTGAATTTAAAATTAACCCCCGCAGGAATTACCAACGTTCCCTCTTCAATTTTCTCGTTAAGATATTCTTGTGCATTTTCCACAACATCTACTTCGGCAAAGCCATCTTTTTTATCGAAAATTACATATCCCACAAGGAAAGTATTTTCGCTCTTAATTAATTGTGCTCCACGCGTATATTCTATTGTAGCCAATTCGCCCAGGGGCACATAAGTTCCTGAAGGTGTTGAAAGAAGCAGTTTCTTTAAATCTTCGGGATTATCTCTGAACTCGCGTGCATAACGTACACGAATTGGATATCGCTCGCGCCCTTCAACTGTTGAAGAGAGAGGCATTCCGCCCACTGCCGAACTTATATATTCCTGAAAATCTTTTATTGTTAAACCGTAGCGTGCAATGGCTTCGCGATTTATATGAATTTCGAGATATGGTTTTCCAACCACACGGTCGGCAAAAACCGACATTTTGGAAACTCCTTTAACATCTTTAAGCAAAGTTTCTATCTGTAATCCTGTTTTTTCGATGCTCTCCAAATCGGGACCAAAAACCTTTATTCCCATTGGTGCACGCATACCTGTTGCCAACATAACCAACCTGGTTTGTATGGGTTGCAGCTTGGGCGCCGATGTTAAACCCGGGATACTTGAGTTTGCAATAATTTCTGTCCAGATATCGTTTGGCGAATTTATTTTATCGCGCCACTGGCGGAAATATTCACCATCCTCGTCGGGTATTAACTCATCTTCTTCTACAACCCTAAACCCATCTTCAGGATTATATTTCGAACCATCAGTTAATTCATAAGCTCCGTCGTTGTCTGTTTTAAAACGTACACGATGTCCTCTTGTGTCAAGAATATATTCCGATTTATAGTTAATTACGTTTTCGTACATCGAGATTGGTGCAGGGTCAAGTGCAGAATTTACACGACCCCATTTACCAACTACATTATCAACTTCGGGTATGCTGTTTACTTTTTTATCGAGTAAACGAATTACGTCAATGTTCTCTTCAACGCCCGAATGTGGCATTGTGGTCGGCATCAATAAAAACGAACCCTCATCGAGCGATGGCATAAACTCTTTTCCGATACCCGGAAATTTTTCGTTTACCGATTGCCATGTTTCTGTTTCGGTAATAAATTTTGGCAGAAAGCCAAATATTTTATCTGCACCTTGCCATGCTGTTATTCCAAAGATAATCACAAAAATAGGGAGCATTAAAAATTTCCATTTATTGGCAAGTGCCCACGATAAAATACGAGGATATAAATAAATTATCGAACTTAAAATTGCAAGTACAATTCCAATCATAATGGCAACAAAAAGAATATTAACAAGCTCGCTGTATTGTGCTCCAAGCGGCATCCACTCGCCTGACAGGTATTTTATTACCACCAGTAGAATTAAAGCGATATTAATAATGTTTACATATTTTTCTTTTGCTTCGGGCCATAAATACGCGAAGAAATTGTTAGCAGCATAAAGGATTATAATAACTCCGAAAAAATAATTTCCCAAAACAATCAGAGTAATTCCGGCAGCAGCTAATATAGTATTTAGATATCTGCGGATTTTTTTACCATTTACATTTATCGAAAATATTAAATGAGCTAATGTTGGTATAATTACCAGCCCGATAATAAGAGCAGCAAGCATCACAAATGTTTTTGTAAAAGCCAACGGACGGAATAGTTTTCCCTCGGCAGCCTCCATTGCAAATACCGGCATAAAACTAATTACCGTTGTTGCTATTGCAGTTAAAACTGCCGGTGCAACCTCGATGGTAGCACTGTAAATAACATTCATTAACCGGTTGCCTTTTGCCCCCTTGTTTTCGGGCAGCGAGGTATGCCGGATTATATTTTCCGTAAAAACCACCCCCACATCAACCATCACTCCAATTGCAATTGCAATTCCCGAAAGGGCAACAATGTTGGCATCAACACCAAACTGACGCATCGCAATAAAAGTCATTAAAACTCCAATTGGTAATAAACTTGAAATCAGGAACGATGCCCGCAGATTGAAAACTAAAATTAAGACCACAAGAATACTGATAAGAATTTCCAGTGTCAGTGCCTCTTCGAGCGTCCCCAGTGTTTCGTGGATTAAACCCGAGCGGTCGTAAAATGGAACAATTGTAACTTTCGAAACTGTTCCGTCTTGTAAAGTTTTAGTGGGCAAGCCGTGTGCAATCTCCTCAATTTTATCTTTTACATTATTTATAACTGCGAGAGGATTTGCACCATAGCGTGCCACAACAACACCTCCAACTGCATCGGCACCGCCTTTGTCTAATCCGCCACGACGCGAAGCCGGACCAAAATTAACTCTTGCAACATCTCTTATTCTGATTGGAACATTGTTTCTAACGGTAACCACCGATTCTTCGAGGTCTTCCAAAGATTTAACATAACCCAAAGCACGAATTAAATATTCAGCTTTGTTAAATTCAATTGTTCTTGCTCCAACATCGAGGTTCGATTTTTTTACAGCACTAATTATCTGACTGATTGAAACACCCTGTGCTTTCATCGCAATCGGATCAATATCAACCTGGTACTCTTTAATATAGCCTCCAATTGAAGCTACTTCGGAAACACCCTTTGCAGAGGTTAGCGCATATTTTACATAAAAGTCTTGTATCGAGCGCAGCTCTTGCGGATCCCAGCTTCCTGCCGGTTTCCCATTTTTATCGCGCCCCTCGAGAGTGTACCAATAAACCTGTCCGAGAGCTGTTGCATCAGGTCCCAGCGATGGTGTTACACCGTCGGGCAGAGTACCTGCCGGCAACGAATTTAGTTTTTCAAGTATTCGGCTTCGGCTCCAGTAAAATTCTATCTCCTCATCAAAAATTATATAGATACTCGACACACCAAAAATTGAATTACTTCGGATGGTTTTTACACCAGGGATTCCCAGCAAGGCAGTTGTTAACGGATACGAAACCTGATCTTCGATATCTTGCGGCGAACGACCTGTCCACTCGGTATAAACTATTTGCTGATTTTCGCCAATATCCGGTATTGCATCAACCGGAACCGGGTCGCTTGGTAAAATACCTGTTTCCCAGCCAAATGGCGAAGTTACAACTCCCCACGCTATAAATACCGTCAGCAGAAGCAGTGTAACCAGCTTATTCTCCAGGAAAAATTTTATTGTTTTGTTTAGCATTATTATATGTATTTAATTGTTATATACTACAATTTATATCGGTCTATAAATTAGCGATAACCCTTTGCAGTTTATCAGAAATTTCGTTTGCAATTGATTTCATCTCGTCATTGTCGATTTCGGAAACCATTGATTTCGGATTAATGATTGCTACTTCGATACCATCGTTAACCTCTTGCAGCATAACGTTGCACGGTAAGATTGTCCCAATTTTATCCTCTGCATTAATCGAACGCAATGCAAAAGCCGGATTACATGCACCTAATATTCTGTATTGACGAAAATCGACATCCAGTTTCTCTTTAAGTGCTTTGTTTACGTCGAATTGTGTTACAATTCCAAATCCCTCTTTTTGAAGTTCTTCTACTACTTTTGTTGTTGCAGTTTCTAAATCTGCATTTACTGTTTTGTTAATATAATATTTCATATAATAATATTTATTTGTGATGTGCGAGTATGTCAAAATCTTTGTCATACTCATTTCATCTCTTATTTTTATAATTTTAATTATGTTGCACTGATAAAATTGCAAGTGTGATGCAATAATCCTGTGGACATTAACATCGTGGTAGTAAATCAACTCAACAGTTGTTTACTTTAATTTTAAAAGAGATGGTATCAACAAAGAAATACGCCGAATTTGGCTTGAATATCTGCCCCGCTAACAGGGAGCGAGGTATTATAAGTTGTATTATTAATACCTGTAGAGAACAGAGGTGTTTCCACAGAATGAAAAATTGAGATAACGAATAAATCTAAACTACTTGCAACAGGAAACGAAAACTTTTCGGTTTTAAAATCATTAGTAATTTTAAATGTTTCTGTTTCATCTTCACACGAACAATCCTCTTGTTCGTGATGATTGCAGGTTGTAGCAATTTCATCATCTTCCATATCAGAGTATCCGCATTCAGGTTCCAGAAAAACCGATATGCTAAATAATTCCCCGTTTGCATAGTGCTTATTGATATTAACACCGATAAAACTTATCAGGAAAATTATTGAAACTAATATGTTAATGATATTCTTCACTTCGTTATTTATAATGGGTCAAAATTACGGTAAAAGATTAAAACACTTTTATACTATTTCAAAAAGTACTTGTATAATTTTCAGATTGGGTGCTATTTTAACTGAATTATAATAGTTTATCGATTGATCTTCTTCGTTCGGTTTTAGCTTTTTTATATTCAGAGAGCGAGTAACCTGTTATATTCTTGAACTGTTTCGACAGATGAGAAGAACTGCTATAATTAAGGCGAATGGCTATTTCCGAAAAGTTTAGTTCGTTATAACTTATCAGCTCTTTAACTTTTGCAATTTTCTGACGAATAATGAATTTTTCGATTGTGGTATTTTCAATTTCCGAGAAAACGGTTGAAATATAAGAGTAGTTAAAACCCATTTCATTGGCCAGGTATTCCGAGAAATTTATTTTTAAATCTTCGTTACTATTATGATGAATAAAATCGACAATCAATGTTTTAATGTGCTCAACTGTCTGCCGGCTTTTATCCTGAATCAGTTCGAAACCAATCTCCTTTAATTTATTATCGAGTTCCAGATAATCAAAATTGGCAGTTTCCAAAACGGCTTCTCCCAGTTTTACTTCAGTGTAAGGAATTCTTTGCTCGTTTAAAGTTTGCTGAACCGCTGTAATACAACGTGGGCAGACCATGTTTTTAATATAAATAGAGCTTTTCATCATCAAACAAATTTAAGTAAAGTAAGTCAGTAATAAAAGTGTTTTGAGTATATATTAACCACGGTTAAAACCTATGGATACAATGAATCTAAAAAGTTTGCATTTACCCTGTTTCAATGTAATATGATGTGAATTTTAAGTTTGACTTTTATTTGTAAGTTTGGAGAACTGAAAAACTAATTACTACAATAATGAAAAACATATCTTTTTATATCCTGATTTTGTGTTTATTCTCCCATATTTCATGCGAAACTTATTTGGGAGCCGAAAAAGAACTGAATCCTTCGTTAACTCTTTGGTACGATAAGCCTGCCGGTAATTGGTCTGAAGCCTTGCCAATTGGAAATGGACGGTTGGGAGCAATGGTTTATGGAGACACCGAAAACGAGAAAATACAGTTTAACGAAGAGACTCTCTGGACGGGGCAGCCACACGATTATTCTCATAAAGGAGCAAATAAATATTTTAATGAAATTCGCCAACTGCTTTGGGATGGCAAACAGGACGAGGCACAAAAGTTGGCCAACAAAGAATTTATGTCGCAACCATTCGGGCAGTTAAATTATCAGCCATTTGGTAATATTTTGCTCACTTTCCCGGGTCACAAAAATGCGACCGGTTTTAAACGTCAATTGAATTTGGAGACTGCAATTACTTCGGTTTCGTACACTGTTGATGATGTGAAATTTAAGCGTGAAGTTTTTGCATCAGAACCCGATCAGGCAATAATTATTCAAATAGAATCATCAAAAAAAGGAAGTCTAAATTTCTCTGTTGGGTTAGATTCGCCACATTCTAACTATAAAGTTTTTGTTGATGGAGATGAGATTATTTTAAGAGGGAGCGCCAATAATTATCCAAAAGAGTTGGGTCGCGATGGAAAACCTTACCCCAAAAGTAAACTCACATTCGAGGCTCGCATAAAAGTAATTTCAAAAGGGGGAGAACTTGTTCAGCAAGAAAAAACTATAAAAATAGTGAATGCAAAAAGTGCCACACTTCAACTTGTGGCAGCAACCAGTTTTGTTAATTTTAACGATATCAGTGGAAATCCAACCGGGCTATGCGAAAAATATCTGAAAAACCTGGGAGGAAAGTCGTACGAAAATTTAAGGGAAAATCATATAAAAGATTTTCAAACTTATTTTAATCGTGTTAGTATCGATTTGGGGAGATCGGAAATTTCCAGTCGCCCAACTAACGAACGATTGGTTTCGTTTAAGCAAGATGAAGACCCTAATTTGGTGGCTTTGCTATTTCAATATGGCAGGTATTTGTTGATTTCATCGTCGCGAGAAGGAACGCAACCTGCCAATTTACAGGGAATCTGGAACGACAAATTAGCAGCACCGTGGGACAGTAAATACACCATAAATATAAACACCGAGATGAATTACTGGCCGGCAGAAATAACCAATCTTTCGGAACTTACCGAACCGATAACGAAAATGGTTGAAGATTTGGCAATAACCGGGCAGCAAGTTGCAAAAGAACATTACAATCTCGATGGTTGGGTAACGCACCACAACACCGATATTTGGCGCGGTGCAGCACCAATCAATAATTCGAACCACGGAATTTGGCCGGTTGGAGGAGCCTGGCTAAGTCAAAATTTATGGTGGCACTACCAATTTACGGGCGATAAAGATTACCTGAAAAACAGAGCTTATCCGGTACTAAAAGAGGCATCTATATTTTTTGCTGAATATCTGGTTTCCGACCCTAAAAATCCTGAGTGGTTAGTTAGCGGACCGAGTAACAGTCCCGAGCAAGGCGGTTTGGTAATGGCACCTACAATGGATCATCAGATAATTAGGAATCTTTTTGCAAACACTGCCGAAGCAGCAAAAATATTGAATGTAGATTCAGATTTTGCAGAAATGCTTTTGGAGAAGCGTGCTAAAATTGCACCAAATCAAATCGGGCAATTTGGTCAATTGCAAGAGTGGCTCGAAGATAAAGACAATCTGAAAAGCGAGCACCGGCATGTTTCGCATTTGTGGGGACTGCATCCCGGAAACGAGATTCATCCGCTTACAACACCAGATTTGGCAGAAGCATGTAAAGTTACACTTTCGCATCGTGGCGATGGTGGAACAGGCTGGTCGCGGGCATGGAAAATAAATTTCTGGGCGAGATTACTGGATGGCGACCACTCGTTTTTGTTGCTAAAGAATTTGATGGTTCCATCAATATCGCAGAAAACAGAAATGAGAGACAAAGGTGGTTTGTATATGAATTTGTTCGATGCTCACCCGCCATTCCAGATTGATGGTAATTTTGGAGCAACTTCGGGAATTACGGAGATGTTGTTACAATCTCATTTACGCGATGAGGCAGGAGATTTTTATCAGGATATTTTGCCTGCTCTCCCATCTGATCTCGCTTCCGGTAAAATCTCAGGAATAAAAGGTAGAGGCGGATTCGAATTTACAATTGTATGGGAAAATGGTAAGTTGGTTTCTGTTGATGTAATATCCATTCTCGGCAATAAACTGAATTTTAGATATGCCGGGAAACTTGTTGTAGAAGAAACATCTGCGGGCGAAAAATATAGCTTCGCCATTGAAGATTTCAAATAGAGCGGTATAAATACAACTATTACGAGATGCATTTATTTGCTGCCGGATTTGGCGAACACGAATTTATTAAAACGGGTGCACATTTATATCTGCAAAACTCTGTTTAAATATATTACCACCTTTTTTATTTCCAAATTTAGTTGTGTATTCCTGAATTGCACTATTGGCTTTTTGAGCTTTTTGAGTCTCGCCGGTCTTGTTATAGATTTTAACCCGTAATGAATTTTGATTACGGAAATCGGGATAACTTGGTGATCCGGAACCCAAATTCTCGGGAAACTCCTCCGATTTATCGAGATATTTGAGTGCTGTATCGAAGTTTCCCTTTTTATAATTATCGAAAGCGAGTATCAAATTATTGTACTCAAAAACATTATGGGCACTGTTTTCTCCTTCGTACGGAAGAACATCGGTATTCTTTAATACCTCCAAAGATTTTTTATAATTACCATTTAAAGTCAACGATTTACTAAAAGCAATATCGAGAATATAGTTCTCCTTAAATTTATTATGGCCCTTTTCTGCAATATCGAGAGCAGATGAAAATTCGCCTCGCCGGTTATGAATATCTACTAACTCGTTGTATATCCGCCACTGGTTCTGCCCAACTGCAAGTGCCTTTTTCATATCGTCCAATGCTGCATCGGTACCAATTCCTTTTAATTGTGCCCGCGAATAATAGAAAGGAACAAACTCCGGCTGATTACCCCATTTATTCAAATAATTCAAAGCCTTTTCATCTCTATTTTTATTCCACAAAATAAGAGCCGAATAGTAATCGGTAACCCACGCCTGACTTTGTTTTGCCGCCCAGGATAACACCGGCAATGTTTCGTTTCTGTATGGAAAAACAAATTCAGGATTGGCATCGAGTGCCATTTTAAGATAACTACTACTTTTTGTTTTATCCTCTTTATTCAACCATGCCAGCCAATAATTTGTGATTGGGTACGAAGGAGACTGCTCCATAACTTCTATTGCTTCATTGCGCAAACCAATACTATTATAAAATAAACCAAGCTCCAAATACTCTTCTTTAAGCATTTCGCTTTTGAATGAGTTATTAAAAGAATTCAGACTTTCGGTGTTAAGAAGATATTTTTCAAACAGAGCAAAATGACTTAGAGGATCTAAATCGAGCAATCTGTCCAGAATTTTGTTTGCCTGTTTAGTACGGTTAAGTTTTCGTTGTGCAATAGCTTGTATTTTATAACTGTTAGGATTTAATTTATTGAATAACAGAGATTTCCCTGCCTGCTCGAAAGCTAAATTGAAGTTGCTTTCTATCAGACTAATTTCGGCAAGTTGCTGATATGCAGCACTACGATATTCTATGGAACGCATTGCCCAGCCAAATCCATCTTTTGCATCGATAAAATTACCATTTATTTTTTGCACATATCCATAAATAAAATTAGCACCCGGCAAATAAGTATTAATCTCGAGAGCATTTTTTGCATATTGAATTGCCAAATCAAACTCACCCCGGCGGGCATACAATTCGGCCACACGCTCCATAACTTTTAAATGGAGAGGTTCTTTTTCAAGTATCTCGAGATATGTGGCAAGGGATTTTTTATAGTACCTTCTATTTTCCTGTTCAACTGCCAAAACGAACAAATTATCTAATCCATTAACAGGCGATTTTGTGGGTCTGCCGACAATATATTTTTCGGCAGATGAGTAAAGTTTTTCAGTTCCGAGATATATTTCAACTTTATCATTTTTAGAAATTTCACTAACCTCTTTGTTAAGTGTTTCCGACGCATTTATTACAATTTGTTCATTCAACACCTCTTTTCCATTTGCAACAACCGTCATTTTTTCGTTAATCTCACAAATTGGGGAGAATAGTAAATTCATACCTTTTTCATCAAATATTATATTAACTGTCCCCGATTCGGATACTCGATTTACACCGCCGGTCGCCCGTACCGGAAACCATCGTTCTGTCCAGCAGTCTGAATTATACGGAATAAAACTGGCTTGCTTAAAAGGAGTCTGACCACTGCTAACACTGTTTTGGTTGAACATTCTGCCTGCCTGCACTTCAACGTATTGCCCATGAGTATCGGTCAGCAAATCTTCCCAAATTGCTCCATTTCTGGCTTGCGACCACAGCCATATTTTTTTACCGGGTGCACCATAACTTCTCGACCAGTGCCCCGACCCAAAATCTTCGTCGTGGTAATACGAGACAAAATAATTATCGATACTTCCAAAAATATGGAAAGAACTACTATTGTTATCTGTATTATTTTTATACCACGAGCGATCTATTCCATCCTCGTCAATCGGCCAGGGGTGCGACATTCCATCGTGTCCTAGCCAGTAATTTCCGGGGAAATAAAAGTGCAAATCTTCAGCACTTTTTATTGCGGCATTATTCCAATGATAATAAGACTGGTGGAATGGAGATGCGTTAAACCAATTTATTTTAGTTTCGAAATAAGATTTATTAACCGGTAAAGAGATATCGACTCGCCACTGCATATGCGATGGAAGATCCATGCCACCAACTACACAATGTGCAGTCCCATTTTTATCGGTAAAAAGTTTGTAATTAACAGGGGCAGCACCTCCGGGATGATGACCAATTACGCCTGAATTCCATTCGATACCACCCGAAGTCCAGGGGCCACGCATGGCAACATCGCGAAACTTAATAACATCGTTTTTATAGATAAACTCTTTACCTGTTTTTTTATCGATAGCCCCCCAAACTTTACCACCTAACTCGGGGAGAAGATAAACTTCGATATACTCATTTTCAAGCTTTACCATTTTCCAATCCTTATTTTCGCCGATATGACTGAATCCGTCAATTCGGGAATAGGGATAAATATCATTTCTTTTACTAATGATTGGAAAGGGATTTGTATCAGAAAAAGGATACGTTAAAATAGTTTCGTTGTATTCCTTAATTTGACTTTGTTCCTGACAAGAAATAATAAAAATAGAACCAATAAAAAGCAGGAGTAAAAAATGTTGCGTTTTCATAACGGATAAGTTGATGTTAGGTAATTTCTATATTATTTTAATTTTAGGAAAGATACTTATAACTTGTTTAATAGTCAAATATATTTAGAGTACTCATTTATAAAAACGGAAATTGCCCCGTTATGGATCAAATAAGAGAGTTGGGGATATAAATTTACTTTTTTAATCCCACAATTTTTTACTTGAATTGTCGATGCGAAATGTTTTATTGTGGCACTGCGGACAAATAGTTCTTTTAAGACGGTGAATATTAGTTAATTTCAATCGTGTTTTACATCTATTACATCTGAATCTGGTTCTGTGAATCACCTTCCCATCGTCGTAAACAACAGCTTCAATTTTGTCGTAAAGCAGGTTGCATTTTGGGCATTTATATATCTGAAATCCTGCTTTCAAAAATAAGTTACTATTTTTTTCTGCCAACTTTTTTATCAGGTTGCGTGTTTTATAATGGAACAGTTTGGTGCGTTTTTTCAGATAATCTTTCACAGGTTGCGAATGAATTAAAAAACCATGGCCCTCGTTAAACGATTTTTCAAAACCACAATGTTCGCATCGATATAAATAAGCATGTCCCATAATTGAAAGATTTTCCTTAAAGTTAATTAAAAATGAGTTTATTTTAAAACAAAATCTTCTTTTAAATGTATTATCAATGAATAGATTATACTCAATCTATTTAGTTTTTTGGTAGTTTTTAAAATTTAATTTTAAATTATGAAATCAGTAGTTATCTCTTTTATTTTGTTTTTTGTGTTCTCAACAAGTACATTTTCTCAGGAAAATAAAATTTTAAAAGTGGGCGATGAAGCGCCAAAGTTTAAAACTCTGGCCGACGATGGTTCTATTTGGGATGTTAAAAAATACTTGGGTAAAAAGTATATTGTTGTCTATTTTTATCCGGCTGCAATGACCGGTGGCTGCACAAAACAAGCTTGTGCATATCGCGATTTTAAAAGTAATCTGAAGTCGGCAAATGCTGTGGTTGTTGGTGTTAGTGGCGACAATGTTGCAGGGCTAAAACTATTCAAAAAAGCAAACGATTTAAACTTTACTTTACTCTCTGATGAATCGGGGGAAATTGCCCGAAAATTTGGAGTGCCAACCCGCGACGGAGGTACAATAACACGCGAAATAGATGGGGAAAGTTTCGATTTAGTACGTGGAACAACAGCAAGCCGATGGACTTTTATTATTGATAAAGATGGAAAAATCATCTATAAAAACGATTCAGTAAATGCTGTAAAAGACTCCGAAGAAGTGATTAGTTTTATTAAAAATAATTGAACAATAGAATTTAGGTTACTACTCAGCAGATTTAAAGTTTTGATTATCTATAACCCCATGCTTTAGCTTGGGGGTAAATGTTGTGAGAGTCAGTGGTTTTGGCGAGATTTTTGTTTTTCTTGAACAAAAATTATGACAAAACAAGGTGATAATCAACGATTTAAGTTTTACTTGTACTGCTGAGTAGTAGCGAATTTATTCAAGGTAAAATTGTTATAGGAATCTATCCATTTCTCAATATTCTGACCCCGATGATTTTGAGGAGACAAACCCAACAAGAAAAATTAAAAGTAAAAACTGTACTTTCATGATTATGAGTTTTACTTTACTAAAATAAGAAAAATTAAGTTGAAAGTTGTAATCAACTTTTTAAAACAGGATTTTTTACTAATCGGAGTTAACCATTTTCAGAAATTCCAGATTTCTCGACAATCCTTTAAATCCGGTTCGTTTTACTGCCGATTTTTTAAAAAGTTCATTAAAAGCAGGTCTTTCTATTTCGTGCCAATCCTCTTTTGTGAGTTGTAAAAGTTTTGGATGAGGTTCAAAACCCGGTTCATTGTGTGGTTCCGATTTCGAATTCCATGGACAAACATCCTGACAAATATCGCAGCCAAACACCCGATTTTCAAATTGTCCTTTTAGGTTTGCGTCCAAATCTCCTTTCAGTTCTATTGTTTGGTACGAAATACATTTTCGGGCATCAACAACGCCACTGGCAACTATTGCTTTTGTTGGGCAGGCATCAATGCAACGAGTACAATTTCCGCAGTGGTTATTTACTAATTTTGTATCGTCGTATGGTAATTCGACATCCAAAATAAGTTCGCCAATAAAAAAGAAACTACCATATTTGGGCGATATTAGAATACTGTTTTTACCAATCCAGCCCAGCCCTGCTTTTTTTGCCCATACACGTTCCAAAACCGGGGCAGAATCGACAAAAGGTCGTCCGTTACAATCAGGAATTTCTTGCTGAATAAACTGAAGCAACTCCTTCAATTTATCTTTCATTATAAAATGATAATCAGTTCCGTAGGCATATTTCGAAATAATGGGTGCAGTTGAATCTGTTTGCATATTTTGGGGGAAGTAGTTTTGAAGGACAACAATTATAGTTTTGGCATTTTCGTATAATAGTCGTGGGTCTATACGTTTTTCGATGTTACGTGCCATGTAACTCATTTCGCCGTGCATTCCCTTATCGAGCCAATTTCGAAAAGGTTCTTGTTCGCCTTCAAGAAAAGCTGCTGGAATAATATTACATTCGAGCAAACCAAGTGATTTTGCTTTCTCTTTAATAAGTTTTGATATTTGATTTAAATATGCCATTTTTATAAAAGTATTAAAACTAAACAAAATGAGACTAAATCGCCGCCATTTTTTAAAATCGACATCGATTGCTACTGCAGGTGCAATAGGTTTAAATTCGTGCAATTCCACTCCTGTAAAAGAGAGTGTTGATTATTCGAAACTCGACAAAATACTGGCAAAACCTGTACTAAAAAAGGAGTTATTTCGCAGCCCTGTAATTATTGAGTCGCTTGAGTTATTGCGATATAAGAACAACTTCCTCTGCCGCGTTCGCTCGAAAGATGGTGCGGAGGGAATTTCGGTGGGAAACAACGCACAATTACAATCGGTTTGGCCAATTTTTAATGTAAGGTTGCAGCCTTTTTATATTGGCAAAGATGCACGAGATTTAGAAAACCTGTTTGATGAGCTATATGTATATAAAAGCAATTATAAATTGCAAAACCTCTCGCTCTGGGTTCCATGGGCAACTATTGAGTTCGCAATATTAGACATGCTTGGGCGAATTGCAGGTAAGTCGATTGGCGAATTAATCGGACAAATTCACAATCCGGAAATAGCAGTGTACCGGGCCAATAATTATCGCGGAAAAACGGCTGAAGAATCGTTAGATGGAATAAAAAGGAATGTTGCAAAATCGCAGGCTAAAGCTGTCAAATTTAAGATTGGCGGGAGAATGAGCAAGAATGCGGATTATCCTTCAGACCGTTCGGAAAAACTGATACCAATGGTAAGAGAGGCATTTGGCAGCAAAATGATAATTTATGCCGATTCCAACGGATCGTACGATGCTAAAGAAGCAATAAGAATTGGGAAGATTTTAGAAGAATACAAATATGATTTTTATGAAGAACCTGTACCTTTTGATTGGTACCACGAAACAAAACAGGTTACCGATGCCATGTCGATTCCGGTGGCAGGAGGAGAACAGGAACCAAGTTTGAGGAATTTTCGTTGGTTAATTGGTAACCACGCACTCGACATAGTTCAGCCCGATATGTTTTATTTTGGTGGAATGATCCGGTCGATGAAAGTCGCACGAATGGCAGAAATTTATGGAAAACCCTGTGTACCCCATATTTCAGGTTCTGGGTTGGGCTATTTGTATATGATGCATTTTGTTTCGGCAATTCCGAATGCTGGTCCGTTTCATGAATTTAAAGGCTTTAATAAAAATATTCCGCTTGAATGCCAAACTTCCGGATTAATAAGCAAAGATGGAATTGTTAAGGTGCCCACCGGCCCAGGATTGGGAGTTGAAATTGATCCTGAGTTTATTGCTAAACATAATGTTGTTACCTGATTGCAAAATTTAATAACCTGAATTTGATATCAAATCAACATACAGCTTCAGAAGTTTTTGATTGCAACACGTTACCGCATAAATTGTGGATTAAAAGAAACCCAATTCTAACCGGGCTTCTTCGCTCATCATCGATTTTTCCCAGGGTGGCTCAAATGTTAAATCAACATTTACAGTCTCTATTGTATCAACTGCCTGAGCGGCTTGTGTAATCTCTTCGACCAACATATCGGCAACGGGGCAGCCGGGTGCAGTCAGTGTCATTACAATACTTGCATTGTTTTTATCATCAACATCAACATTGTAAATCAATCCTAAATCGTAAACATTTACCGGAATCTCCGGGTCGTAAACCTCTCTGAGGTTCTCTATAATTAAATCAATTCTCTTGTCCATCTCGCTATCCCTTTTCTAAAATTCTATCATAAGCAACAGCGTACAACCTAATTTGTTTCATCATTGCAAGTAAACCATTGGAACGTGTTGGCGATAAATTTTGTTTTAATCCCAAATCGTCGATAAAATGAAGCTCGTTGTCTAAAATCTCTTTTGGAGTTCTACCGGAAACTACCCGTAAAAGCAGTGCAACTAATCCTTTTACAATTACCGCATCGCTTTCTCCTTTAAAAATTATTTTACCATCAACCAAATCGGCAACAAGCCAAACCCTCGACTGGCAACCTTTAATCAAATTCTGGTCGTTTTTATCTTTGGCATCGAGCGGTTCTAAATCGTTTCCTAGTTCAATTAAATAACCATATTTATCCATCCAGTCGTCGTACATCGAAAACTCCTCAATAATATCGTTTTGAAATTCTTCTATTGTCATTCTGTAAAGTTTTTATCGCATGCAAAGGTCGTAATTTTTTAATTTTGTACAACCCCCAAAGCATCCTTATTAAGAAAGTTTCAAAATTAGTATTATGATTGAACTGAATGAATTTATTACTGTTCTTTATAACAGAATTTAAACTTTAAAATTATTAATATGACAACACTCGCAGGAACAAAAACAGAACAGAATTTATTGAAAGCATTTGCCGGCGAATCGCAGGCACGAATGCGTTACGACTATTTTGCAAGTCAGGCAAAAAAGGAAGGATTGGAACAAATTGCAGCTATTTTTGCAGAAACTGCTTTAAACGAAAAAGAACATGCAAAACGCTTTTTTAAGTTTTTAGAAGGAAGTATGGTTGAAATTACTGCAACTTATCCGGCAGGTAAAATTGGTACTACATTAGAAAACCTGAAAGCATCTGCCGATGGCGAAAACGAAGAGTGGACCGAACTTTATCCCGAGTTTGCAAAAGTTGCCGAAGAGGAGGGGTTCAGAGAAGTGGCAGCAGCTTTTAAAATGATTGCCAAAGTTGAGGAGGCACACGAAAATCGCTACCGCACTTTATACGAGAATATTGAGGCAGGCAACGTTTTTAAACGCGGCGACAAAGTAGTTTGGAAATGCCGTAATTGTGGTTTTATTCACGAAGGAACTGTAGCACCAAAAATGTGCCCGGCTTGTTTACATCCTCAATCTTATTTCGAAATTAAGGAGACGAATTATTAGGAGAGTAGTAAGTAAAAAGTATGAAGTAGTAAGTAAAGAAAAATAGGATAGGAGCAAAGGGATGCCATCCCTGTAAATTTCAATACAAAGGGATGGCATCCTTAGTTCAAAACATCATCCGAACTCTATTTAAGGCCGCAATAAAAATATCAATTTCCGCTTTTGTATTGTACATCCCGAACGAGATACGGGCTGTTCCCTGAATTCCGAAATGCTGCATTACCGTGTCGGCACAATGGTGTCCGGTGCGAATAGCAATTCCCAGTTTATCAAGCAACATTCCTAAATCGTACGAATGAACTCCATCAATATTAAACGAAATAACACTTGTTTTCGTGGGTGATTCTCCGTAAAAATTCATCCCTTCAATTTTATCTAATTTCGATTTTGCATATTCCAAAAGTTCGTGTTCCCACTCAGCAATTTCATCTATTCCAACCTCGTTTATAAAATCGATGGCTGCACCAAAAGCAATTACACCTGTAATATTTGGAGTGCCCGCTTCAAATTTATAGGGAAGCTCGTTAAAGGTCGTTTTTTCGAATGACACTTCAGCAATCATCTCGCCACCGCCTTGATATGGCGGCATCTCGTTCAATAGTTTTTTCTTTCCCCATAAAACTCCAACACCATTTGGTCCGTACATTTTATGTGCCGAAAAAACATAAAAATCGACATCAGTTTTTTGAACATCAATTTTAATATGCTGAACTGCCTGAGCTCCATCAACCAAAACAACAACGCCATTTTCGTGTGCAATTTTAGTTATTTCCGATATCGGATTTACAGTTCCCAAAACATTTGAAACATGTGCTACTGCAATCAGTTTTGTTTTTTTGTTAATCAGTTCCGGAAGTTTCTCTATCTGTAAAACGCCATCGTCAGAAAAAGGAAGTTTAACAACCTTTGCACCTTTACGCTGGGCTGCAAGTTGCCAGGGGACAATGTTTGAATGGTGTTCCATTTCTGAGACAATAATTTCGTCGCCGGCGTTTAGAAACTTTTCGCAAAACGAGCTTGCCACCAAATTTATACTTTCGGTTGTTCCTTTCGTAAAAATTATCTCTTCGCGTGATTCAGCATTAATAAAATCCTTTATTTTATCGCGAACAGCTTCAAATTCTGCCGTTGCTTTGTCGGCCATAAAATGTGCTGCCCGATGAATATTTCCGTAAAAATCGTTGTGAAGTTGCTCCTCTTTCAATAAAACCTGAACCGGTTTTTGTGCCGATGCAGCACTGTCGAGATAGACAAAAGTTTTGTTGTAAACCTGCTGATTTAATATTGGAAAATTTTCTCTGATTTTTTTTATATTGTATCTCATTGTGTTATTATTAATTGTCCGGTGGCTTTATTACCGGCTTGATACAAAGGTGCAAAAGATTCTGTAATTTTTGCGGATGTACTTTTCAAATTAAAAATTTATTACTCAGATAAAGATGTTCTGCAAAGGATTTTAACCTGTGCATAATATTTTGGGCACTAATAAAATGGCTAAATGCTATCGGTACATAATGGAAATGAAAAAGCCAAATAGTTCAACTATTTGGCTGTAATAATGCCATTTAGTATCATAAAATTGTTTACATCTCGCAATTATAAGCGCACTCGTGGCACCGTGCAATCTCCCCGTTTAAACGCTTTTCAACAAGTTCGTCAATCCGGTTTCCTAATGCTTCAACTTTAATTTTTCTGACCACATCGTGGGCAAAAGCATTCATCATCATCAAGCGCGCTTTGTCTTCATCAATTCCACGGGCACGCAAATAAAACATCGCCTCTTCGTCAATTTGACCAACCGTTGCACCGTGGCTGCATTTAACATCGTCGGCATCGATAATTAGTTGAGGTTTGGTTTGCATTTTTGCCTCGTCGGTAAGCAGCAGGTTATTATTTTGCTGAAATGCATTTGTATTTTGCGCATCGCGAACCACGTGAATCATCCCCGAAAAAGCTCCGGTCGATTCGCCATCCAGAACATTTTTATACACCTGATTACTTTGGCAATTTGGTTTTGCATGAATAATTTGTGTGAAATTATCGATATGCTGTTTACGGTCTAAAAATGCCATTCCGTACATATTGGCTTCGGCATTTTCGCCATTCAGAACAAACTTCAAATTGTTTCTGATCAATCCGCCGTGCAAAGAATAAGTGTGTGTTGTTGCAACAGAATCTCTCTCTTGCTGAATAAAAACAGAGTTAATACTCGATGTTCTGTTGTGTTGATTTTGAAGTGTATAGTAGTCGAGATTTGCATTCTCTCCAACAAATATTTCAGTAACAGAATTATTTAAATAGTTATTCAGATTTAAAGTGTGGTCGCAAAATATTAAATTTGTACTAGCTCCCTGTTCAATAATAATCAGATTTCGTTGTGTAACAAAAGTATCTGTTTCGGCTTGTAAAAAATTTATCAGCTGAATTGGTTTTTCAACTATTACATTTTTAGGAATATAAAGAAAATACCCATCTTTTGCATAGGCAGTGTTTAATGCAACCATCGAGTCGCTGTCAGTTTTTGCAATCTTTCCGTAGTACTCTTTTATTAAATCGGGATTATTATTTGCAATTTCGGCAAGACTGCATAAAATCACACCCTCGGGCAGATTAAGCGATTCGTTACTTATCCGATGATACCAACCGTTAAAAATTAATCTTGGTTCGAGATTCAGCTGCGGCACATCGCAACGAAAAACTGTTTTTATATCAACATTATTATTTTCCTTATGATGAACAAATTCGAAGTCGGGTAAAAAACGCGGATTCAAATTGGTGTATTTGTAATTTTCGTTTTTCTGTGTTGGAATTCCCTGAATAATAAAATCCTGAAATGCTCTGTTTCGCACATCGTTTAAAACATACGACGACCCCTCAAAAAGAATCTCTTTTACCTTGTTATAGTGCGAAATATATTTTAGCGATAAATCCGCTTTTTCAACTAAAACACTCATTCTAATTTCCGTTTTCTTTTTTAATCCAGTCGTAACCTTTCTCTTCCAGTTCGAATGCCAGCTCTTTTCCGCCCGATTTTACAATTTTCCCATGGTACAAAACATGTACAAAATCGGGGACAATATAATCTAATAACCGCTGGTAGTGCGTAATTACGATCGACGATGTTTCCGGCGATTTTAGTGCATTCACTCCGTTTGCAACAGTTTTCAGTGCATCAATATCGAGTCCCGAATCGGTTTCGTCGAGAATTGCCAGTTTGGGTTCCAGCATTGCCATCTGAAAAATTTCGTTTTTCTTTTTCTCTCCTCCCGAAAAACCTTCGTTTACCGAGCGATTTGTGAGTTTTGTTTTCAACTCTACCAACTCCATTTTTTTTCGCATCAACTTTAGGAACTCTCCGGCTGTCAGCTCTTTTTCTCCCCGGTGTTTACGATGTTCGTTTACTGCTGTTTTAATAAAGTTAACCATCGGTACTCCCGGTATTTCAACAGGATATTGAAAACTTAAAAACAGTCCGTCTTTTGCTCTGGTCTCCGGCGATTTATCGAGTAAATTTTCACCTAAAAAGGTGATTTCATCGGCTGTAATTTCGTAGTCGTCTTTTCCGGCAAGAACATTTGCCAGAGTACTTTTACCCGAACCGTTTGGTCCCATAATAGCATGAACCTCGCCGGGTTTTATTTCAAGATTAATCCCTTTTAAAATTTCCTGTCCTTCAACCGATGCGTATAAATTTTTTATCGAAAGCATAATAGTAAGCCCCCTCCAACTCCCCCACAGGGGGAGGGAAAGGAATTTGTTTTAATTGTTTTTATATAAAGTCATTTTAATTCTTTTTCTTGTTCCTTTCCGCCAGCTGGCGGAAGGTTAGGCGGGGCTTTTTTTACCCTACACTTCCTTCCAAACTAATTTGCAACAGTTTTTGTGCTTCAACGGCAAACTCCATCGGAAGCTTATTTAGTACCTCTTTGGCGTAACCGTTTACAATCATTCCAATTGCGGTTTCGGTGTCGATACCGCGCTGGTTACAATAAAAAATCTGGTCTTCGCCAATTTTCGAGGTTGTTGCTTCGTGTTCTACAATCGATGATTTATTTTGAACATCGATATACGGAAAAGTGTGTGCCCCACAAGTATCGTTCAGTAACAGCGAATCGCACTGCGAAAAGTTACGCGAGTTTTTTGCGCCAGGCATAACTTTTACCAAACCGCGGTACGAATTGTTGCTTTTGCCCGCCGAAATACCTTTCGAAATAATTGTTGATTTTGTGTTTTTACCAATATGTATCATTTTAGAACCGGTGTCGGCTTGCTGATAATTATTGGTAACTGCCACCGAGTTAAATTCGCCAACCGAATTGTCGCCAAGTAAAATACAACTTGGGTATTTCCATGTAATTGCCGAACCTGTTTCCACTTGTGTCCAGCTAATTTTCGACGAAACTCCACGACAAATTCCACGTTTTGTAACGAAATTGTAAACCCCGCCAACACCCTCTTTGTTGCCAGGATACCAGTTTTGAACTGTCGAATATTTAACCTCGGCACGATCCATTGTAATAATTGCCACAACTGCTGCATGCAACTGATTTTCGTCGCGCATTGGTGCGGTACAACCTTCGAGATAACTAACGTAACTATCGTCGTCGGCAATAATTAATGTGCGTTCGAACTGTCCGGTATTTGCTGCGTTAATTCTAAAATATGTCGATAACTCCATGGGGCAACGTACTCCTTTCGGAATATAGCAAAACGAGCCATCGCTAAAAACTGCTGAATTAAGAGCCGAAAAATAGTTATCAGCAACAGGAACAGCCTGCCCAAGATATTTTTTTATCAATTCGGGATGTTCTTTTACGGCATCGCTAAACGAACAGAAAATAATTCCCTTTTCGGCCAGAGTATCTTTAAAAGTTGTTTTTACCGAAACACTGTCCATTACAATATCCACAGCTACTCCAGCCAAATGTTTCTGCTCTTCAACGGGTATTCCGAGTTTATTGAATGTATCCAGTAAATCGGGGTCAACCTCATCTAAACTTTCATATTTAGCTTCGGTTTTTGGCGCTGCGTAATAACTTATTTTCTGAAAATCTATTGGCGGTATTTTTAAATATGCCCAATCCGGCATCTTCATTTTTTGCCATTTTCTAAAAGCATTTAACCTAAATTCCAACATAAATTCAGGCTCATTTTTTTTAGCCGAAATGATTCTGATAACGTTTTCGTTTAGCCCGGTTTCTATAATATCGGTCTCAATATCAGTAACAAAACCGTATTTATACTCGCTTTGCGTAACGTCGTTTATTATCCTGTCTTTCTCTTCCATTGTTCAATTTCAACAAAATAACAAGTAGTAAACACTACTGTTTAAAATTTTTGCAAAGATATAAAACTATGGGTATTTTTGCAGCGAAGAAAACATAATTAATACCTTTTTGTCTTAATTTAACTATGAGTAAAGAAAAAGAGCAAACCAGCATTTCGGAATTGGGTGAATTTGGCCTGATTGAACGAATAACAAAAGATATTCAGATTAAAAATTCCAGTACAATAGAAGGCGTTGGCGACGATGCTGCAATTCTGGATTACAAGGAAAAACAGATAGTTATTTCGTCTGATTTATTAACCGAAGGAATTCATTTTAACCTGATGTACACACCGCTTAAGCATTTGGGATACAAGGCGGTAATAGTTAATTTATCGGATGTTTACGCGATGAATGCAGTACCGAAACAGATTACTGTTAATATTGCTTTATCGGTAAAGTTTTCGGTTGAAGCGGTTGAAGAGTTGTACTTGGGAATTCATTTGGCATGCGAAAATTACGGTGTTGATTTGGTTGGTGGCGATACAACAAGTTCGTTAACCGGATTAACAATTAGCGTAACCGTTTTAGGCGAAATTGAAAAGGATAAAGCGGTTTTACGAAGCGGGGCAAAACGAAATGATTTGCTCTGTGTTACAGGTGATTTGGGTGGCGCTTACATGGGACTGCAACTTTTAGAGCGCGAGAATGAAGTTTATAAAGTGAATCAGAAAATGCAACCTCAATTAGATGGTTACGACTATATATTGGAACGCCAGCTAAAACCCGAGGCACGAAAAGATATTGTAGAAGCATTGAAAAAGCTGGAGATTAAACCAACTTCGATGATTGATATTTCTGACGGACTCTCGTCGGAAATACTGCATTTATGTAAAAACTCGAATGTGGGTTGTAATTTATACGAAGATAAAATCCCCATGGACGAGCAGACAAAACAGATGGCGGAAGAACTTAATATAAATCCTCTGGTTGCTGCGCTAAACGGTGGCGAAGATTACGAGTTGCTTTTTACAATTTCGATGAATGACTTTGAGAAAATTAAAAACGACCCCGACTTTACAATTATCGGACATATTACTGAAGCCTCTGAAGGAACAAATTTAATCACTTCGGGTGGTTCTGCAATTCAACTCGAAGCGCAGGGCTGGAATCATGGGAAATAAAATCTAATTTAGATAAAGTGTCTCTATTTCTTCTTTTTCTTTAAAAATAAAAATACAGCAACGACAACCACAACAATTACCACAACAACAATAATTACTGTTGAGTTTGAACCCGACTGTTCGGCTCCGGCAAGCAGATCCTGTTCCATATACGAACTGTCCTGCACATCCATATTATCGATATAAGTTCCTCCATCCTGAGCCATCAAAATATACGGAAGACTCAAAATGTTTAACATTAACAATGCAAAAAATCTCTTTACTGTTTTCATCTCTTAATTTTAATTCAATATTTATTTATCTAATTTATCTTTTACTGCTTTTAATAAACGCGCCGCATTTTTATATCGCGGATTAATCTCAATTAATTGATCCAGTGTTTCCAGCGACTTGCCATATTTTTTTTCATCAAACAACCTTTGTGCTTTTAACAAATACAAAGGTTCGTAAAAAGGATGAATCTCAAAACCCTTTTTCAAAATAGAGTCGAACTTTTCTAATTCATTTTGTCCCAAATAAACTTTTGCCAAATATACAAATAACCAAACATTTTTGGGGTCTGTTTTTATCGCTTTCCTAATTAAGACCTCTCCACTTTCCATATTTCCTTCGGCTATTTCCGAAATACCATTAAAATCATTTTTATCTGAACGTTTCAGAAGAACTGCAACTGGATTTCCCCGATGATAAAATGTTTTGATAATTTGTGACGATTGCCAGGTTTTATTTTTTAACTGAAAAGGATGAATATAATTCACACCAAACAAACCGTAATCCCAATCTTCCGAACTTCTTTCCAGATAGCGACTATATTGATATTTAATATTCGGCACATTTTCGAAATAGTTTGAAAGATTACAATTTGTAGCAACCGTAATTTCCTCATCTCCTATCAATTCAATCAAATAGTCTGATGATTTTTTTATTGAATGAAAATAATAATCGTATTCGTAATTAGACCACGCTTTTTTATTTCCTCCCGAAACAGAATTAAAATAGATATAATCTGCCGGAAAAGTTTCTGCCTGATGTTTAACAGGCAAAATCATTAAAATAAAAAACAGAATAACTATTGGGAATTTTACAATATTCCGATAATTCGAATTCAATAATTTAAAAATTCCGACCGATGAAAAAACTGCAAACAGCGGTAAAACAAACAACATCTGCCGGACTCCGCTATACAAATTCGAGCCAATAATAATCACATAAATAATAGGAAAAAGCAGTGTAAAAAAGACAAACAACTCTGAATAGAGTTGTTTGCTTAATCTGATTCTAACTGGTTTAGCCCAGAATATAGTTAGTAAAATGATACATATTAAAAAGCCGGAAATGATAAACTCCGGTGTCGAAATTAAAATCCATTTGGGTAAATAGTACCACGGAAGTTGCGTGCTCCACAAAAGTTCGCCCTCGAATATTTGTCTGATACTAACCTTGTAATGTTCCATCATACTTAAACTTTCCAACGGGTTCCGAAAAACATCTCGCAAGGCAAAGGGCCAAAATAGTAATCCGGCAAAATAGCCGATAATTACGATTACTGCTCCCTGGCCCAATAACCTTACAAGACAAAGTTTAGTTGAAACTATATGTTTAAGATAAAAAGGTTTCGAAATAATGTAGGCGACAACCGCCAATCCGAGATATGCGAAAAGAATTAGCCCTCCAGCCCGCAATGAAATGGTGAATGCAATTGCGAACCCAAGCCAAGTTGTAGTTCTCCATTTTGGGCGTGGCAATTCTTTAATAAAACGTATGATAAAATATACTCCGGCCATATAACCTGTTGCAAACGGAATATCTTTTAAATTCCCAAATGCCTGTCCGAATAACCGAGGCATTGCCAGCATAGAGATTACCGTTAATGTTGACACCCAAAACGAACCGGTTAGCTGATATGCAATCAATCCTGCAAAAAACATTAAAATCAGAAAGAAAAATGCACCCGTAAAATGGCGTGCCCGAAATTCATTGTCGATACTGAATACGCGGTTTATTAAGGCTGTATAATTATCGACCGACTGACCGTAATATTTTAAATTGGTAACCGGAGTTTCGAGGCACGAAATATCTTCGCCTCCAGTAAAATACCAGTTTACCACTTTTTTTGCGTGTGGATAATGTAATTGCTCATCGACATTTACTGCAGCTTTTGGAGCAAGAAAAGTCAGCAAAACTGCTGCCAGCAACAAGCTCACAAAAAACGAATTTCGTGCAGTTAATATGTCAATGTATCTATTCATAATAATCTTTCACCAAATAAATGGGGCGCTTTTGAACTTCTTTATATATTCTGAAAATATACTCTCCAATAATTCCGAGAAATGTTAATTGTACCGAACCAAAAAAGCTAATTGCCAAGAATGTTGAAGACCAACCGGTTGGTGCGAGTCCCAAAATCTTCGAACTCAATGTATAAATAATTGCTCCCAGAAAAATTATTATTCCAAATAGTCCGAGATATAAACATGCTTTAATTGGCCATTTCGAGAACGAGTAAATTGCATCGGCAGCAAGAGAAAACAATTTCTTACGACTCATTTTTGCACCACCTTCCAAACGTTCCGGACGATTATATTCGATAAACTCATGTTTAAAACCAATGAAATTCCGAATGCCTGGTAAGTATCTGTTTTGTTCCGAGAATTTTAAAATCGACTGGTGAGCTTTTTTATTCAGAATGCAAAAATTACCGGCATTTACCACTTGTCTCCCCTCGGAAACACTGCTGAAAATCCGATGAAAGATATTTGTATAAATTTTTCTGCTAAGTTTTTCATTTCGTTGCTCGCGTACAGCAGTAATTATATCTGAATTCGTATCATTAATTTTATTGAAAAGAAGAGGAATTAAATCTGGCGGATCTTGAAAATCGCCGTCCATCATAATTACAAAATCCCCTTTTGCAAATTCTAACCCGGCGGTTAATGCTGGCTGTAAACCAAAGTTGCGCGAGAAAGATATAACTTTTAACTCCTTGTTTTTACTCCTAAAATCAAGAAGTTTTTGAAGAGTAGAATCGGTACTTCCGTCGTCAATGCAAATTATTTCAAAATCTTCGCCAGTCTTTTTGAGGTTCGAATATACTGCCTCCACCAATCTTGTAACCAGATTGTTTTCGTTTAAAAGTGGTATGACAACTGAAATCATTTTAATAATTTTTATTTTCTAAAAAAGCATTGTAAAGCAACTCTCAACTTCCATCTCCTTACACTTTATGTTGCGAACCGGGAACAGGCACCGGAAACTCCATGTCAACCGGTCCCATTTCATATTTATCAGGTCCTAATTTTTCTGTTGAATTTAGCATATCTTCCCATGTAACTTTCTGTCCGGTGTATGCAGCAGTTCTACCCATTATTGCTGTTAACGTTGATATTGCAGTACGTTCAGCCTCTACAACCGGCGTGTTTGTTCGTATCGAAGTTACCAAATGAATATGCTCCTGCACATACGGCGAAACCTTCACAACTTCGGTTGATCGCCCATCTTTATTTTTCGGATATTCATATCTCCATTTTACCGATCCGTCGAGATTGAAAATTGTATTTTTACAATTTGTATATCCTTCGGTTCCCATTATCCGTTCGCCCAAAGTATTTGCACAATCATCAATTTGGCGCGACATGCTATGCGAGAAAACGCCGTTCCCAAACTCAAAATCGATACTGAAAAAATCGTACTGATCTCCGGTTAATCTGCGTTCCCTTCCACCAAAACCAATTGCTTGCTCGGGATGTTTTCCCATAAACCAATTAATTATATCGATGTTGTGCACGTGCGTATCTAAAATATGGTCGCCACACAACCAGCTAAAATTATTCCAGTTCCTAATCATGTACTCCATGTCGCTCCAACCCTCTTCGCGCGTGCGAAACCAAACATGATTTTGCAACCACCAGGCTTTTGCCGATACCAGTTCTCCAATTGCTCCCGAAGAAACCTGCTTGTAAGTTTCTATGTAATCGCGTTGATGGCGGCGTTGAGTTCCGGTGATAACAGTTACTCCAATATTTTCAGCTTTTTTTGCAGTAGCAATTATCTGCCTTGCACCAACAGGGTCAACACAAACAGGCTTTTCAAGAAAAACGTGTTTTTTTGCCTGAACACAAGCATCGAAATGTGCGGGACGAAAATGTGGTGGAGTAGCCAAAATAACAATATCCAAATCAACTTCGAGCAAGCTTTTATATGCATCAAATCCCCAGAAACAGTTTTTTTCCTCAACAGCAACACGCTGCTTTTTTAATTTCTTTCTACAATCCCAAACTTTATCTTCAAAAACATCGGCAAGCGCAACTAACTCCAAATCGTTTCCTGCTGCGAGAAAATTCAGGGCAGCACCGGTTCCTCTATTTCCACAACCTACCAAACCGGCACGCAGTTTTTTGCCATCGGGAGCCTTGTCGAGTAGCGGCGGAAATTCGTAATCAACTGTTTTTAATTTTGAACTGCAAGAACTCAAAGCATTCATTCCGATAACTCCGGCTGCACCAATTAGTGCCGATTTACCAAGAAAATTCCTGCGCGAAAGCTGACTCTTATCCATGATTCTTTAGTTATTATTTTCTGAATTAAAATCTTTTGAGTTGTACTCGCAAACAACTCTAAAACCAACATTTTTACTGTCGGAATACCACCAGATACTTTTTGGGATTTGTGGGTCGGTAACCAACCACGCCTTAGTTTTTGTAAAATCTCTCCGCCCGGCACGTAAATCTTTTGCCGAATTATTATAAGAACCTCCGCGTACAACATGTTCAATTCCATTTCGCGGTCCGCGGGGATTTTTAACAATCCCTTTCGGATATTTACTATATACTTTGGGATCGTAATAATCTAAACAGAACTCAGCAACATTACCCAACATATTTTTTAACCCAAACTGATTTGCACGAACCATTGCAGGTGGTTGCGTTTTATTGTGACTGTTTTCGCGATAAATTGCATACGAATTAATTACTGTTGTATCTACACCAAAAACTTTATTTAAAAATCCATCTGCTTCGAAATCTTTTGGAGAACCGGGGAAAAAATATGGAGTATTTGTACCGGCGCGTGCAGCATATTCCCACTCTGCTTCTGTTGGCAAGCGGTAATTACGTCCGGTAACGCTACTTAGCCAGCGGCAATAAGTTTCGGCTCCAAGGTGGCTCATTGTAATTGCCGGGCGGGTTCCTTTTCCCCAGCCTTGGTCAGGCGCACCCCACGGAGGAGTTGCCCCGGAAATACCGTCAACCTCTTCATTCATTTCAACCGCCTCTTTGCGCCCCTGCGAACCAGTGGCTCTAAAAAATGCAAGATACTCTGTCCAGCTAACTTCAATCTCTGCAATCCAAAAACTATCAACTACCACTTCTCGAACAGGTCCTTCATCAACTTTTCGGTACGGTTCTGTTGTTGCAGTTCCCATTTTAAAATTTCCTCCTGGTATTGCCACCATATTAAATGCAACCGAGGTTTCCGGCAACTTTTCAGTAAAGTTCGAAAACGCTTTCACATCAGTAAGTTCCGTGTATATTTCTTTTGGTTCCGAAGAATCGTCATCTTCAATAGTTAATCCTATTTCCCCGCGATAATGTCCTACGTTTTGATGACATTGTAAACATGATGTGTTTTCAGGATCACGCAAATATTTCAGATGAGATTCGCCACCCAAAGCATTTAATGTGGATGGGAACATATTTGTATGGCATTTTTTACACCCATCCTCGTAAACAAATTTTGCTGAAGCTTCGCGAGTACGCTTTTCAGCCCAATCTATTTCATCGGTATCCAATGTTAAATATGCGTACAAATCAGACAAACCATGATATGCTTTTCTGGTTATAAAACGAGCTTTCTGCTCTTCGGGAGGTAAATGGCAATCGACACATTTGATAGAAACACCACTTGGAGTGTTGTTATGAATAGAAAGTTTCCAGGTTGATTCGGCATGAGGATGAACATGGCATGACGCACAATACTTGTTTGTAGAAGTATAATGAATGGCTTTATTAAATAACCCGAGCAACAATATTACTGTTAATCCACCAATGGCAAAAAATAAATAATGTTTTCTCCTAATTGTTTTGTCTATCATCCTGAAAAAAATTACACAATAATAACAACCAACAATTACTTGTATATTAACAGAACAACCAACAAACCTTTAATTTACTATTAATCTACCATTAATAACTTATTTAATATACTATATAATAAATACTTACATTCTATTAATTTTTCAAAAAATAGTTGTTTATATTATATAAAAGTATAATTTTGAAAATAAAATAATTAAATATTAATGTATTAATATTTGCTTTTTCAACTTTAACGATGATTCGAATAAATCTTAAATATTGTGCTTTTACAATAATCCTATTTTTTATATTTCATGTGCAACATATTTCTGCAACTGAATTTTCGAACCACACATTTCTAATTGCGGAAGGTAATTCTACAAGTTTAAACAGTAATCGTTTCTGGCAATTTCTTAAAACTAATGATAATGTAGGGATCGAAATTAAGATTTCAGAAGCAGATAAAAGAGTTACACTATCTTCTACAAATCAAGATATAATAGAATTTCTCAGTCGTGTTCAGAAAGTTACAGAAAACGTTGAATCTAAAATAGTTCCGCTATTTATCACTTTTAACGGAGATATTTCAATTCTCGACTCAATTATAAGCAGCTCAAATTTAGCCTCAAAAATTTTCTTTTTGCCACAGGGAGAAACCTGGCCTTCGTTGGAATATTTGATACAATCGAATAGGAGAATTATACTTTTTGTGAAGGGGAATTATATTAATGAAAGTAGAATTTTACATCGATTAGATAATTATGTTCTAAAAATATCTGCTAATAAAATTATGGCAACCAGTGATATTTTCGAGATTGAATCAGCCGTTAACAACGAATTATTTTTAATTGACGAGTTTGATAAACTTCCAACCAACTGGGCGGGTACTATTAGTCGTCACCAAGTTCCCGATTACATAAATTATGCGCTTGAAAACTGGACTAAATACGGGAAACGCCCCAATTTTATTTTTGCAGGAAATAAATATTCCCAATTCTATTTTATTATTTCGCAACTAAACTCGTTCCCCTGGATTTCAGGATCCGTAAAAGTTTCGGGTAAAACTCTGGAGAGAGTTTATTGGAAAAATCAGGAAATATCTGTTACCGGAGGAAAGTTTTGCTTTCCATATCGTGGCGGAGAGGAGTTAATGCTCTCGGCATTTGCTCCGGGATACAAAATGACCCCGAGACAAATTGTTATTACGGGAGAAATGGAAGTTTCTGAAAATTATCCAATTATTGCAACTCCAATTGAAATCGGAAAGGATATTACGGGGAGTTTTCATTTTGATAATATTATTTCGAACGAAGTTAACCCAAAGGTTATTTTTGAAGGAGAGAATTACAGTTTTAGCGAGGATATTGAACGTGGAGATGTTATTAAATTACCTGAAAATGCAAGTGTAAATTTGGGTAATCCCGAACAATTCGGGCTGCGAAATAGTAGTTTTACCGTTAGTTGTTTCGTGAAATTTACAGAGATACTTGAATTTGGAGATAATGCAATTTTAGGGAATTACGAGAATGAATATCGTCGCGGTCTGCATTTGGTTTTACGTTCGGGGCATCCATATTTCGGACTTTGGGGTAACGATTATATTTCGGAAGAAAAACTACAAGCCAATATTTGGTATCATCTGGTTTGGCGATATATTATAGAAACCGGAGAGCAAGCAATTTTTCTAAACGGCAGAAATATTGGAAGTTCGCAGGGACATCCGCCATTTTCAGGAACCGGCGATATACTTTTGGGAAGCGCACTTTCCGAAGGTGCCAGTTTGCGGGGTTATGCTGATGATTTGTATTTCTGGAGTCGCCCTCTTGGAAAAGAAGAGATTAACAGGTTAGCTTTAAATGAAGAGGTTCAACTTTTTGTCTCAAAAAAAAATAAGAGCTTTTATAATCGGAACAGTAGTCTGGTTGTTATTGGATTTTTTGTACTTCTACTCTTATTTATAGTCTTAATTGTCCTTTTTCAAAAGATTAGAAAACAAAAAAAACAGATATTTATTAATTTACCGGAACCGGATTCATCTAACCAAATTAAACTATTTAACGAGTTTACAGCCATCAATAATAAAGGGGAGAATATTACAAAACTTTTTACTCCTAAAGTTAAAGAGCTATTTCTATTTGTATTGGTTTATACAGTTAAAAATGGAAATGGGGCACGAATTACAGATATCAACGAACAACTCTGGCCCGGTATTGAATCGAAAAAAATTGCCAATAACCGTGCAGTTACATTAAATAAGCTTCGTAAGATTTTAAATGAAATTGATGGGATTGAGATTGTAATTCAAAACAGGTACTTTGTTATAAAAATGAGTAACCCGTTTTTTAGCGATTATGTTGAGGCGATTCATTTGTGTCAGGTAGCAGGAGGAATGACGAGACAGCAACTCGAGACATTTTTTGTGTTAGTTAAAAAAGGTAGTTTGCTAAAAGAGATTAACTGGAACTGGCTCGATGATGTGCGCGGATATACTGGGAATCAGGTTATCGATAATCTGCTAAATCTGGCTTCAATATATAAAAAAGAGAAGAATCTGGAAAGTATCGATTCTATATCGAAACGAATTTTAGATTACGACGATTTGAATGAAGAGGCAATATATTTACAGATTTGGATGTTGCAAAAAACTAATAATAGTCATCTTGCAAAATTCAATTTTAAATCGTTCTGTACAAAATACGAAGAGAATTTGGGTGAACCATTTTCAATGGATTTCGAGCAGTTTATCACACATTATTCTGATGAAATTTAGGGGTGTTTTATTAGTTCTCTAGTCATACCCTGATGGGAAATCAGAGCATGACTATGGGAAATCAGAGTATGATTAATCAGAATTATACTCTTTCCAATTTTACTGAGAAGTGCCGCATAATTGGTGCTTCATCTAAAATTTTCAATCCTTTTGTAATTTCATTCCGCCGTTCAAAGATATTTTTTAATGCCACCGCAACTACATTCATGTGGTTGTTTGTGTAAGTACGGCGTGGAATTGCAAGTCGTAACATTTCTAAACGCGGATACCTATTCTCTTTAGTTTTTGGATCGCGGTCGGCAAGAAGTGTTCCTACTTCAACACCCCGAACTCCGGCTTCGAGATACAATTCAATTGCTAAAGTTTGTGCAATGTACTCTTCTTTCGGAACGTGTTTTAGAAATTTTGTTGCATCGATAAAAACTGCGTGACCACCAATTGGTTTCTGCACAGGAATTTTCCAGTTAATTAGTTTGTCGCCCAAATACTTAACCTGTTCAATCCGATTTCCAAGATAATGACCATCGGTAACTTCGTGCAATCCAACAGCGAGAGCATTCATATCGCGCCCCGCCATTCCTCCATAAGTATTAAACCCTTCGAACATAATATTGAAAACCGAAGCCTGGTTATATAAATCTTCGTTTCTCATTGCCATAAAACCACCAATATTTACGATACCATCTTTCTTGCTGCTCATTGTCATCGCATCGGAATACGAGTACATTTCGGCAACAATTTGTTTAATGGTTTTTTCGCGATATCCCTCTTCGCGCTGTTGTATAAACCATGCATTTTCGGCAAAACGTGCCGAATCGAAAACCACTTTTATTCCATACTTTTTAGATAATTCGTATATCTCGCGCATGTTTTTCATCGACACAGGTTGCCCGCCCGAAGTGTTGCAAGTTAAGGTTACAATCACCATCGGAATTTTCTTTGTGTCAACTGTCGAATAAACTTTTTCAAGTTTTTCCATATCAATATTACCCTTAAACGGGTGCATCGACTCGGTGTCGAATGCTTCGTCGATTGTACAATCAACGGCGCGGGCATTTCGAAATTCGATGTGTCCTTTTGTGGTATCGAAATGGCTGTTGCCCGGAATAACATCGCCATCTTTTACAAGTACCGAAAAAAGTACATTTTCGGCTGCCCGCCCTTGATGAGTAGGTAAAAAATAGTCGAATCCAAAAATCTTGTTGATACTGTTTTTTAAATTATAATACGATGATGAGCCGGCGTAACTTTCGTCTCCCGTCATAATTGCTGCCCACTGTCTGTCGCTCATTGCGCCGGTTCCGCTGTCGGTTAATAAATCTATATAAACCTGCTCGCTTTTCAGGTTAAACAAATTGTATTTGGCGGTTTTTATCCACTCTTCGCGTTGCTCGCGGCTACTACGATAAATGGGTTCAACCATTTTTATTTTATACGATTCTGCAAAAGGTAAATCCATGATAAATATTTTTTCAGATAATTTTGAAAAATTAATATGAGGTAAAATAAAATAAATGATTGCCGGATATTTGAAAAAAATAGTCGGCTAAAAAATATTAATATGCAAAAGCATCACGGTTCTTGATGTTTACAAATTTGTTATGGAAAGAAATAATTATTTCGCAGGATAAAATCATTTCAGTTATTTTTCTACAAAAATATTAAGTTTTTAGAGAGAATAAAATGACTTTTATTCGGTTAATTCAGCAACTGATTTTTGCAAAAAATCGCGGGTGTAATAATCCCGGTCAACAATTTTCCCATTCCATACCACAATATCGAGGTCGATACAACGAGGTCCTGATTTTGAAGATGTTCGGTCGCGCCCCATTTGGTCTTCAATATTTTTTAGCATTTGGGTTAAGTCTGTACGATTCAATTTGGTATTAATTTTCACCGCTCCATTTGTAAAATCGGGCTGATCTATTATTCCAATTGGTTTTGTAATACGAAATGCAGAAACCTTCAGAACATCAACTTTCATTTTTAGTATTTCAAGCATTTTTGGGATGTTTGTTTCTGCTTCAATATTGGAACCTATACCGATAATACAGATATTTTTGGTCATAGTATGACTTACTTACAATTATTTTCTTGATTCTTCCATTTCAACAGAAACCGATTTTGCAAAACGAAGTGCATGTGGTTTATCAACTTCCACTTTTGCCCGCGTTACTTTTGGGTCTTGCATTACTAAATCGAGGATATTTTTTGTAAGAACCTCCAGCAGTTTAAACTGCCCGTCCTGAACAAGTGTAATCACTTTTTTAGTAATAGTTTTATAATCCAGAATATCGTGAGGTTCATCGGCTTCCATCGCTGTTGCTGGAATATCCGTTTCAATTTCGATATTGATAATTACATCTTGCTTGTTAACAAGTTCGTCGGGATTAAACCCGATGTATGTTCTGATTAAAAGATTCTTTACGCGTATTTTTGTCATAATAAATAATTTACGATTTAAATAATTCTTAACTCCTCTTCGCCATCTGGAGGAAGGTTAGAAGGGACTCCCAAATTTTCGCCACCATCGGAAAATAGTAACTGACCGGTTAAATGATTATTTTCTAAAATATAGTTGATACTTTTTAAAATAGGTTCAACTCCTCCAGGTTTTTTCATCGGGATATTTTGTGCCAATTTGTCGAGATAATTTTCGTCTTTATCAACAGGAGGCAGTGTTACTCCCGGAGCAATTGCGTTTACACGAATTGCAGGAGCAAACTCCAGTGCAGCCATTTTAGTAAGTTCCCAAAGTACTTTTTTCGAAAGTGAATATGCAGCAAAATCAGATCTGTTTGAGGCAATTCGGGTGTCAGCAAAATTGATGATATTTCCTTTTTTGCAATGGTTTGCAAAATCGCGCATCAAAATAAACGGGGCTTTTAAATTCGTATTCATCTGGTTATCAAAAAGGTCAACAGAAGTTTCTTTTAAATAACCCGGATTAAAAACCGAGGCATTATTTATCAGAAGTTGAAACAGACCATATTCAGAAATGATTTTGGGAATTAGTTCAATTACTTCCTTTTCGTTTGAAAGGTTTGCTTTTACGGTACTGAAATTCTGGGTTGGGAATTTCATGCTCAAAGTTTCTGCCAGTTGTTCAGCAGGTTTTTCAGACGAATTATAATGAATAATAATACTCCAACCTTTTTCTGAAAGAAACTCTGCAACTGCTTTCCCAATTCGTTTTGATGCGCCGGTTATTAATGCTATTTTCTTCATTTTGAAAAGTTAGCAATATTTATAACTCAAACCAAATTCCCTAAAAATTATTTGGATTGAATATATACAAATAAAATAGTATCGGTTTTGAAAATTTAAAAGTGATTGGTTTAGTCATTTATTTTTACTCCTCTTATAAACAGAAATATGTAGAGCTATCAATAATATAGATAAGCAGCCGTATTTCAGCACCTTGAATTTAATCTCATTTCTGAAAATCTACCGCTCCATTGCATTATATCTTGCTTAATAAAAATTTTCTGATATGAATATGTTCGACACCTTTGTAGTTCGACTGTGCAAATTCATCCATAGAAACTACTATTTTTCTATGATTGTCAGTAATTTTTAATAAGTTCCCAAATTCTCTTTCATGAACCTTATCATCTGCAATAACATAAGCCACCTGTATATAAATTATTTTATCTCTTTTAACAGCTACAAAATCAATCTCCTTATTATCAAATTTACCTACAAAAACATCAAATCCTTCTGTTAATAGCTTATTGAAAACAACGTTTTCCAAGACTTTATTAATATCTTTCATCGTAAAATTACGTAGCGAATTCCTGAGTCCCAAGTCGGTGAAATAAAATTTATCGTTAATTTCAAATATTTTACGTCCTTTAATATCAAAACGTTTAACCTTTTTTATAAAGAAAGCATCTTCAAGAAATTGCAAATATTCGAGAACCAATTTTGTTGAGATGTTGATACTTTGCGACTTTAAAAAATCACTAATTCTTTTTGCCGAAAGTAAACTCCCCACATTATCAGCCAAAAAATAGACTAAATTTTCTAAGAAAGCGATATTTCTGATATTATGACGTGCTACAACATCTCGCAGAATTATTGTATTATAAATGCTTTTCAAATATTCGAAAACTGTATTTTCTTCTAATTCTAAATGATGCAAATAAGGTAAGCCCCCAAATTTTATAAATTTCATAAAAGTTTCAGAGCTATCGTCTAAAATATGAAATTGTAAAAACTCACTGTATGATAAACCGTGAATATTGAATTGTATATATCTGCCACTCAGGTATGTTGCAATGTCACTCGAAAGCATTTTCGCATTACTCCCAGTACAATAAATATCAAAATTTCCCTCTGCCAATAAACTTCGTAAAGCAATTTCAAAATTTTCAATATCCTGAATTTCGTCGATAAATAGAAAATTAAGTTTCCCTTTTACCGAGTTTGCTTTTACATATTCTATTAAATCTATTGCAGTTTTAATGTACGAGAACTCAACAAGCTCCTTGTTAATAAATAATATTTTAGAATCAATATTATCTTTATTAATGTAATCTATTAATTGATACAACATGTAACTTTTCCCAACTCGCCGCTGTCCTACCAACACTTTTATAATTTCTTTATTTATGAATGGTTTAATACTGTTGATGTAATCAATTCTGTTAAAATATTGCTTCCCCATATTAAAAGTATAAATAAAACTTTATACAAAAATATAGAATATATTTCACATAAGTAAATCTTTTAACTATTACCTACAAAGTATTACTTATAAGTAAAAGTAAATACATGGTAATTGAAAGGTTCTTTTACTGATAATAAAGACCATAAAAAAAGCCCGGTTTCCCGAGCTTTATACTATTTGAAGATAATTATTTTTTAACTATACGAATTCAGTTTGCTCAAATATTTTCCAATAATATCGAATTCAAGATTGATAACTGTACCTACTTTAAAAGTATGAAAATTGGTAACCTCCTGAGTAAACGGAATAATTGCAACCTGGAACGAATTGTCTTGCGAGTTCACAACAGTTAAGCTCACACCGTTTACTGTAACCGAACCTTTTTCAACGGTCATATAACCTTTGCGGGCAGCCTCCACATCAAACTCATATTCGAAAGTGTAGTACCAGCTTCCGTCGGCTTCTTCTACTTTTATGCAGATTGCTGTCTGGTCAACATGCCCTTGTACGATGTGCCCGTCTAAACGCCCGTTCATCATCATACTTCGTTCGAGATTTACTTTCGAACCAACTTCTAAAAGTCCTAAATTCGACTTTAAAAGTGTCTCTTTTATCGCTGTAACTTTATAAGTTTTTGCAGTTTTATCGACTTCAACCACAGTTAAACAAACACCGTTATGCGAAAGACTCTGGTCTATTTTTAACTCATCGGCAAACGAACATGTTAATGTAAAATGTACATTCTCCTGCTCTTTTTCTACGGAAACAACTGTTCCAAATCCTTCTACTATTCCTGAAAACATATTTAAGCCCCCTATATCCCCCAAAGGGGGAATTTAAGAATTGTTAATACTATTTATTCTATGATTTTACTTTTTTCAAATTTTCCAGTTTTCTGACTCCTTCCCCTTTGGGGAAGACCGAGATGGAGCCTCTATTTTATAGCCCAATCAGCCCCATCTTTAGTATCTTTTATTTCGATACCAATTTCGTTAAGTTCGTCTCTTATTTTATCGGCAGTGCCCCAATCTTTATTTGCTTTTGCTTCGTTACGCAGAGTTAAAAGCAGTTCAATCGATTTTCCGAGAACTGCATTGTCGCCTGAACCTGAAGTTTGTTCCTCTTTAAATCCTAAAACATCGAAAACCATACTGTTGTAAAACGACTTTAATTCAGCTAAATCTTCTGCTGATATTTTCTCGTTTCCGGCTTTTATTGAGTTGATTGTTTTTACCCCGTCAAACAAGTGGGCAATTGCAATTGGGCTGTTTATATCGTCGTTCAGTGCTGAAAAACATTTCTCTTTTAGAGATGAAATATCGACTGTCGATTTTTCGGAAGCCGTCAAATTACTCAACGTTTTTACTGCTGTCATTAAACGCTCAAGCCCTTTTTCTGATGCCTGCAGAGCCTCGTTGGAAAAGTCGATTGTACTGCGATAATGTGCTTGCAGAATAAAAAAACGAATGGTCATTGGCGAGTAGGCCTGTGTCAGTATTTTATGACTACCCGTAAATAGTTCATCTAACGTAATAAAATTCCCCAGCGAGCGCGCCATTTTCTGGCCATTAATTGTAATCATATTATTGTGCATCCAATAACGCACTGCTTCTTCTCCCTGACTTGCAGTTGACTGAGCAATTTCACATTCGTGATGTGGAAAAGTTAAATCCATTCCTCCTCCATGAATATCGAATTTTTCGCCGAGATATTTTGTGCTCATTACAGAACACTCGAGATGCCAGCCCGGAAATCCATCGCTCCATTTCGATGGCCAGCGCATAATATGTTCGGGTGTTGCTTTTTTCCACAAGGCAAAATCGAATGAATTTTTCTTTTCACTCTGTCCTTCTAATTCGCGGGTGTTTGTTCTTATATCATCAAGGTTTCTTCCCGATAATTTCCCGTAATTATATTTTTGATTGTATTTTTCAACATCAAAATATACCGAGCCGTTAACTTCGTATCCAAAGCCATTTTTCAAAATCGCCTCAATCATTTGCTGTTGTTCGATAATATGCCCCGAAGCACGTGGCTCGATACTTGGCGGAAGTACATTCAACATCTCCATGTTTTTATGAAATGTGTTCATATATTTCTGCACAACTTCCATTGGTTCAATTTGTTCGAGACGAGCTTTTTTTGCTATTTTATCTTCGCCGGTTTCCTCTGCCTCATTTTCGAGATGCCCAACATCGGTAATGTTACGAACATAACGTACTTTATTTCCGAGAAAAGTAAGATAACGGAAAAGCAGATCGAAGGTAATGTTTGGCCGGGCATGACCCAAATGAGAGTTGCTGTAAACTGTTGGTCCGCAAACATACAACCCAACCTTGCCTTCAACAAGCGGTTTAAAAACTTCCTTTTTCCGGGTTAGGGTATTGTAAATAACAATTGAATTTTCCATAATATTCAATATCAAAATAATTGGGTAAAGATATAGTTTTTTGGGATGAATTTATCTACTTGAAAAAAGCTGCTATTCAATAATATTATTTTCTGTTGCTATTTCCTCTTCAGTTATTTTTTCTTCGGGCTTATTAAAATACCTACGATAAAAGAGTAAAATTGAGAATATTCCTACGGTAATTGCCGAGTCGGCTACATTAAATACGGGTCGGAAAAATATAAATGGGTTGCCACCAAAATACGGAATCCAATCGGGATATCTTCCTTCAATTAAAGGGAAATAGAACATATCAACCACTTTCCCATGTAATAATCCTGCATATCCGCCGCCTTCGGGAAACAAAGTTGCTACCTGACCAAAACTATGATTAAATATTAATCCGTAAAACAGACTGTCGAGAATATTACCAATTGCACCGGCAAAAATTAATGCAATACTAACTATAAACCCAAAAGGAATCTCTTTTTGTTTGGCAAGCTTAAACAGATACCAGCCAATTGCAACTACAGCAAAAATACGAAATACACTTAAAAATATTTTTCCATATTCGCCGGCAAATTCAAATCCAAACGCCATTCCGTTATTTTCAACAAAATGGATAATAAACCAGTTTTTAAAAACGACGATTTCGTCGCCAAGAGACATTGACGTTTTAATCCAGATTTTAAGTGCCTGATCGACAATTAGAATCAGGAAAATTATTATTAGCGATTTTGTACTTCGCGACATAAAAATATGGTTAAAAAAAAGCTCCCGGAATATTCAATTACTGAATACTCCGCAGAGCTAATTAAATATTATTTAATCTATTTTTGATTTTTCTTCGAAGCGATGCACAATGTGGCATGTGGCACGGCACGCAGTCTCTCTTTCGAAATTAGCCCTCCTGTATCGCGGCAAATTCCATAAGTTTTATTTTCGATACGAACCAAAGCAGCTTGCAAATGTTGGATAAACTTCAGTTGTCGCTGTGCCAGTTTACCTGCTTCCTCTTTCGAAAGTGTGGCAGCTCCTTCTTCCAAAACTTTAAATGTTGGCGATGTGTCAGAAATATCGTTACCATCGCTTTGAGTAATCGAATTCCGATACATTTCGTAATCTTCCTGTGCAACCTTAAGTTTCTTATGAACTATCTCTTTAAATTCATTTAACTCCTCGTCAGAATATCTATTTTTGTTTCCCATAATAAAAGGGTTTTATTGAAGTTTTTTAAAGTCTATCTGAAAATCCTCATTAGCTTTAGCAAACCTCATGTTAATCTATTTTTTCAACTATTATTTTAGTAACCACATTCTTATCAATCTCAACTTCTTTGGCACTTTCGTCATTCAAATTATCAACTAAAACAAGTTGATTTGCCAGAGTTTGCGTGCAAATATAATCTTTATAATTTAATACTGCTTTATTAAATTCATCGTGTTTTGCAATAGTGAGGTTAACGCGGTCGGTAACCTCAAAGTTACTTTCCTTCCGCAAATTCTGAATTTTATTGATGAACTCTCTTGCAATTCCTTCCTGCTTTAATTCATCAGTAATATTAATATCTAATGCAACCGTTAATTGTCCTTCGGTGGCTACAGTTAATCCCGGAATATCCTCGGTTTGGATTTCAACATCTTCAAGAGTAAGAGTTATTTTTTCATCGCCAACAAAGATTTCAAAATTACCCGTTTTTTCAAATCCAGCAATATCTGCCTGCCCCAATTGATTTACTGTGCCGGCAATCTGTTTCATCAGTTTTCCAAATTTTGGTCCCAGTGTTTTAAAATTAGGCTTAATTTTTTTACTGATAATTCCTGAAGTATCAGTTAAAAACTCAACCTCTTTTACATTTACTTCGGCAAGAATAATATTTTTTACTGCATTGAATTGTTTCTGGAAATGAGGATTTAGAACCGGCACAATAATTTTTGCAAGTGGCTGACGTACTTTTAATTTCTCTTTACGACGAAGTGCCAAAACCATTGACGAAGCTTTTTGCGCAATCGCCATTTTTCCCTCTAAATCTTTATCTATTAACTTTTCGTTAAAAGCCGGAAAGTCGATTAAATGAATACTTTGGTCGGTCTCGTTTCCTGTTGCTTTATTTAGGTCGGAAAATAATAAATCGGCATAAAAGGGTGCGATTGGTGCCATTAATTTTGCCACAGTTGTTAAGCAAGTATATAATGTTTGGTATGCCGAAATTTTATCGGTTGAATATTCGCCTCCCCAATATCTTTTGCGGCTTAAACGAACAAACCAGTTACTCAGATTCTCTGACACAAACTCAGAAATTGCACGTCCGGCGCGAGTGGGTTCGTAATTTTCGTAACTCTCTTCAACATCTTTTATCAACGAATTTAGTAGCGAAATAACCCAGCGATCGATTTCAGTTCGCTCTTCCACAGGAATTTCTTCCTCAGAAAAAGTAAAACCATCAACATTTGCATAAAGTGCAAAAAAGTTATAAGTATTGTAAAGTGTGCCAAAGAATTTTCGTCTTACCTCTTCAACACCACCAATGTCAAATTTCAGATTATCCCAGGGTTGTGCGTTGGTTATCATGTACCAACGCAGCGGGTCGGAGCCGTATTTTTCAATAGTCTCAAACGGGTCAGCGGCATTTCCAAGTCGCTTCGACATTTTGTTGCCGGCTTTATCGAGTACCAGTCCGTTTGAAATTATATTTTTAAAAGCTACCGAATCGTTAATCATTGTAGAAATGGCGTGCAATGTAAAAAACCAGCCACGTGTTTGGTCAACACCTTCAGCAATAAAATCGGCGGGAAAAAGAGAAGCCCCACCCCGATTCTCCTTCAGGGGGAGGGAGTTAAGAAGAGAACCATTTTCAAACGGATAATGATGTTGTGCATATGGCATTGCACCAGAGTCGAACCAGACATCAATTAAATCGGGTTCGCGGAACATTTTTTTGCCAGAAGGTGAAACCAAAAATATTTTATCGACATAAGGTTTGTGTAAATCTGCTTTATCGTAATTATCTTTCGAGTTGTTTCCAACTTCAAAACCTTCGTAAGGATTTTCATCCATAAATCCGATTTCAATAGCTTTATCAATTTCAGTCATCAACTCTTTGGTTGAACCGATACAAATTTCTTCGGTGCCATCTTCAGTTCTCCAAATTGGTAGCGGAGTTCCCCAAAATCGTGAGCGACTTAAATTCCAATCTACCAGATTCTCAAGCCAATTTCCAAAACGCCCGGTTCCTGTCGATTCAGGTTTCCAGTTAATAGTTTTGTTCAGCTCCACCATTCTTTCTTTTACTGCTGTAGTTTTTATAAACCACGAGTCGAGTGGGTAGTATAAAACTGGTTTATCGGTTCGCCAGCAATGCGGATAACTATGAACGTGTTTTTCAATTTTAAAGGCTTTGTTTTGCTGTTTTAACATTACCGCGATATCAATATCAACAGTGGTGGCGTTATCTTCCAGTTTATCGTCAAACTCATTTTTAACAAACCTCCCACCAAAGTCGTGATAGTTTTCGATGTTTACGTATTTCTCAACGAAACTTTTATCCAGATTTTTTGTGGGAAAAAACCGTCCTTGCTTATCAACCAAAGCTTGCATTTTCCCCTCTAAGTCTTCAACAATTAACGGAGATATGCCATTTTGTTTTGCAACCCAGTCGTCGTCGGCACCAAAGGTAGGTGCAATATGTACAATTCCGGTACCATCTTCGATAGTTACAAAATCGCCGGTAATAACTTCAAAAGCTTTGCCTTTTGGTTTTACCCACTCAATTAACTGTTCGTATTGAACGCCTTTTAATTCGTTGCCTTTATATTCGCTTAAAATTGTATATGGAATATTTTTATCTCCTTTTTTATATTCATCAAACAACAAGTCTGCGCCCTTTTCATTAAAATAAACACTGAAAAGATCTTTTGCCAAAATAAGTGTTGCCGGAATTCCAGTGTACGGATTAAACGTTTTAACTTTTACATATTTAATGCCGGGGCCAACACAAAGTGCAGTGTTTGATGGCAGCGTCCAGGGTGTTGTTGTCCATGCCAAAAAGTAAACATCGCTGTCAACTCCTTCAAAAAGAAACTCTGATTTTTCGTTTCTGATGGCTTTAAACTGTGCAATCGCGGTGGTATCTTTTACATCGCGGTAACAGCCGGGTTGATTTAACTCGTGCGAACTTAATCCGGTTCCGGCTGCCGGCGAATATGGCTGAATTGTGTATCCTTTGTACATCAATCCTTTGTCGTAAATTTTCTTTAAAATCCACCAAACCGATTCGATATAACGATTGTCGAAGGTTACATACGGATCGTCCATATTTACCCAGTAACCCATAATACGGGTAAGTTCTTCCCATTCGCGCGTGTATTTCATCACCTCGGTTCGGCACGACTGATTATACTCTTCAACCGAAATTTTTTTACCAATATCTTCTTTAGTAATATTTAGTGCCTTTTCAACGCTTAATTCAACGGGCAACCCGTGCGTGTCCCAACCGGCTTTCCGGTGAACACGAAATCCTTTCATTGTTTTGTATCGACAAAAGATATCTTTAATGGCACGCGCCATAACATGATGAATTCCCGGCATTCCGTTTGCCGATGGCGGACCTTCGTAAAATACAAATGTTGGATTGCCTTCGCGGGTCGAAATACTTTTATGAAAAGTATCATCATTTTCCCAACGTTTTAACATCTCCTTGTTAACCTGCGATAAATCTAACTGCTTATATTCCTGAAACTTATTACTCATAAGAAAACACTTATTCTGCTTATTTTTAAAAACATGCAAATATAGGAATTTTTTCAGGGCAACAACGGGGCAAATAAAACGATTTAACTTTGAATCTAATGTGGAATATTCGCTTCCATTTTTATTATCCGGATATCTTAACGAATACTTTTTAGGTTAGCCATAATAATCAAACACGAATTATATTTTTTACTTTTGTCGCAAATTATAGAATCTCTTGAATAGCTAAAACAAAACAATGAAAAAACATCTATTAATATTAGGTTTAAAAATCGTATTTATATCGAAGCGGGACCTCAATTAGGGTTAGTTTACAAAGCCTGGGTTGAGTTCAATTCGACCGAGGGCAATAAAAATACCAAGATTAAAGATTATAACAACAATCTGATTAATTGGTTTAATGCAGGGGTTGCAGGGGGAGTTGGATATAAATTAAAAAAAGATAAAGGTGTTACAATTGGCATCAGATATTATCAGGGTTTAACAGATGTTTTTAAATACAGGGAAGGCACAAAACATAACTCTTTGCATTTTAATGTCAATATCCCAATTGGAGTAGGTAAAGCAGAAAAGAAAAAGAATCAAGGGGAATAGAAAGAGATTATTATCTTTGAAAATATTTTTCAAAAAAGAAAGGATTAAGTGAAGGAGAAGATACTTGACAATATTAACTTACCTGATGATTTAAAGAAGTTATCGCTTAAGGAACTTCCGAAAGTTTGCGACGAATTACGAGATTTTATCATCGATGCTGTATCTACAAATCCCGGTCATTTTGGGGCAAGTCTTGGTGTTGTTGAACTTACCGTTGCACTACATTACATTTACAATACTCCCTACGATCAACTAGTTTGGGATGTTGGACATCAGGCATACGGACACAAAATCCTTACCGGCCGACGCGAAAAATTTAATTCAAACCGAAAATATAAAGGAATAAGCGGTTTCCCAAAACGCAATGAAAGCGAGTTTGATGCTTTTGGTGTTGGTCATGCTTCTACTTCTATTTCAGCTGCGTTGGGAATGGCAGTTGCCTCGCAATTAAAAAATGAGAAAAACCGCAAAGTTGTTGCAATGATTGGCGATGGTGCAATGGCGGGTGGAATGGCGTTTGAAGCACTAAACAATGCCGGGGGAAACAATGCCGATTTACTTGTTATTCTGAACGACAACAATATGGCAATAGACCCGGCTGCCGGAGTATTAAATCAGTATTTACTGAATATTTCAAAATCGGGGACATACAATCGTTTCAAAAAAGATGTTTGGGAAGGACTCGGGAAATTAGACACTTTTGGCAGGAAAACCCGAAAGTTTATTCAACGAAACCAGCATGCTTTAAAAAATATGATTTTTAAAGAGAATAACCTTTTTGAAGCGTTCGATTTTAGATATTTCGGTCCGGTTGACGGGCACGATGTTGTATATCTTGCAAAGGCTTTAAACGATTTGAAAAATATTCCCGGCCCCAAACTTTTACATATAATTACGCAAAAGGGAAAAGGTTTTAAGCAGGCAGAATTAAATCAAACAAAGTATCATGCACCCGGAGTTTTTGATAAAAATACGGGTGAAATTTACTCCTGCGACTGCGAGGTTAATAAGGCAGAAAAATTTCAAAATGTTTTTGGTGAAACACTTTTAGAAATTGCTGAACAAAACGAAAAAATTATTGGAATTACACCGGCAATGCCAACTGGCTGTTCAATGAATTTGATGATTGAAAAAATGCCCAACCGAGCTTTCGATGTGGGAATTGCAGAGCAACACGCGGTAACTTTCTCGGCAGGGCTGGCAACTCAGGGAATGGTTCCGTTTTGTAATATTTACTCTACATTTATGCAGCGTGCCTACGACCAGATTGTACACGATGTTGCAATCCAAAATTTACATGTAATTTTTTGTCTCGACCGCGGTGGTTTAGTTGGCGAAGACGGACCAACGCATCACGGAGTTTTCGATATTGCATATATGCGTTCCATTCCAAATATTATTGTATCGGCACCGATGGACGAAATTGAACTGCGCAATTTAATGTTTACGGCTCAACTTGCAGAAAACAGTCAGCCTTTTTCAATTCGTTATCCACGCGGTTGTGGAACCAAACCAAATTGGAAAAAATCTTTCGAAAAAATTGAGATTGGAAGAGGCAGAAAACTAGCCGACGGTAAAGACATTGCAATTCTGAGTATTGGAAAATCAGGAGTTTTTGCCCAACGTGCAGTAAAAAGTCTTGCCAATAAAAATGTTTCGGCAGCACATTTCGACTTGCGTTTTGTAAAACCATTAGACACAAGTTTATTAGCCGAAGTTTTTAAGAATTTCACCCAGATAATTACTGTCGAAGACGGTACAATTAAAGGTGGATTCGGAAGTGCAATTCTTGAGTTTATGGCTCAAAATAACTACTCATCAACAGTAAAATTATTGGGTGTTCCCGATAAATTTATCGAACACGGTACAATTGAAGATTTGTATAAAGAGTGTGGTATTGATACAAAAGGAATTGTAAAATCTGCTCTGGAAATACTGGGTAAATAATAAATAACTGTTTGTTGCGTTTTCAATTTTATACATAAAACTACTTCGCATTGGATATTTATATTAAAAGACGACGTTGGAAGTTCTTACTCCTTATGGTGGCAGTAATTATTGGAGTTGGTTCGCTGGCTTACACCAATTGGTTAACAAATAAAATGGCGCAGGAAGAGCGCAATAAAGTTAAAATATGGGCAGAAGCAACAACTCTAATTAGTAATGCACCAACCCAAACCAACTCTCCCGAGATGGAAGCATTAAATAGCAACTATTTAAGTTTTCTGATGATGGTTACATCTCAGAACACAACAATACCAATTATTATTATAGAACCTGATGGCACAATTAACAGTGATGCCAATATCAGTTACAGCACCGAAAGGCGAGATGCTGTGCTTGCAAAAGAGTTGAAAATGATGAAAAAGGATGTTGAACCTATTCGTATCGACTTATCATCAACAAGTTATCTGTTACTTTATTATCGCGAATCAGACATTTTACGTAATCTTCGGTATTATCCATGGGTACAGCTTTTTGTAATTATTATTTTTATCGTTGTTGCCTACTTTGCTTTTAATGCAACGCAGCGAGCCGAACAAAATCAGGTTTGGGTTGGCATGTCGAAAGAAACTGCTCATCAACTGGGTACGCCAATTTCGTCGTTAATGGCATGGATTGAAATATTAAAATTAAAAAATATTGACCCTGAATTGATAAAAGAGTTTGAAAAAGACACCCAACGTTTGGAACGAATTACTGAAAGATTCTCTAAAATTGGGTCGAAACCCGAACTGTTACGATTAAATTTAGTTGAGGTTTTAAGCACTACGGTAAATTATTTAAAAACTCGCTCGTCAAAAAAAGTAATTTTCGAAACTTCTTTTTCTGACAATGATTATATAGAAACTCCATTAAATGCTGCACTTTTTTCGTGGGTAATCGAAAATATTTGTAAAAATGCCATCGATGCCATGGGAAACGATGGTACAATTTCCATCATTTTAAAAGAGAAAGGAGAGCAAGTTATAATTGATATTACCGACACTGGAATTGGTGTTGCAAAATCGCAATTCAAAACCATTTTTCAGCCCGGATTCTCCACAAAAAAACGAGGCTGGGGTTTGGGACTCTCGCTTGCAAAACGAATTGTGGAGATATACCACAGAGGCAAAATATTTATAAAATCGTCGGAAATTGGGAAAGGCACTACTTTCAGAATTGTATTGAATAAGTAGAAATATTTCGAAGTCTCGCTCTTCTATCAGCTTCACTGTTATCTGCACCCCATAAAAATTGTTACCCCGTAACTTTTACCCCAAAATCATTTTCAACAAAGTTTACCACATCATCCATAAAATCTGCAAAATTAACTTCGAAAAACTGCATATTTGCTTCCATAATCTCGATAGCTTTTTTCGACTTTGGAGGAAGTGATGTATAACGACTCATTATTTCCAAGGACTTCTGAATACCCTCAACCGTTGCATACGATTCTAATCTTCGGTTTTGAATTAATACGGGAAGAAAACCCTGCACTCTTCCCGGCAGATAAAAAAAGTTGGAGAGCAAAACAGCATGTACCCATTTTGAATATTCGCGCAAATTGCGGGTAGAATAGTTATTCCAGTTTTTTGCTAAAAGATGGTCGTAAATCAAGTCGATAACAATGCCTGAATATAAACCGAATTCGGGCACCATAAGTTTTTTTGCTTCTCTGAATTTCAGGTGACTGTCGGTGAAATAATCAATCTGACGATGGAGCAAAATTCCCTGTTTTACAGAATCCTTATAATTTTCATACTTCCGCCCTTTTACAAAATCGCCAATAAAATTGCCAACCATTAACTTTTCGTCTTCACCCGACAAGTATAAATGTGCTAAAAAATTCATTCAAAGTGTTTTTTAATGAACGAAATATCACTTAAAATGTTTTTAACAATTCGCCATTCAATTATAGTTTGGAAACTGTTACACCCGATTTAATCTTCTTTAAATGCCTCAATTAAAACCTCAAGGATTTTTTTCCCGGCGGCAGCAACACTGCTACCAGGACCAAAAATTGCAACTGCACCTGCATCGTACAAATATTTATAATCCTGCGCCGGAATTACTCCCCCGCAAATTACCATAATATCGTCGCGACCAAGTTTCTTCAATTCAGCAATAACGGCAGGCACCAAAGTTTTATGTCCGGCAGCCAACGACGAAACTCCCAAAACATGAACATCGTTTTCAACGGCTTGTTTGGCAGCCTCCTCCGGAGTTTGGAAAAGTGGTCCCATGTCAACATCGAAACCAATATCGGCATAACCTGTTGCTACTACTTTTGCGCCGCGGTCGTGCCCGTCCTGCCCCATTTTGGCAACCATAATTCGTGGCTGACGACCTTCCATTTCGGCAAATTTCTTCGCCAACTCCTGAGCTTCTATAAACTCACTTTTATTTTTTGCTTCCGATTTGTACACGCCTTCAATAGTTCTGATTACTGCTTTATATCTTCCTGCAACTTTCTCGCATGCATCGGAAATTTCTCCCAGCGACGCACGATTTTTTGCAGCTTCGATTGCCAAAGCTAATAAATTTCCTTCACCTGTTTCGGCTGCTTTTGTAATTGCTGCCAACGAATTTTGCACATCTGCCTCGTTACGTTCTGTACGTAATTTTTTTAATCTTTCAACTTGCGATGTACGAACCTCTGCATTATCGATTTCCAAAATATCAATCGGGTCCTCTTTTTCCAGACGATATTTATTTACACCAACAATTGTTTGTGTACCTCCGTCGATTTTGCCTTGTGCACGGGCTGCTGCCTCTTCAATTCGCATTTTCGGAACACCCGTTTCAATGGCTTTCGACATACCACCCAGCTCTTCAACCTCCTCGATTAATGCCCACGCTTTTTTTGCTATCTCGCTGGTTAATGTTTCTACATAATACGAACCTGCCCACGGGTCTGCCGCACGACAAATTTCAGTTTCCTGTTGAATATACAACTGTGTATTTCGTGCAATTCGTGCCGAGAAATCGGTTGGCAACGCAATCGCCTCATCAAGTGCATTTGTATGTAAACTCTGCGTTCCCCCTAATGTTGCAGCCATCGCTTCGATTACAGTACGACCGATATTATTATACGGGTCTTGCTCGGTTAACGACCACCCTGAAGTTTGCGAATGTGTACGCAACGCCATCGATTTTGGATTTTTCGGGTTGAACTGTTTTACCAGTTTTGCCCAAATCATACGAGCCGCACGCATTTTTGCAATCTCCATAAAATGGTTCATTCCAACTGCCCAGAAAAACGATAACCGCGGCGCAAACGCATCAATATCCAACCCTGCTTTTACTCCTGTACGAAGATAATCCAGGCCATCGGCAAGTGTATAAGCCATTTCAATATCGGCAGTGGCACCGGCCTCCTGCATGTGATAACCCGAAATGGATATTGAATTAAACTTCGGCATTTTTTGCGAAGTGAATTCAAAAATATCAGCAATAATTTTCATTGAGAAATCGGGTGGATAAATGTAAGTGTTACGCACCATAAACTCTTTTAGAATATCGTTTTGAATGGTTCCGGAAAGCTGTTCCAAAGTTGCGCCTTGCTCCAGCCCGGTTACAATGTAAAACGCTAAAATTGGAAGTACTGCACCGTTCATTGTCATCGACACCGACATTTTATCCAGCGGAATTTGGTCGAACAGGATTTTCATATCGAGAATAGAATCGATGGCAACTCCGGCTTTTCCAACGTCGCCAATTACGCGCGGGTGGTCTGAATCGTATCCACGGTGTGTTGCTAAATCGAACGCAACCGATAACCCTTTTTGCCCGGCGGCGAGATTCCTGCGGTAAAAAGCATTCGACTCTTCGGCGGTTGAAAAACCAGCGTACTGGCGGATCGTCCAAGGGCGCATTGCGTACATTGCCGAGTATGGTCCGCGAAGAAAAGGTGCAAGTCCGGCAGCATAATTCAGATGCTCCATCCCCTCCAAATCTTCCTTGGTGTAAACCGGCTTTACCGGGATTTGCTCCGGTGTTTTCCAGTTCTTTTCAATTTTGTTTTTAGCTACCCATTCAGAAATGTTTTCCTGCTGAGTAGCTGCTTTTATGTTTATGTTTTTAAAATTCGGTTTCATAATTTAAAGATATTAGATTTTAGATATGAATAATGAGACTAAAATCTGGTGTATGAAAAATTCCATTTTTTTTTATTAGAACGCAGATGACACAGATTAAACTGATTTACACAGATAATTTATATTCATCAGCAATTATCTGTAACATCAGTGTTATCAGCGTTCTTCTTATCAATTATAAATAAGTTGTATAACAATTTTAAATTCCAAGTTTCGACTGATACACCTTTAACTCCTCAAGAATATTACTTTTTACGTTGATGAAATTCGTAATTCCTTTTTCCTCCAGTTCGGCTCTGCAGGCAGGAGCTCCGGCAACAACGAGTATTTCATCATCCAATTGTTCAGCCACATTAGGAACAATTTCTGCATATTCATCATCGGAGCTGCAAACCACAACAATGTCGGCATTGGCCTTTTTTGCAGCGGCAACACCCTCTTCTACGGTGGCAAAACCATTATTGTCGATTACGGTAAATCCGGCAACAGCAAAAAAGTTACAGCTAAACTGTGCACGGGCTTTCCTGAAATTAAGGTTTCCAATCGTCAACATAAAAGCAACCGGACGTTTATTTTCTTTCGAATAAACATCGGTAGTGTAACGCAACGATTCAAAAGCCTGCGCCCCACGATAAGGTTTTAAAGTTTCAACCTCGGCATCGTCGGCAGCTAAATCAACTGCTTCAAAAAGAGAGCCGTCAAACTCAGTATCAATTTTTTCGTTGAAGTTAGGAAACTGGTTTGTTCCCAAAAGATTTTCGCGGCGCAACGCAATATTTTTATCGCGTTTTGCAGCCATCTCTTTTATTTCATTCTGTATAAAACTCTCTTTAAAAGCAGCAATAAAACCACCTTTTTCCTGAACGGCGAGGAACAGTTTCCACGCCTCATCAACCAACGAAGCTGTTAAATTTTCAATATAATAGGAGCCGGCGGAAGGGTCTGCAATTTTATCGAGATACGACTCCTCTTTTAACAATGCCTGCTGATTGCGTGCAATCCTTTCAGAAAATTCGGTTGTCTCCTCGAAAATTGCATCGAACGGTAAAACGGTAATCGAATGTGCCCCGCCCAGTGCCGCCGACATCGTTTCGGTTTGTGTACGGAGCATATTTACATACGGGTCGTAAACAGTTTTATTAAACCGGTTTGTTTCGCTGTGAGCAATCAGTTTTGCTGAATCGTCGGACACGGGATTGTAAGATTTTACAATCTGTGCCCAAAGCAGACGAGCAGCACGCAATTTGGCAATCTCCATAAAATAGTTGTTGCCAATTCCGAAATTGAATTTTATTGATTTTGCAACCTCATCAATATTTAACCCGGCATCGGTTAGTTGAGTTAAATACTCGGCACCCTGCGCCAGCGAAAATGCCAGCTCCTGAACAATTGACGAACCGCTGTTTGCAAAAAACTTACCGTGCACTCCAACTATTCTGAAGTTTGAAAGCTGACTTGTTTTTTCGATTGCCGGCTTTAATCTTGCTACTGCATTTTTATCTAATTTGCCCTTTAAAATAAAAGTTCCAATCGGGTCGATTGATGCCGATGCAATTACATTTTCGTTATTCCATTTTCCTTCAGAAACGTATTCTGCAAACAGTTTTGCACAGTTGCTACTGTCGGTGGGGCAAACCAAATTAATTTCTGCTGACTCCAGACAGATATCTTTTAATAAAACTGCAAGGTCGGGTTTTGTAATTTTATTACAGTTGCTGAACAGAAATCCAAGCGAAGTAACACCCTTTCCAAGAATTTCGAGTGCCTTTTTATTAGCTTCGGCAAAATCGGTTACAAAAATGTTTTGACGAACTAACCAGTCGTTATCGGTTTTTTTATTCCCACGAACAAAAGGAAATTCCCCGGGTAGTGTATCGAGGTAATTTAGCTCTTTTAAATTTTCATCGCGGTAGTACGGGCGAACTTTAAAACCTTCGTAGGTTTTCCAAACCAGTGCCCTTTCGTAGTCTCTGCCTTTTAAATCGGCATTAATTTTTGCTTCCCATTCATCGGTTGTAACGGGTGCAAAATCGTTGAAAAGCTTTTGCTTTTTATCTGCCATTTTTGAATATGTTTTATAAAATCGTTCGGCAAAATTACTCTATTTAAGGTATTGACAATCAGAAACCGTACGGATTTTACTGATTATTAACAAACTCTAATTACTATCTAAACCGATATCCAATTCCAGCATTAATAAGTCCGCCAAATTCCCAGGCAGCCGATGATTTTAACAATTGTTCTTCATTCCCAAAAATAAGCATTCCGCCAACATTGTAACACGGCTCCAAACTCGTGGATACCACCATTGGTTTTTGAAATTATAATTGCAACATTGCGACCAGACCTTGTCGAATTGAAAGCAGTAACTTATTCAACCTGTGCATAAAACGATGAGAAATCGGGACAAGTTGTGTGCTAAAGCTTATCATACTCGTTTCATTTGAAGTAGTTTAGTGAAGAATTATTTAAGATGTTTGATTGACAAAAACCACTCCACTATTATTAAATTAAACATATTTTAAAATCATCCTAAAAATTGTTGAATTTAAAAATTATTGACATTTATAGTTTGCGTCATTCAAAGTTATTTTCATAAATTGCAATTCAGATAGATAATATGTGAGATGGAAAAATTACAGTGGACAAAAGATATCTTAGGCTCGAAACTGGAGATTAAACGAGGGAACGAGCAAATTGGAAAAATTCATTGGGAGAACATGTTAAGTTCGAATGCACAGGCAATGATAAATGGCAAATTGTTTACCCTGAACCGTGAGTTTTTTCTTTCGAAGCTCGAGATTTATGATGCAAACGACCAGTCGCTTTTGGGAATGGTGATGGTAAATATGTTCAGTCCGCGAAGTGATGTGGTGGTTAACGGTAAACGTTTCGAGCTGGTGGTTCAGAATTTTTGGCAGTCGCGTTGGTCGTGGAAATATAACGGTAATGAGATAATTACTTTTATATCGAACGAATTTATTACAAAAGACAAAGGCGATATTGAACTCTACACAGCGCTGACCGAAGAGATTGAGGTGCTGATTCTTTTGGGCCTTTTTGTACGCAACCAGTTTGTGCTTTTTATGCTGTTGGGAATTTTGGTTGTGCTTTTGGTGATTATATAAAACGATCTTTCTCGCTATTTAAATGAATAATCACATATCCTGAAAACAAAAACCGCCCTTGCGTACAAAAGCGGTCTGTTTATATTGAGTAAACTACCTATCCTACGTCAGCTGACGGACGGCAAGGCAATTCACGAAGAAGCACCAACAAGAGTTGGCACTTACTATTTTATTTCCGAACCCGGTTTAACTTCTGCTTCTGGTGAAACAGCCACCAGCGAACCATCGGCATTTTCGGCAAACAGAATCATTCCCTGCGACACAATTCCACGTAACTTTTTAGGAGCAAGATTTACCAAAACCGAAACCTGTTTTCCAATTAAATCTTCGGGTTTATAATACTCGGCAACTCCCGAAACAATTGTTCGTTTGTCGGTTCCGGTGTCAACCAAAAGTTTTAAAAGTTTTTTTGTTTTTGCCACTTTTTCGGCTTCCAAAACAGTTCCTACCCGAATGTCCATTTTACCAAAATCATCGAACTCGATATTCTCTTTTACCGGTGTCACAACTGCATCAGACAATTCGTTGGCTTTTTTAGTATCCAATAATTTTTGAAGTTGAGCTTCAATTACCTTATCTTCAATTTTCTCGAAAAGCAGTTCGGGTTTGTTCGTTTTATGTCCTGCTTTTAGCAGTTCGGTTTCACCAAATTTATCCCAGTCCAGTTTCCCCAAATCGAGAAAATCGCGTAATTTGTTCATACTGAACGGAAGAAACGGCTCGAGACAAATAGTTAGGTTTGCGGTAATTTGCAAACTTATATTCATTATTGTTTTTACCCGTTCGGTATCGGTTTTTACCACTTTCCACGGCTCTTCGTCGGCAAGGTATTTATTTCCCAAACGAGCTAAATCCATTGCGTTTTTTAGCGATTCGCGAATACGAAAACTATCTAAACTTTTTTCAACATCGGCTTTAATATTCGATATTTCAGTTAAAGTTCTCTTGTCGGTTTCCGTTAATTCGCCACACTCAGGAACAACACCATCGTAATATTTTTGAGTGAGTACCAGCGTGCGGTTTACAAAATTTCCGAGCACGGCAACCAACTCATTATTATTTCTGGTCTGAAAATCTTTCCATGTAAAATCGTTGTCTTTTGTTTCGGGGGCGTTGGCAGTTAAAACGTATTTTAGCACATCTTCTTTCCCCGGGAAATCTTCGAGATATTCGTGTAGCCAAACTGCCCAGTTGCGCGATGTGGAAATTTTATCGTTTTCAAGATTCAGGAATTCGTTTGCCGGAACATTTTCGGGCAGGTTGTAGCTGCCTTCTGCTTTCAACACGCTTGGAAAAATAATGCAATGGAAAACAATATTGTCTTTTCCTATAAAATGCAACATCCGTGTTTCCGGGTCTTTCCAGTATTTTTCCCAGTCGGCAGTGAGCTCTTTTGTTGCCGAAATATATCCTATTGGCGCATCGAACCAAACATATAAAACCTTGCCTTCAACTCCTTCAATGGGCACAGGCACGCCCCAATTCAAATCGCGGGTAACGGCGCGGGGTTGTAATCCGCTGTCGATCCACGATTTACATTGTCCGTAAACATTTGGTTTCCACTCTTTATGACCTTCCAGAATCCACTCTTTTAGCCAGGGTTCGTATTGGTCCAGCGGCAGATACCAGTGTTTTGTCTCTTTTAAAACGGGCTGATTTCCGCTAATCATCGATGTTGGGTTTATCAACTCGGTTGGACTGAGCGAAGTTCCGCAACTTTCGCACTGGTCGCCATAAGCTTTTTCGAACCCGCATTTCGGACAAGTTCCTGTAATATAGCGGTCAGCCAGAAATTGTTTGTTCTCTTCATCGTAATATTGCGCCGAAGTTTTTTCTAATAATTTGCCATCATCGTATAGCTTCTTAAAAATCTCCGATGCAGTATCGTGATGAATTTTGGCACTGGTGCGCGAATAGACATCAAACGAAATTCCAAACTCCTGAAATGATTTTTTTATGATACCATGAAATTTATCAACCACATCTTGCGGCGTAATTCCTTCGTTTTTAGCCTTTAACGTAATTGGAACACCATGTTCGTCGGAGCCGCCAATTAATAAAACCTCCTCGTTTTTTAACCGCAGGTAGCGGGCATAAATATCGGCAGGCACGTAAACTCCGGCAAGGTGACCGATATGAATTGGCCCGTTTGCATACGGAAGTGCAGTGGTTATCAGTGTACGTTTGAAATTATTCATCATGAAAATATTATTCGATTTTTAAGGGTGCAAAGATAGTTTAAAAAATAGAAAGTTTTATTGAGATAAAAATGGATTACCTTTGGTGCAAATTCAAATTCATGTCAAAATTTACAGACATCATTTTCGACCTCGATGGAACACTAACCGACAACACGCAGGGAATTGGGAACTCGTTAAAATATGCATTGGGGCAGATGCAGATTGAAGATTATCCGACTGACATTCTGAAACAGTTTATTGGTCCGCCGTTGCAGTGGGGTTTTTCTGCTTTGTTTGGAATGAACGAGAGGAATACGGAGTTGGCAGTGGGATATTTTCGCGAGTATTATGCTGAAAAAGGATACATTGAAAATGAACCTTATCCGGGAGTTTTTGATATGTTGGAAGAGCTGCATACTGCCGGCAAGAAAATGTATATTGCCACTGCCAAGTACGAAAAATATGCTCAAAAAATTATGGAGCACTTTGGTTTCGACAAATACATTATTCAATTATTTGGTGCCGATTACGGCGGCCGAAAAGCATCGAAAACGGGAATAATCGGAAGTGTTTTGGAAACGCATCAAATTAAACCTTCGCCTGAAATTGTAATGGTTGGCGACACAATTTATGATATTGAAGGCGGAAATGATAACGGACTTTCAACTATTGCCGTAAAATATGGTTTTGGTAAAGAGACCGATTTGCAAAAAGCAGAACCTGATTTTTGGGCTGATGATGTGGAGGAGCTTTTTGAGTTGTTATCGTCTTGATTCAGGTTTCTATTTTGTATCTTTCAGGATAAAAAGAATCTAAAATGAAAACACCACCCTTTTTAATTAATAATTCAAAAATAAGAATTGTTTCTCCGGCCGGAAAAATAAAAGAGGAACGAGTTACTCCTGCAGTTGTATGGCTCGAAAAACAAGGCTACAAAGTTGAGTTGGGGAAACACGTTTTTGCACAGCATTTTCAGTTTGCAGGAACCGACTCGCAACGCTTAGAAGATTTACAAACAGCATTCGACGACCCCGAAACCGATGCAATAATTTGCTCGCGTGGCGGCTACGGAATGGTTCGTATTATCGACCAACTGGACTTTGCAGAATTTAAAAAACACCCAAAATGGCTGGTTGGTTTAGCGATATTACAATTTTACATTCGTATTTGAATAACAACGAAACAGCATCGATTCATGGAGCGATGCCCCCTTTCTTTTTTGATGAAAAAGGTAAGCCAAACGAAAGTCTCGTTTCGTTAATGGATTTATTAAAAGGGGGAAATATCAGTTACCAGATTAAGCCAAACGAACGAAACAGAACTGGAAATGTTACTGCTGAATTGATTGGTGGAAACCTTTCGATAATTGCCAGCTTACTTGGAACTAAATATGAATTGAAAACTGAGGGTAAAATACTATTTCTGGAAGATATTGATGAATACTTGTATCACATTGACAGGATAATGCGACAGCTTAAACTGGCTGGTGAATTAGAAAAACTTGCAGGACTTGTGGTTGGCGATTTTACCGGTATAAAAGATAACGAAACGCCATTCGGACAAACTTATGAGGAGATAATTTGGGAGGTTGTAAAAGATTATAATTACCCGGTATGTTTTGGTTTTCCGGCTGGGCACGATAAAAAAAATCTGGCACTTACATTCGGTAAAAAATGGAATCTGAATGTTTCGCAAGAGACATCAACTCTAAACCTGTAACTTTAAACTCGAAACTTTCTTATGGTAACCACTCGCGAATTAGGAAAAATTGCAGAAGGATTAGCTGAAAAACATCTGCTAAAACTTGGATACGAAATTAAGCATACCAACTGGTATTACGGACATTTGGAGCTGGATATAATTGCGCAAGATGGCGATGAACTGGTAATTGTTGAAGTAAAATCGAGAAGTGGAATCCGGTACGAACACCCGTCGGAAGCGGTTACAAATGGTAAAATAAAACGAATTGTTGAAGCTGCCGACGCTTACATTCAGGAAAATAATATTGATTTGGAAACACGTTTCGATGTGATAACGGTAATTTTTATTCGACAAAAATATGAGTTGGAACATTTTAAAGATGCTTTTTATCCAACAATGTAGCAGGGCACTAATCAAATTAAAAATCATTTTATTTTTAACTTTATTCTGCTACTTTTAAAACTCTAAATTTCGCAAATGAATATTGAAGAAATCAGAGATTATTGTTTGTTAAAGAGAGCGGTTACCGAGAGTTTCCCTTTCGAAGAAACTACCCTTGTTTTTAAGGTGATGAACAAAATGTTTTGTCTGCTTAGTCTCGATGAAGCGCGGGTAAATCTTAAAAACAGTCCTGAGAAAAACATTGAACTTCGGGCTCATTATCCGGCAATAATTCCGGGTTGTCACATGAATAAAGAACATTGGAATACCATCGGTCTCGATGGAACAATTCCGCCAAATTTAATTAAAGAATTAATCGACGAATCGTATGGATTAATTGTTAAAAATCTGCCAAAAAAGAGACAAGAAGAATTAAATAATTTATAGACTATATATTATGAGAATATTATCGCTATTTGTTGTGTTCGTATTTATTTCGATATTAACACTGTTTGCACAAGAGGAGAAGGAAACTTTTTTAATTGTAAAAGAGATTAAACACCTTCCTGTAATTAGTCAGGGGAGAACAGGATGTTGCTGGAGTTTCTCCACAACCAGTTTTATCGAGTCAGAAATTATTCGTTTGGGATATCCCGAAACTGACCTTTCGGAGATGTATTTTGTTGATTATGGATATCAGGATAAAGTGCAGAATTATTTGATGTACCATGGAAATAATAATTTCGGGCAGGGTGGTTTATCGCACGATGTAATGAATACTTTGCGTAAACATGGAATGGCTACATACGAAGCTTTCCCCGGGAAAAAGATAGATGGGAAATTTCAGCATAGCGAGCTGGAGAAAAATATAAAAGAGGAAATTGCTGAAGCAAATAAAAAGAGAAAAAATTTTGATTACGAAGCGGTGATGGAAGATGTTTCGGAAGAGCTGACTGAGCAAATTGGCGAGATTCCGAAAAAAATAAAAACAGACAAGAAAAAACTTACTCCCATGGATTTTCGTAATAGTCTGGGGATTAATCCCGACGATTATATCGAACTTAGCTCGTACACTCATCATCCGTTTTACAAACAATTTGTTTTGGAAATTCCTGACAACTGGGCACACGAATCATACTATAATCTGCCCATCGACGAATTGATGGAAGTTATGTTTTATGCTTTAAATTCGGGCTATTCGGTTTGTTGGGATGGCGATGTTAGCGAAAAACTATTTCAGCATAAAAATGGGAAAGCCGATTTACCAGAAGAGCAGATTGGCAAAGTTAACCAGGAATTACGTCAGAAAACTTTTTTAGACCGTACAACTACCGACGACCATTTAATGCATTTAGTGGGAATTTCTAAGGACTCGAAAGGCAGAACTTGTTTATACACCAAAAATTCGTGGGGTGCCGAAAGCAATTCTTACGGCGGATATTTACACATGACAGAAGATTATGTGAAGTTAAAAACCGTTGCAATAATGATTCATAAAGATGCACTTCCTGAAAATATAAAAGTGAAATTAGGTTTGTAATGCGCGAGTTTAAACTTACCTCGGAATATATTGAGCTGGTAAAACTACTCAAGTTATTGCAGATTGCTCAAACCGGTGGTCATGCGAAAATTATTGTCGCAAACGGCGAAGTAATCCGAAACGGAGAGCCGGAATTCAGGAAGCGGGCAAAATTACGCGTTGGTGATAAAATTGAAGTTATGGGCGAAAAGGTGACGATTATTTAGTTTCTAACGCAAATTTTTGCGCTGAAAATCATCTAATTACCGGACCTGCTTTAATAATAAGTTTTGGTTTTAAATTATCACTTTTTTCGAAAAGGATTTGGAATTTTAATCAAATCTTCAACAACTTTTCTATCATGCTCAAAGCGGGCGAGTGTATAAACATTCCCTTCGAAGTCGATAGCAATAGAGTTTACATACGTTGGTCTTGTTCCGTCAGGATAAAAAACGGCTCCGTTATCGGTATATTCCGACTTTAAAATATCGTAGGTAATTAAGTGAAGATCCTCCAGACCTTTTGCAGCACCCATCGCTATTTCATCAACTCCTTTTACTCTTTTGCCATCAATATAAATTGGTCCGCCGGTTAAGTAATATAAAGTATGTTTATCGTGCCCGAGTTCAAATCCCAGATAGCCATAACTAAACTGGTCGAACATGCCACTTGCTTTCGAAGGTGCTGAAGTAATTCTGTCAACAATTTCTATTTTTGGAATGCGCGGATTGAACTTAAACAGATACCCCGAATTTCCGTGAACTCCGTACGCAACTTCTTCCTGTTCATTCCAGACAATTCTGCGCCAGTTATATCCCATGCTTCCTGCTCCGGTAAAATCGTATTCACCAAAATAATCGAGCCTGAGATTTACACCATCTACTTTTTTTATTGAGGCAGAACCCGGAGAATAAGTGTAAATATCTCCCTCGGCAGTTGAGTAATAAACCGCTCCGTTTGCAGGGTCAACAAACATCGACCGGCATAAAACACGATAGTCGTCGCCCGGCTTACCTGCCTCGCCATTTAATGAAATTAAGCCGAGATTTTTCAGTTTGTCATTTTTAATATCGTAATGAATAAAATATCCTTTTGGCCAGGTAATACCATAAATTTGCCCACGGTCTTTATCTAATGTCATGGTAATTATTCCCTCTCCATCGGGTGCAATTGCTAAATCTTCAAACTTGCCATCAGCAAGATTATACGATAAAATATGCCCACCCGGATAGAGATTATAACCGGTGGGGGCGTTAACCGGCAAACACTCACTGCCGTCAATCATTTCGTAAAATCCTACATGAGTTGCAAAATATAGTTTACCGTCTTTTTCCTGAAAATTTACATGACTTTTTCCCTGCGCAATTGCTTTTGCATCTTTTTCGTTACAAACATCTGTTAAGTCGGCAATCCATTCGGTTGAATCTGTTTTGGGATTATAGCGATACATTTGTCCGCCTTTATTGTATCGTTGCGACGAAAGCACGTAATATATATTTCCATCGCTTGCCGACGAAATTGCGTTGTATGTGTCGTGCGCTTCATCGAACCCTGAGAAATAGCGTTTCGCCGTAAGATGTTGATTTGGGTTGGGTTGCTCCAGCTTTTTTATACCTGCCTCATCTGCTAAATTTACTATCCCATCTAAAATAACCGATTCTATATTTGCCATCCAGGGAGCCGGCAATCCATAAACAACATGCGACATTGAACCCTCGTAACCGCCCTCTTTTAGTATTGTTGTTGAAGGAATGTAACCTTTTACATCGTTTGTATAACTAAAAACAAAAATATCATGTCCGAAAAATTGTTTTAGTTTAATCGAATATTCTGTTACTACCTCGCCACCCAAACTAAAAATTTGCTGATTTCCGATTTGCCAAATCTGTACCGGTAGCGGGTAAAATGTTGGCAGTGGTTCGCCATTTTCCATTTTACTCAAAAACCGGTTAGCCCAACGTTTTTGGTATTCTATATCTGATTCAGCCAATTTTAACAACTCTTTTTTTGTTGAAGGTTTACCAAAAGGCAACTCTATTTCGGTGTACGAAGTCGTCAGCTTTGGTGCGAGTTTACGCATATCTTCACTTAAAACTCTATCGACTGCGGCGGCCAAATCTTTACCATATTGTTTAGCAAGAGCAACAGAACGGCGCGGCATTGGATTTTGGTCGGCACCGGTACCCTGCATAAACATTGCTGTTGCTCCCCGATGGTTTTTCTCAATCTCTATTTGTGCAAACCCGGGATAATCGCCCGACCATTTGTTTATATCTAAAACAGTTGCATGGCAAGCATATCCAAAAACAATTGCAACTGTTTTCCCTTTCCTGTTTTCAACTTTCAGAACCGGAACAGAATAATCGTTTGGTCCTTTCAGTTCTGTTTGTTCAATTAAAGTCGATTCATTGTTATTGCGTCGGTTTACCTGAAAACGGGAAACACCATTTTCGGCATAAATATTTACTGGTTTTGAAGAGCGAAAAGCTTTATCAACTAATGCAATAATCTCGTCTTCGAGCCAGATTGTGTATGCTTCAATTTTAGCAATCTCGACCGGGTTTAACGGGTAAATATCGTAAAGTGCATTTTTAAGAACCGGTCCGCTGTGTGTATGCGAACTGTTAATCATTATTTGAGCTGCCGACAGATTAAATTTTTCTTTTAATCTACGACGAATATTTCTGGTAAACTCCTTTGTTGTGCCCAATAAATCTGTTGTTATCAGCACTGCTTGATTTCCAACCGAATCTTCAATTACCAGAGCTTTTGCCCAGATGTCGTGTATTTTACCTTCCGATGGAGTTGTGCGACTGGCATATCCTGCCATCCACATCGACTGTTTTGGCGTTATTATTTTTTTGGCAACTCCGGCTTTCCATCCCTCTCCGCTACCATAAATATTTGTTGAATTTCCGAGAAAAAGAATCAGGAATATAAAAAGAATTGAATAGCTGGTTGTTTGTTTCATAAGTTTATCGTCTAAAATTCGGTATTATAACTTGTTATATTTTTTTACTTTACGTTGATAGAAATTGTAATTTTGTTTAGTATTTCAGTATTTCTATCAATTCTTTACGATATGTTTTTTGTGCTTTTTCTTGTACTATTATATTTTGAATGTGCCCCTAAATATACAAAGAATAGCCCATGTTGTAAAACAGTAGCTTTTATTACCTGCTGAGCTCTCTTTATTTCTTCCTGATTTAAATCTCTCTGATATGAACATTACCTTTCAAAATACAACTCCGGTAACACAATTTTAATTTCTTTCTCATCATCAGTATTTTCATTGTTGCTTTCCCAAAATAATATAAACCTTATCTTAGATTCAATTAATTTATAACCTTGGTTATCTAATGATTCTTTTATCAATTGAAAGTTTTTTGAAAATTTCACTATTTGTTCGTTATCCAAATTAATCAAACCTTCTTCATTAACTTTTAAAGTGTCTCCACTTGACAATGAATTTAATCTTCTTTGGATAAAAGCAAAATATCCCAGATTAATGTCCCTGTGATTCAGATGATATACTAAATGATTGGGTAAAGGGTGCTTCTCGTTATTTTCTACCCTAATAGTATCTTCTGCATTAATATTATTAAGGTAGTCGCCATTATAATGAATAGTCAGATTTTGTTTTGCCCTAGTCATTGCTACATATAGCAGGCGTTTGGAATCATCTGAATTTGCGTTGAAATTATCAAGCATCAAGAATACATTATCAAACTCTTTTCCTTTTGCTTTATGAATTGTGGAAACAATAATAGTTTCTCCTTTTTGAGCAACGAAATCTTCCAGTTTTGATTCTTTAATAAAAATCTCAAAGTCGGAGTTGTATTTTACTTTTGGGTTTGTTTCCTGAAAGTCTATAAGAAGTTGTTTGCAAATATTATAATTTGAACTTTTCTTATATCTCTTTGCAAATTTCCTTTTTGCATTGTTCCATGCATCAAGACTTATTGTAGGTGTTGAATTATTTAAGTCTAAATATTCAATAAACGACCTTATCTCAATCAGATCATAAAGGCTAAAACCATCGTTGGATTGTATTAATTTTGCAGGCAACCCGCTTTTCAGAAGTAACCCTGTGATTTTTAAAGCTTCATCGTTGGTTTTTGTTAGCACACCGGTAGTGCCGGACAAACCTGTTGAACATATTTCGTTTACAAAGGGAACCACAAAGTTATCGTTGCTGTAGTTTACGATTCGAATACTCCCGTTTCCCTTCTGAACAGATACAATTGGTGTTGTCTTTAGGCGATGACGTATTTGCTCAACATACTTATTTGTAAACTCAACCAGATTCTTTTTAGACCTGTAGTTTTCGACCAATTCATATTTTGTTGCGCTCTTTTCCGTAATAAACTGCTCAAAATATTTCGAATCAGCCCCTCTGAAAGTGTAGATGTTTTGGTCATCATCACCAACAGCAACTACTCTCATCTCCTCATTTTTCTCCATTAGAGATTTTATCAAATAAAATTCATGTACATCCATATCTTGTGCTTCATCAATCACAAGTACGCTTTTCACAATTCTGTTGGGTTCAACTTCTCCACTCCTTATCTTTTCAATAGTAAGCTGAAGAATCTTGTCAGATTTTTCAATGCTCCCAACTCTCCCAAGTAAGTCAAAACAGTAGGAGTGAAATGTTTTTATTTCAATAAAATTAGCAGCATTACCTATTAGTTTAATTAATCTTTTTTTGAATTCGGTAGTGGCTGCTCTGGAAAATGTCAGCATTAACAGTTGTTCGTGTTTAACATCTTCCATTAATAAAAGAGAGGCTAATTTATGAACTAAAACCCTCGTTTTTCCGCTGCCGGGGCCGGCCGCAACAAGGATGTACTGATTTAGATTGTCTTTTATTATTTTAAGCTGCCGGGGTGATAATTCACCAAAAAGTTGCTTAAATTTCTTTGGTGTAATATTCCTTTGAAGCTCATCTTTGCGACTTCCCGGAAAATATTTATTTAGAAATGAGCTGTAATTCAATTGGAAATAGTCCTCAACAAAACTTAATGCTTCCCGGTAATCAACAAGCATCTTTTTAGCGTATTCTCCAACTATATGAATCTGCTGCATTTTATTATTATAAAACTGCTCAAGTTGGCTGTAGTCATCCTTTTTATACTGTATCTGATTATTTTGTTCAAGCCTGTCAATTGTTAGTTTATTGTAAACAACCAAAAAACCACCCTCAATTTTGATTGCTTCGATTCTTGACAGATAAAAAAGAGCATCTTCAATATCTTCAATAGATGCATCTATCTTAAACAGAGAGGATGCGTTTACATAATTGTCTCTTAATTCGTGAACGGAAAATTCGACTAAAATTTCATTCGACTCAACTGTATTTTTATCCTGAGTGTTTCTTGTTTTATCGAAAAGATATTTTAAAATAAATTCAGACAGCAAGTGCCTTTTCTCAAGTTTATCCTTTAAAATATCTTTTGGTTGATTACAAATTATTGAGACATGGTTTTTCGAATAATTATGATTGTGTTTTTTAATCCAATTTTTAATTGCCCAAAAAATCAGAATAGTTTTTATCTTGTTTGGATTAACACCGGTGCAATTGTTCTCCATAGCATCTTCGTTTAACTCTTTAAGGTTAAACACCCTTTCTTGTTCTTCTAATTCGGGTAAAAGAAAGTTCTCAATTTTCGCAAATGATTCTAAAATGGACAAGGAACGATTAACATTATCATCTTTCTTTATAAAAGCCGTTAAGTCTTTGGTGTCCGCTAATATTTTTTCCTCGCGAAGTAGTGTAATAATTTTTATCACTTCTTCCTTTACGATACCCAAATGGTCAGAAATGTAATCAACTCTTGCCTCCGGCACTTCGTCATTTAAATGCTTTTTACTTTTAGTAGAAAATAGCTTTTTAATAATGCGAATTGCCCTGATTTTCTGTTGCTCATCAAATCTTGAAGACTTATTTATCTTTTCTATTGCTTGTTGGGCATTTTTTGACAAAATACTATTTGCAAAAATCCGGGGTATATTTTGCCCCCGCTTTAAATATCCTGCATGTTCAAGTGCAGCGATAGCCGTTGTTACGCGGGTTTCTATTTCAATGACGTTATCATCCCACCCGGCTTTTCGGGCAATCTCTAAGGCCGAGTTAGAAACAGAGGAGCGAAACTTTGTAATCTGTTTTATTGCTCTCCATATTTGCTGAATCTCTTTTACCGATAGTTTGGTTTGATTGAGTAAAATAAAATGTTTGTTCAGGTCTTCTTCGTTAAATAACACAAAACAGTCTGCCGAAATATTCTCGTCGCGCCCTGCCCGCCCTGCTTCTTGCACATAGTTTTCCAATGAGTCGGAAATATCATAATGGATTACCACCCCGACATCTTTCTTATCGACACCCATTCCAAAAGCTGAAGTAGCAACCATAATTTGAACATCGCCGGCAATAAAACCATTCTGATTCTCTGTCTTCTCTTTAGCCTCCATCTTTCCATGGTATGGTTTGGCATTAAATCCATCCTTACTTAATCGTTCAGCAAGGTCATAAGCCTTTCTTGTCCTTGAAACATAAATGATTGTAGGGCAAGATTTCGACTCAATTAACCTTCTTGCACTATTGTACTTGTCCTCTTCGTTTGTACTATTATAAACCTTGTATTGCAAATTTGTCCTTGTACTGTTTGCTTTGAAAACTTCAAGCTTCAGAGATAATTTCTCTTCAAAGTATTGACAAATGTCAGCGATAACATTTTGTTTGGCCGTTGCTGTAAAACAGGAGACCGGGATTGGGTCTAAAAGATTTTTCTTTTCCTGAAGTTGTTTAATGAAATCACCAATGTATAAATAATCGACCCGAAAGTCTTGTCCCCATGCCGAGAAACAGTGTGCTTCATCTACTACAAAGCGAACGATATTTCTTCCTAACAGTAATCGTTCAATAGTTTTGGAACGAAGAGATTCAGGAGAAATATATAAAATAGACGCAGAACCATCTTCAACCCTCTCAAAAGATTTACCTCGCTCTATTGGGTCGAGCAATCCATTAATGGTCACCGCTTCCGTTATTCCGGCTTTTTCAAGGTTGTCAACCTGGTCTTTCATTAATGATTGTAACGGAGAAATGATGACTGTTAAGCCTTTGGTGTTTCTGCCTGCCATTAAAGCAGGGATTTGAAAAGTGAGTGATTTCCCTCCTCCGGTTGGAAAAACAGCCAAAAGCGACTTATTATTAATTGCCGCATTAACTGCATTTTCCTGTAGTGGTTCTCCATTAAAAGTACGGTACAAGTCGAATCCGAAAAATTCTTTTAGTCCTTTTTTTGCATCTAATGCTTCATCACAATATTTGCAACCTTCTATACATGGTCTGTTTCGAAGCAAGTACATTATACTTTCTACTTCAGGATAATTCATCAAAACCCAGGGTGGGGTTATAGAATAACGGTCTGTACTATTAATTAATGCCAGGCAGTAAGCAAATTCAATTGGGTGGTTGTATATGAATGTTTCTATTGGAGCATTTGAGCAAAACCTGTTTTGAAAATGTTCATTTATTAATTTTGTTAGAAAGGCTTCTTCGGAATATGAAAAAGAGATGTATTTAAAGAAATAGAAGAACTCTTCATGTTCTTTTAATAGTAAATAGTAAATCCGTTTTAAAGATTCATCAAGATTATTGAAAGCAGTTATTTCGTCATAAAACAGATCCTTTGCCTTTTGAGAATCGTTTACCGGATTGTTTAATTCATCTGTTTGTATTTTATCGTCCTTTAGTAATCGATGATAGGGTTTTGTGGGAAATAGTAGAGGAGATAAAAATAAAGTATCTATATACTGTAAATTATTTTTCCCTTGAAATGAAAGATATTTTTGAATATACCTCAAGTCATGTCTGATTATATTATGTCCACAAATGAAATCTGTGTTATTCAGAAAGCCTACAAAATCTTTTACAGAGTTCGAATGAAAAACAGTCCCATCACTTTTCACACCTCCAATGTCAAGAATCCTCTTGCTTCTTGGATCTATTTCGGTGTCAAAAAAGGTGATAGGTTTCATCTTTCGTTTCAATATTTTCAATTTATGTTATATTGTTTCTCGCTCTTCGCCTTGCAGATAACGGCTCGGCTATGCGTAGTGTGGGATTTTGAAACGCCATACTTTTAGATTACCACTTAATTTCATTGCTTGCATAATCTTTCTATTTATCACTATCTCCCGCATTACGTATAGCTTTTGTTAGCTAAATCAGATTTTGGTTTTGGCAGTGAGTTTGAAAAGTTTGTTATTACTTTTCCTTGTCTTGCATACAAATTATTTTCTATTTGCATATCAAGTATATCACGTGACCAATTATTTTCAATCGTTTCTTTCAAGTAAAATATCGCCTTTTCTATATTATCCAATTTGCTGAATATCTTAATATTATGACCCCACGGAATTTGTGCAACAAGTTGTTGCACTTTTTCAAAATCGGTTTTATAAAACAGATAGAAACTCTTCATATAGAAAAGATTTCTTCGTGAAAATCCTTTCATTGCCGGAAATTCGGTTTTCAAATCTTTCGAAAGAGTTTCGACAACAGCATTTCCCCAATCTTGTTTATCAAACAATTCCTTTCCAATTTCCCAATAGAGTTTTATCAACTCTGAATTTACAGAAATTGCCGCTTTTATTTGAGCCTTCCCTATTTTGTCTTTCAGCTCATTAAGCCATTCAATATAGTCTTTATGCTGTTTCTCTAATTTCATATTTTCCCTTTTCAACAAAGATAATCTAACTTTTTTTATTGCTGAAATCTTTATTTTCAATAACCGCTAACGGTTAGTGTATGTGGAGTGCGGAATTAAAACTGATGAACTTTCAAAACCGTACGGAGCCAATTCGTTTATTCAATATTTCAAATTTTAGCCAAGACGTCAAAGACGAATTGGCGGTGTTGCAACAACGAGCTACAGCCCAAAAAACCGCTGAAACCCGCATTACATATGACACTTTGTTAGCGCATCATTATTTTTTATCTCTCAAATATACAGCCAGTTAATCAATTCCTGAATTATTTTTGTGTTTTTTTGTAATAAATTCTTCTCGAAAGATACTTTATTAGAAACGAGCCAAATATGGAATCATTGAAAAAAGAGTTTCTCGAAATATTATCCAATTATCAAGGAATAATTTACAAAGTCAGTTTAGTTTATTTTAAAAGCAAAACTGACAGAGAAGATAATTTTCAAGAAATAGTTTATCAACTGTGGAAGTCCTACCCAAAACTGAAGAATAAAAATAGTATTGGGTCTTGGACATATGCGGTCTCAATAAATACTTCTATTTCAAGGATTAAAAAAGAAAAGAAAATTGAATATCAAGAAAATGTGCCAGAATTGCCTGATAAATCAAATATCATTGACGAAATAACAAAGAATGAATCATTGCAATTGTTGGTAAATGCTATTTATAATCTTGATGAAATAGACAAATCAATCATGCTACTGTATTTAGAAGAAAAGAGTTATGATGAAATTGCTGAAATCATTGGCGTTTCAAAATCAAATGTCGGCGTGCGAATCAACAGAGCTAAAAAAATATTGAAACAGAACCTTAAAAATTTGAATCATGGAAAATAATGAGCTACAAAAAATATGGAAAAGTGCTGATTTTGAAATCAATAAAAAATCCAAAGATGAACTGAATTTGTTACTGACTTCAAAAGCTAAACAAACCCTTAAAGAACTTATTATTCTGGATATTATTGCAATTCCCATTTGTGTGGGAGTTGTGGTTTGGTTAATCATTAGTTCGATAAATAGAATAGATGATAAATTATATCTGGCAAATAATATATTACTTGGGATATTTATATTGATAGCACTCATTTATTGCATATGGTTTTGGGCTAAATTTCAACGCAATAAATTCAATCTATCAATAAAAAGTTGGTTAGCAGAAAGAATTAATTTGCAATCTATATGGCTGACTGGAAGGTTTAGGAAATTAGAATTCTATCTATTCCCATTAATATATATCCTTACAAATTTATCAATCCATGTTTACTATACAAACCTGTATTTTAACGATGTCTTTGTATCAGAAAAGTTTTTGGAAGAAGATATGTGGGGTATGATTATTTTTACAATCATACTTCTTGCTGGCGGTTTTTATGGTTTGATAAAAATTCGTGAATACCACATGAAAAAACTCGAATTTCTCAAAGATTTGTATGGTCGTCTGCACAATGTGTGCTAACGTATTTGTATAAGTACCTTATAATGTAAATTTATTTATATTCTTACACTATCCGAGTCTTAAAAACTCAAATCTTACTATCAATATCACCGGCATTTTTTTGAATTTTACTGATTGCTTCTGCAATTCCATCCATATCCGGCTTTTCGGTAAGCAGTACATTCTGAGGTAACCAAATCATCTCTTCGTTACACAGTTTATCGTTTACCGGGCACTGATTTCTTTCCATAAACAGATTATAATCAAGCATCTCTTTGGGGTACATTTTCTGAAAGTTTTTCGACTGAAGCGCATTATTCAGATAAGGCATTGTATTTAATGTTGAGTATCCTTTTGAGCAGGAGACTCCTTCAGCATTAAGTGCCTGCAAAAATTTAGCCCGTGGCAAACCATCAAATTTTTCGCTGTTATATTTAAACGGGAAAAGATGATATGCGGCTCTTGTAACGTTGTCGTACAGTTTATACGGAGTAATTCCGGGGATATTTTTTATCTGCGATTTCAGATATCCTGCATTTATATTTCGTGTTTCCGTTTCGCTTTCCAGCCTTTTTAGCTGAGCCAAACCAATTGCAGCCTGATATTCGGTAATACGTAGTTTTGTACCTGCAATTGCTGTTCCTGCTCCCACCTCTCCAACCATTGCTCCGTACGGATTTCCGTAGTTGTGGTACGAATAACATCTGTCTATAAAATCGTCGTTGTCGCTAACAATTGCACCGCCCTCGCCAATGGGTAAATTTTTCGAATTCTGGAAACTAAAACATCCGGCATCGCCGAAAGTCCCCATCTTTTTATAATTTATTTCGGCAAGCCACGCCTGACAAGCATCTTCAACTACAACAAGATTATGGTTATTTGCAATTTGCATAATTCGCTCCATATTGGCAGGCAGTCCTAAAATATGAACGGGTAAAATTGCACGTGTTCGCGAGGTGATTTTTGCCTCAATTTTTTCGGTATCTATTTGAAATGTTTCCGGGTCGGTATCGACAAAAACAGGCATTGCTCCGGTTGCCAGAACTGCGGCAATTGTAGCAATAAAAGTATATGGCGGTACAATCACTTCGTCGCCGCCACCAATATTTAACTGAACAAGTGCTGCAATAATTGCATTTGTTCCGTTTACCACTGCGAGTGCGCGTTTTGCTCCCACCGTTTCTGCCCACTTCTCTTCGAACTCAGTTACAACTTTATTACGCGACCAGACTCCGCTACGCAAAACTTCTATAATTTGTGCTTCGTCTGTTTCCGGATTCCATCTGGGCCATTTTGGCCAGCTTTCGGTGCGTACAGGTTTGCCGCCCAAAATTGCAGGAATATCAGAATCTTTCGTGATATTAAAAATTATGGAAGGAGTTACAATAGCTCCCACTCCGGCAAGAGAATTCTGTTTGATAAATTTGCGTCTTGAATACTCATTTTTTTTCATAACAAAATGGTTTAGTTTATTTACGATTGAAAAGTAGCAATTATTACGCACTCACTCTCATATTTTAAATGACTAAAACATAATTTGTGGATTTAGATTAAAGAACAGCTTCTTAGTTTATTAATCTACAAATGCTTCTTTAATTACTAATTTTACTTCTTTTATTTCTGGCTTTGTCATCTTTCCAAGTACCTTAATTATCCTCTGTTTGTCAACTGTTCTAATTTGGTCGACTACTATCCATCCTGTTTTTCCGTTATGTTTAATTTTAATTCTTGTTGGGTAGCTTTTCGAACTTGTTGTCATAGGAGCAATTACAGTAGTACTCAAATATTTATTCATTTCGTTTGGAGAAATAATAATACAAGGTCTTGTTTTCTTTATTTCGCTGCCTATTGTTGGATCCAGATTTACCAAAACGATATCATATTGATTTAATTCCATTCCTCAAGTGTTTCGTCCTCAAAAATGTCATTAAATAACAATTTATCATCTCCATTTTCATTCATTTCTTTGAATGCTTCTTCCCAGCCTTTTCTTGGAGTTGACAGCGGCTGAATGATTATTTTTCCCTTTTCAAGAATTAAATCTACTTTGTCTTTAATGTTGTACTTTTCTAAAATTGTTTTACTAAAACGTATTCCTTTAGAATTTCCTATTTGTATAACTGAAACTTCCATAATATTTACTTGTAATTACAAAGTTATTACAAATAATCAATTTCCCCAAATTAATTCTAACCGTACTAAGTTTAGCTGTTTTTACCTCGTTACAAAGAATGTTATTATCACGAGTTTTGTGCAATAAACTCATCTAATTTTACCACAGAATTTAGTTTCGACGATTCGTAAATTGCAAGTACAATTGCCAGCGATTTCAGACTTTCTTCGCCCGAAACCGGCGGTGTAGAATTTGTATTTATTGCATCAACAATTGCTTCGAACTGTTTTTTGTGTGGCTCAATTGAAAATCCGGCAAGCGGACTGGAAGCACCACTGGCTTTCGTTTCGGTCTCTTCGGCTGCCGGGCTGTTTTGTTGAGATTCAGTTTTAACCTCAACATTGTTATCATCGATAATTACACTGCCTTTTTTACCATGAAGTTCTATACGTCGCGACTGCGCAGGCTGCACCGATGTTGAACCTTCGATTACTCCAATTGCCCCGTTTTTATATCTCAATACTGCCACTGCACTATCTTCGCCCTCAATATTTTTATGAGTGAAAATATCTGTTTGTCCGTAAATTGTATCAACATCGCCCATAAACCATTGTAGTAAATCTATTGTATGAATTCCCTGATTTATAAGTACCCCGCCGCCATCGAGTTTAAAAGTGCCACGCCAAACTCCACTATCGTAATAGTCCTGACCACGAAACCATTTTATATAAGCATCGCCCATAAAAATATCGCCTATTTCGTTGTCCTCAATTTGCTGCTTCAGTTTTTGAATTTCGGTAACAAACCGGCTTTGATAAATTACCGCCAGTTTAACATTATTGGCTTTGCATTTTTCTATTAATCTGTTTGCCCGCTGAAGAGTTACTTCGATGGGTTTTTCAACAATAACATGCTTGCCTGCTTCGGCAGCTTTTTCTCCATATTCAAGATGATTTCCGTTTGGAGTACAGATTGAGACAATATCTAAATCGGGGTCGGAGATAAAACTTTCCCAGTCGTGGTCCCACTTGACATTATATTTTTCGCCACACTTTTTGGCGTTTTCGCTTGTGCGACTATATACCGATTGCAACTCTGCATTTTTCGATTCGATAATTGCCTGCGCCTGAATATCGGCAATTGTTCCACAACCTACTATTCCAATTTTTAGTTTTTTACTCATATCTGCCTACTTTGAATTAATTTCTTGCAGAACATTTTTAACCGTTCCATCCAGCTTAACAAAATTATCTTCTTTACTTAATTTCGAATAGATGTTCTCTGTCCAGTCGAAACCTGATTTTTTATTTCCATATAAAACAATTGTTCGTGGATAAATTAGTCCTGCAAATTGAGGAATATTACCATATTTCAGCACATTAAAAAGAGCTGTATTACAGTTCGACTCGATTATGGGTGTAATTCCGATATGTGCATCTGGTGCATTTTCTAAAATCACTCCGGCAACATTTTTTTTGTTTACAACAGCACTGTATATAACAGGTACAGCGAGGTCGCCCTCTCCCCATAAATAGATTTCAGAAGATTTGACACTACTTTCTGGTTTAATGTTTTCGATTGCAGCAAGTATATCGTTAATCTGCAACGAAGCCTGTGTGTGTCCGCAAAGTTCGGCAAAACGTGATAGTTTCCAATGACTGTCAGTTAGCCAGGGATTGTTGCCGGTTCCGGTAATTTCGGTACAATATAAATTAAAACCGTCTGGAAGATAGCTGCTTTTAAAAAGAGATTTTAACTCCGAAAGATTAATTTTTTCTTTTGAAATAAGGATAACCGTTTTACCCTTTTCGCCCGGTTTGTACAGGTAGTAACCATTATGAATAATTGAATTATCATTCATTCCAAGTTGTTTCTGTTCAACAATAAAACCCTGCTCTTCTGTTTTATTTGTTGTTTTTATTTCTGAATTGATGGGTAGAAAAGCCGTGCAAATAATTTTGCTTTGCAAAGCCGTCATCAATGTTTTTTTATAGGCCTTAAAATCTTTTTTATTTTGAATGTTCCAATTGGGTGTTTTAGGTGTAAAAACTGTTTCAACATGTGCCATGTCAGCCGGCTCTCCATCAGGGAAGCAGGTTAATTCGGCATCGAATCTCTCTTTGTAAATTGTTAAGGGTGAATTGCCATTTCGCAGCCATTTGTCCATCCAGGCATTTTCTGCATTCCAAATAGGATCGGAGTATGCGTGTTCTTGTTCGTAGCTTTTATAAGCGAATGAATCGGATGCTCCGTACAAACTGTAAACGTTTTTTAAATAGTTAATTACAGGCAACGGATTTGGATATAGTTTATCTAAAGTACCGTTTTGAATCAAAAGTTTTCTTGGTGCAACTAAACTGAACATTTCGCCATACGAAATTCCATAATAATTATAAAAAAGGTGAATGTCGCATGTGCTGCTTATTCCTCCCGGTTTATTATAATGTTCAATGGCGTTTACTCCCTGGTTTACAACGGCAACCGAAATACGCGGGTCGGCAATTGTTGTTAACATGGCTCTTATAGAACCACCGGAAAGACCTGCAATTCCTATTTTGTTTTGGTTCACTAATTTTGTTCCCGTTTTGTTGGTTAATGTAAGCAGGAAATCAACAGTTCTTATTCCGTCCCAAATAGTTGGTGCAGCGGCCGAATAACCGGTGTTGTACCAGTTTAAATGACCGAGATATTGGGCGTGTTCTCCGCATGCATCCCAACCTGCTCCAATTTTTCCTTCTTCGCCAACCATGGGCAGTTCAATTGCCACAAAACCGTTTTCGGCGTAAGTTCGTGCATGCGGTCTGTATTTGTCTCTCCGGCTATGACCTGGAGCATGGATAACTGCCGGAACCGGGAAGGTTACATTTTTAGGAATAAACAGATGTGCTGCAACATATACTTTTGGGCGACTTTCGTACACTACACGCTGGAAGTAACAATTCCCCAAATCAACTTTGTCGCCAACATATTTAATATTCAAAGGTGTTTTTTCCTGCATCGGATTTAGTCCGATTATATCCAGAACTTTTTCTTTTAATTCAGAACGTTGTTTTTTTAGTTTGGCAAGTGTTGCCGGTGCTGTTCTTTCTGTGGTTATTTTGTGCGCAATATAATTCAGATTATTCATAATAGCAGTGCTGTCTTGTGCTATGCTCTGCCCCATAGTAATAATTGTGCTAAAAACTATTACTGAAATATGGCGTATCAAGTTTTTCTTCATCATGATTTTTCTACGATAGAAAAGAGTTTAAAGTTTAAATTATTACTATAAATTATCTTCGTTATAAAACTTGAGCAGAATAGATGAAAATCCTGCCCTTAAATACACGTTAAAGATATAATTTTATAACACATCAATGCTATATTTTACACCGCCGGGTATAAAATTTTATTGATTGCTAATTTATTGTAATCTAAGCTAGAATAAATTATATCGGCGTGTTTGCCAACTTATGATGAATCTTTTTCTTCGAATGCATATAACAATTGTCAGGTTTTTGGTATCCATATTAATTTCTTACATATTATCTAAAATTTCTGTTTAGTCCACAACTTTATGAAATGAGCCCGGGTAGTTTCTAAAAATAAAAAGGCCGGGAAACCCCCGGCCTTTCAAAAAACTAAAAAATATTTTTTATAATGTTTTTGCTACCTCAATTTCGTGGTAAGACTCAACGTGGTCACCCACTTTAATGTCGTTGAATCTGTCGATATTTAATCCACATTCGTAGCCGTTTTTCACCTCTTTCACATCGTCTTTAAAACGTTTAAGCGAACCAAGTTTTCCGGTGTAAACTACAATGCCGTCGCGGATAATTCTGATTTTGGAATTTCTGGTAATTTTACCATCGCGAACAAGGCAACCTGCAATATTTCCTACTTTAGTAATACTAAATACTTCGAGCACTTCAACAGTACCCAAAATTTCTTCCTTAATTTCCGGTGATAACATACCTTCCATTGCAGCCTTAATTTCGTTTATCGCATCGTAAATAATAGAGTATAAACGAATATCAATTTGCTCTTTTTCAGCTAATTTTCTTGCTTTTAACGAAGGGCGCACCTGAAATCCGATTACAATTGCTTCGGATGCAGCAGCCAGAAGAATATCCGATTCCGAAATCTGACCAACTGCTTTATGTTTTATATTCACCTGAATCTCTTCGGTCGAAAGTTTTATCAAAGCGTCAGAAAGTGCTTCGATTGAACCATCCACATCTCCCTTAACAATAAGGTTCAGTTCCTGGAAGTTTCCAATGGCAATCCTTCTGCCAATTTCGTCAAGTGTAATATGTTTCTGAGTTCTTAAACCTTGCTCGCGAGCCAACTGCTCACGCTTATTTGAAATGTTCCGTGCTTCGCGTTCGTTATCCATAACATTAAACTTGTCGCCGGCTTGCGGCGCACCATTCAATCCCAGAATAATTGCAGGTTCTGCAGGTCCAACACTTTTAATACGTTGGTTACGTTCGTTAAACATTGCTTTTATGTGACCAAAATACTGGCCTGCCAAAATAATATCGCCAGCATTTAACGTTCCACTTTGTACTAACAATGTGGAAACATATCCACGACCTTTATCTAACTCCGATTCAATAATTGTTCCCTGTGCATTTTTATTTGCATTTGCTTTCAGCTCCAACATTTCAGCTTCAAGCAAAACTTTTTCAAGCAAGTCTTCAATACCAATTCCATTTTTAGCTGAAATATCGTGCGACTGATATTTACCACCCCACTCTTCAACGAGGTAATTCATCTCTGCTAATTCTTTCTTTATCCTTTCGGGATCGGCACCGGGTTTGTCAATTTTATTAATTGCAAATACAATTGGAACACTGGCTGCGGCAGCATGATTAATTGCCTCAATAGTTTGTGGCATAACGTTATCGTCGGCTGCTACAATAATAATTGCAATGTCAGTAACTTGTGCACCACGCGCACGCATAGCTGTAAATGCTTCGTGCCCAGGTGTGTCAAGAAATGTTATGAACTTACCATCTTTTAGCTTAACGTGGTAAGCACCAATATGTTGAGTAATTCCACCGGCTTCTCCTGCAATTACATTGGTGTCTCGAATATAATCGAGTAACGATGTTTTACCGTGGTCAACGTGCCCCATTACTGTTACAATTGGTGGACGTGATTTTAAATCTTCAACTTTGTCTTCAACTTCATCAATTGCTTCCTGAATTTCGACACTTACAAATTCAACTTTAAATCCGAACTCTTCGGCAACCACCGAAAGTGTTTCTGCATCTAAACGCTGGTTTATCGAAACAAATAAACCAAGGCTCATACACGAAGAGATAACCTGAGTTACATTAACGTCCATCATGGTTGCAAATTCGGCAACCGAAACAAATTCGGTTACTTTCAGAACTCCCTGGTCTTCAATTTGTTTGTCGATATCAGCCTGCACTCTTTCACTTGCTGCAGCCCTTTTGTCGCGTCTGTATTTAGCTCCTTTTTTACTTTTTCCTTTTGAAGTTAATCGGGCTAAAGTATCTTTAATTTGCTTTTGTACATCTTCCTCGTTAACCTCTTTTTTAAGTGGTCGTTTCCTTTTACTTCCCTGTTTATTAACAACAAAGTTACCTTTTGGTCTGTCTCCGGGTTTCCTTTCTACATTTACTTTACCGGTATCTTTTTGTATTCTTCTTCTTCGTTTTTTACGCGACGAACTTCCTTCTCCTGCTGCATTTGCCTTTTGTAAATCAATTTTTCCCAAAACAGTTGGACCTTCCAATTTCCCTGCTTTGGCTTTTATAACTTCAATTTTACCACCTTTACCTTTTTCGCGTCTTCCTTCGCCGCCTTTTTCAGAAAATTTCTGTTTTTGTCGCTCTTTACGCTCCTTATCTTTTTCTGCTTTCGATTTTTTTGCAGGACGTGTTTTCTGATTAATATTTTTTAAATCAATTTTGCCAATAACTTTAACTTCATCAACTTTAGGAATTTCGGCAGCTATCAATTCTTCTTTTGGTTTTTCAGGAACAGCAACTTTTACTGGCTCTTTTTTTATGGCAACCGGTTCTTTTTTTGTTTCTTTCTTAACCGGATCCTTTTTCGGTTTTGGTTTCGACTCTTTTATTGGCTCTTTTACCGGCTCTTCTTTAACTTTTTCAATAACTTTTGTAACCGGCTTCTCGGTTTTAACAGATTCCTTTTTTGCCTTTTTAGGTTTCTTCAATTTGTTTAAATCAATTTTACCAAGAATCTTTACCTTCTCTTCCTTTACAACAGGTTTTATCTCCTCTGCAGGTTTCTCTTCTATTTTTGGTTGAGGTTTTACAACTTCCTTCTTCTCAACTATGACCTCAGCAACAGGTTCTTCTTTTATCTCTTCTTCAAGTGGCTCGCCTTCAGGATTATCAATGCTGATAACCTCTTTTTTCGGACGATGACTTTTTAAGCTTATTTTTTTCGACTCTTTCTTTAATAGGATGTCAACTTTGTACTCTTTTTCAAGAAGTTGCACAGCTTCTACAGAAATTTTAGTATTAGGACTTGATTCGATTTCAATACCCTTTTTATGCAAATATTCAACAATGGTGTGTGTGCCAACGTTAAATTCTCTTGCAAGTTTACTAAGCCTTATTGATTTGCCTGCTACCATAAAAATACTTTTTCTTTACTTTTCAATGTGCCAAAATCTCTGTTTACAATTGTAGCGAAATGCTGTTACTGTAATTCAATTTTAACCAATTTATTCAAATTCCGATTTTAAAATACTTAAAACATGATCGATTGTTTCTTCTTCCAAATCGGTACGTTTTATTAATTCAGCACGAGGAATATTCAAAACATTTTTAGCTGAATCGCATCCAATTCCTTTTAACGAATCTATTACCCAGCTTTCAATCTCATCTGCGAACTCCTCTATATCAACATCTTCGTCGTCTTCTTCTACTTCGCGATAAACATCTATTTCGTACCCGGTAAGTTGACTTGCCAAACGAATATTTAACCCGCCTTTACCAATTGCCAACGAAACTTCTTCGGGCTTCAAATAAACTTCAGCTTTTCTTGAGTCTTCAATAAGTTTAATTGAATTTATTTTTGCCGGGTTTAGAGCACGTTTAATAAACAGTTGTGTATTTGCCGAGTAATTAATTACGTCGATGTTTTCGTTTCTCAGCTCACGAACAATTCCGTGTATTCTCGAACCTTTCATTCCAACGCAAGCTCCAACAGGGTCAATCCTTTCATCGTACGACTCAACGGCTACTTTTGCACGCTCGCCCGGTACCCGAACTATCTTCTTGACTGTAATTAGCCCATCAAAAATTTCAGGAATTTCGAGTTCGAATAACCTCTCTAAAAAAGTAGGTGCTGTACGCGATAGTATAATTAATGGGTTATTATTTCTTAATTCTACCTTTGAAACAATTGCCCGAACGTTATCTCCCTTACGGAAAAAATCGGATGGAATTTGTTCTGATTTAGGAAGAATAAGTTCATTGTCCTCATCATCTAAAACTAAAATCTCTTTTTTCCAAACCTGATAAACTTCTCCTGTAACAATATCTCCAATTTTTTCTTTGTACTTACCGTATATATGGTCTTTCTCAAGTTCCATAATCTTACTGGCAAGATTTTGTCGGAGATTCAAAATTGCACGCCTTCCAAAATCAACTAATTTAACTTCGTCGGTTACCTCTTCTCCAACTTCATAATCATCGTCAATTTTTTGTGCATCGGTTAATGTAATTTGTGCGTTGGGATCTTCCAATGCATCATCTTCCACAACTTCGCGGTTTCTCCAAATCTCAAAATCGCCTTTGTCGATATTAATAATAATATCAAAGTTATCATCGGTTTCATATTGTCTGATAAGCACACTCCGAAAAACTTCTTCAATAACGCTCATCATTGTAGCTCTGTCAATGTTTTTCAGTTCCTTAAACTCAGCAAATGAATCTATCAGATTAATATTTTCCATCTCTCAATATTTATTTAAATGAAATAACTGCTTTTGCACTTTTTATTTCATCGTATTTTAAAATATGTTTTTTTACTATTAATTGTTTTTTCTTATGCCCCTCCACTTTCTCACGTGTCGAGGTTTCCAACACAAAATCATCCTCACCAACTTCAAGTAATATTCCTTCCAGTTTTTTACCCTCTTCCGGCACAACTTCAATTGCACGTCCTTTATACTTTATGTACTGTTCCTTAACTTTAAACCCTTCTGTTAATCCGGGCGACGAAACATGTAACTCAAAATCTTCCTCTTCACGGTCGAGGCTGTGTTCAACATGGCGACTAATGGCAACGCACTTACTAATTGGTAACCCATCGAAACTATCGACAAAAACATCGATTACGTTTCTTTCGTTCACCTTTATATCAACCAGAAACATTTTGTCTTCAAGTTGTTCGTTTACCAAACTTACTATTTGCCTTTTGTCTATCATTAATTACCTCCAACAAAATAGGAGACCAGAGGCCTCCTAAAAACTTGTTTTAGAAAAATCACCGCAAAAATAGTAATTTAATCTAATACAGCCAAATATCTATTGGTTTATCATTCGAATGGTTTTCCCCTGATTTAGTGGAGATACCAGAGCAAGCCTTGAGTAAGGGTAGGGTGGCAGTGGGGTAAAAAAGACAATGTCAATTATATCTGTTTTTTTGAAATCTGGATATTTGTCGTACACCCAGAAAATTATAGACAAACTTGCTTAAAAAGTTGTTTAAAGTCTAATTGCCACGAAGTGATTCCAAGGGAAAAAATTTGAAATAATATCTTGTTGTTCAATGAGGAACTTTTTTTATAAACAAATACTTGCACAATAATGTTTGTAATAACATATAACATAATCAGTAAAATGAAAAAAGTAGCATTAATAACCGGAGCCTCAACAGGTATTGGGAAAGAACTTTCAAATATTCATGCTGAAAAAGGTGGTGATTTAGTAATAGTTGCCAGAAGTAAAAATAAGTTGGAGGCACTAAAAACGGTGTTGGAGAAGAAACATTCGATAAAAGTAATGATAATTGTTAAAGACCTTGTTCGGCCTGAAGCAGTTAAAGAGATTTACAATGAAGTTAAAGACGCAGGTGTTGAAATAGACTATTTAATTAACAATGCAGGTTTTGGTGGACTTGGAAAATTTCACGAACGAGATTGGGAATTAGATTTAGCCATGATTAACCTGAACATTGTTGCTTTAACGGCGTTAACGAGATTTTTCTTACCTGATTTTGTAAAAAGGAATGAAGGTAGAATATTAAACGTATCGTCAACTGCAAGTTTAATGCCGGGTCCGCTGCAAGCAGTTTACTTTGCAACTAAAGCTTATGTAACATCTTTTAGTAATGCAATTGCCGAGGAATTGCACGACACAAATATTACAGTTACTAATCTGATGCCGGGAGCTACAGAAACAGAGTTTGGTTCGGTTTCGGGAATGGACAAAACAGAGATGTTTAAAAAAACTGTTAGTGCGCGAGGAGTTGCCGAAGATGGATACGATGGAATGATAAAAGGTAAACTTGATGTTATATCCGGGTTGACTTTCTCTCAAAAACTGATGATTTCGATGGTGCCGTTATCACCAAAAAAGATGGTTCTTAAACAGATTCGCCAAATGCAGGAAGTAAAATATAATCTCGAATAAACCTTTATCTCAAAGAAAATAACTTATAATCATTTCAAAAACTCACCAATTACTTTCGCCCACAAATCGTATCCTTTTTTATTCATGTGCAATCCGTCTTCAATAAAAATATCGGTGTAAACCTTTCCATTTTCGTCGAGCATAATTTCCCAAACATTGGCAAATTCTACATTGTCTTGTTTTTTGCAAAGTTTCGCCAGTTTTTTGTTGAGTTTGTTGTAATCCTTTTTTAGATTCCAGCGTGCAATACTGGGTTTTGGGGCGATAAAAACAATTTTAGTTTTAGGCAAATCTGCTTTAATCATTGCAACTAATCCTTTGGCTTCTTTAAATATTTTCGAGGGTTTTTTACCGGCAGAAATATCATTGTCGCCTTCGTAAATAAATAAAATATCAGGTGTGTTTTTGGTAATTAGTTTATCGTAAAAATATATTAAATCGCTAAAATGCGAGCCACCAAAACCATTGTTAATTACATTATATTCCGGGAAATAATCGGGTACATCTTTCCACATTAAAACGCTGGAACTACCTGTAAATACAAGCAGTTTTTTGTCGGGGTTAAAATCGTACTCTTTATTATAAAGTTCATCAACATAACCTTTAAAACGGTTTGGGTCTTGCGCGTTTGATGATAGAAATCCGAATAATAAGATCGCAAGAACAAGGAGTTTGAATTTGATTTTTTGTTTCATAGTAATATTTTTAAAATTGATATTTTTAATAAACCCAGGGAATAAATTTCTTTGTTTTATTTTCATATTCAACAAATTGTTCTTTGTATTTTTCTTTTAAATATTTATCGAGTTCCGGAATATGTTGAAACAAAAAGCCCAGCGTAATCAACACCGGAACTAATAAAGCCAGCATGCAACCTGTTAATAGGGCAAAGCTGGTAAAAAGAATTGTATCGCCCAAATAATTTATGTGCATCGAATATAGAAATAAATTATCGGTATATAATTTCCCTTTGATCGAATGAGTTGATTTTTTCTTTATGGTAAATAGTAAGTATTGCAAATATGTTAGCCAAACACAAAAAAACCAAAAGAGCTAAATTTTTGCCTGCGCACTTAAGAATGACTATTTTTGTATAATGACGAAAACAGAATTGAAATATCGATTTCCATCAGAATATGCTGAAAAAATTGGATTTGAATATTCCAATTCAACTTCAAACGAGCATAAGAAAGAAAGCGGACAATTTTTCACATCAAAAGAAATTTCCGATTTCATGGGGAATTTAGCTCAGCCAAAATCTGACAAAATTTCTATTCTTGATCCAGGATGTGGAACGGCAATTTTAAGTTGTTCATTGATTGAAAAATTAATTGAAAAATATTCCATTCAAGAAATTAATTTGAGTCTTTTTGAAACTGATAAAATAATAATTGAAGAGACTGAAAAAGTAATCTCATTTTTAAAAAGGTGGTTACTTGAGATGGGAATAAAATTAAATGTGAAAATTGAACAAACAGATTTTATTCTTTTTAATTCTGATGTCTTTTCAAACAATATCTTATTTGGGAATGATGCGGTTCAGGAATACGATTATATAATTTCAAACCCACCGTATTTTAAGATTTCAAAGTCAGACAATCGTGCACAAGTTGCGAAAGAATTGGTTTATGGACAACCCAATATTTACTCCCTTTTTATGGGAATTTCAGCCAAACTTTTGAAACCTAATGGCGAATTAATTTTTATTACACCAAGAAGTTTTGCGGCAGGGAATTATTTTAAAGCGTTCAGAAATTCTTTTTTTAGAAATGTGAGCATCTCAAACATTCACATTTTTGAATCGCGAAAAAAAATGTTTAAAAATGACAATGTTCTACAAGAAAACATTATAATTCGTGCGACAAAAGAAAAAACTTCGACTATAAATATTACAGTAACAGAGTGTGCAAAAGATTTGAATAAACCTCAAAAATATAATTACAAAACTGAAGAGTTGATTGATTCAAATTCCAAAGAAAATATTTTGTTTATTCCATCGAATTCTATGGAAGCAAATACGATTAACGTTTTTCGACAGTGGCAAAATACTTTGAATGATTACAATATTCAGATTTCAACGGGTCCTGTTGTTGCATTTCGTTGTAATGGCTTTTTAATATCTGACCTTGCCCTCAAAGTTTCGGTTGCTCCCTTAGTTTGGCTGCACAATATTAAAGAAATGGAATTTGTTTATCCATTGAAAAAAGGAATAAAACAAAGTTATATTCTTGATTCTGAGGAATCGAGAAAGGTGTTGTTAAAAAACAAAAATTATGTTTTAATCAGACGGTTTAGTTCAAAGGACGACAAAAGCAGGTTGGTTTGCTGTCCCTATTTTGCCTCATATTTGAAGTACAAAAGAATTGGAATCGAGAATCACATAAACTATGTTTATCGTCCGAATGGAGAATTGTCTGAAGAAGAAATTTGGGGAATTTCAGCATTGTTCAGCAGCAAACTTTTCGACACGTATTTCAGAACATTCAATGGCAACACACAGGTTGGAGCATCGGAATTGAAACAAATTAATATGCCGCCACTGGAAAGAATTATAATGATTGGTAAAATTCTTAAATCCACTTTTAAGCCGACAAAAATTGAAATAGAAAATATAATAAATAACGTATTATTTGAAACTGCTTATGTCAAAAATAGAAGAAGCACAAACAATTTTGAAAGAGTTGGGACTGCCTGATGCCCAACAAAATGAAATATCGGGATACACTCTACTTGCATTGTGCAATCTCAAAGAAAAAGACAAGTGGTCAAAAGCTTTCAAGCAAAGCCATGGTATTTCAAAAGGAATAATGGCATTTATTGCAGAAAACTTCAGAAAAGAATACGCTCCAAATACAAGAGAAACTTTCAGAAGACAAGTATTACACCAATTAGTGCAAGCAGGTATTGTTGATTACAATCCTGACATTCCTAATTTGCCAGTAAACAGTCCTCGTGCGCATTATGCCATTTCCGAAAAGGTTCAGTTTTACTTTATTCAGGCGACACCGAGAAGAAAGATTTACACATTGATAAAAAGAAATTAAAGAGCATTGGAATGCCAATCACCGAACATAGTAAACTTCCTGATGTCGTGATTTATGATGAATCAAAAAATTGGTTGTATTTAATTGAAGCTGTTACTTCTCATGGTCCAATGTCGCCAAAAAGAATCGTTGAATTGGAAGAATTTTTAGTCAACTGTAAAGCAGGTAAAATTTATGTTTCAGCATTTCCAGATTTTTCGGAATTTAAAAGACATACTAAAAACATTGCGTGGGACACCGAAGTTTGGATTATGGAATTTCCTGAACATATGATTCATTTTAATGGAGATAGATTTTTAGGTCCGAGATAGCTTTTTCATAATTGATATTTACAATTTGAGCCCTCAAACATTTTAACCATACCATTTCCGCGAACGTCCCTCGAGATTTTCCAATACATCAATTGTTGTATTTACATCGTTTACCACCTGAAAATCGAACATCCCGACACAAATAAAATCGGCACCATTTTTAAATGCCCAGTTAAAACCATCATCGGGGCGGATTGCACCGGCAGCGAGAACTTTAAATCCCATAACCGGAACTTTTGCCCGCTGCACGAACTCGGTTGTCCGGTCGGGGAAAAGACAGAAAATATTGTTGTGAAACTTATTATGGTCTAGGTAATTTTTGCCGTCCACTTCAAAAGGTACGCGGTTTTCAATCGGGTGCGCCGACCAATATTTGTCGTGGTGCATGGTTTTCATATAATAGTCGGGAATTATTCCCTGCTCTTCGCAAGCAATTAACGCATCAACAGTGTGCGAAGCAAGTCCGGCGGTGTATCCTTGCGAGCGAATCCGCGCCATCATTTTCTCGATAACATCAATTTTATTATCACGTACTAACCAGTCGCACCAGTTTCCCTGTACCTGAACAATATCAACGCCCATATCGATGGCTTTGTCGATATTAACAAAATAGTCGTTGTTTTTCATGTCGGGTGCAACCTGTGAAATAACCTTAATTTTGCTACCGGTAATTTTTTTATATTTCTGTAATAATTCATTCGTTGGGAAACCAATATTAATAGAATTTATTCCAGCCTTTTCAGCTAATATTAATGTTTCAAATATCTTTTTTTCGGTGTTGTATGCACGAAACAGCGACGATACGTAATGTAAATCTCTTGCGTGTGCCCAACCTCCAATCAGATTTCCGCCTGCAACAAGGCGACTGATTTCGTGTTCGCCAATTTTACCTTTCGGAAGATCACCTTTTAACTCGCTAATATTAGCACCTCCAATTTGTATTGTTGCCCCCGACAGAGTATCGACACCAAACTGTTGCTGGTTTCGAAAAGCACCCCAACCCAAAACTCCAAGAGCAGGAATAGTTGCCAGATTTTTTATAGCTTCCCGTCTTGAGTTATCCGTAGTTTCTGTTTTTGCATCCTTAACTTTATCGCTATTTTTTGCTGAAAAAAGTTTCAGAGCGTAAAGTCCATATCCTTTTTCGTTAATGAATAGAAGAACAATTAAAGCCAGAGCTTCAATCATATTTTTATTAACAATATAAAGATTTCCTTCAATTTGTCCGGTCAGAGAACCGCCAAACGGAGGGTATGCAAAATAGTAGAGCATTAATAAAATAATTCCCGAAACAGAAGATAAGCGAATTGCCAGGCCAAATAAAAGTCCAAGCCCGATTAAAATCAGAGCAATAATATTTGCCGGGTCAACAATATTCATCAAACTTTCCGAACTTCCCATCCATTGGTAAAACGCAGAAAATGGACCGGTTGAATTTGACAGATAACCTGCCGCACTCCAGTTTCCAACTACTAATTTCGAAACTCCTTCGTATAAAAAATGCCACCCAATTGTAATTCTAAAAACTGTGATTATTAATTTTTTCCAGTTCATATTGGTTTAGTTTATTTGTCTTAACAACTTAATTTTTAAGTTTATTCATCTAAAGTAACCGTTTTATTGTCAATGTTTTAGAAGTCTATCTTTTTATCGATTAATTTGGCAATAATAATTTGCCCCTCTTCGCTTAAATGAACTCCGTCGTGAGAAAGGAGATTAAATATCGGTTTTAACGGAGTATGGATATCTAAAAATTCAACTCCCGTTTTCCTGGCTACTTTTTCAAACTCCGTAGTTAAATAACTAACTCTTTTAGCACCGCCTTTATACTTTTCTTTTAAGATTTCGTCTGGTCCGTAGGGTGGTGGCGATACTACAATTATTCGCAGAGTTTCGTTAAATTTTGTTGAATTTTGAATTGATGAAATGAGCCTCTCCAAATTTTTTGGAACCTCTTTTAATTGGTCAGCAAAAATTGCTTTGCAGTCGTTTGTTCCCAAAAGTATTACAACACAATCTATCGTTTTCGCATTCGCAACCCCTTTTTGAATGTACGAATCTACCATTGTAAGAGTATTTAGCCGCGGTAAATTCGCATTATTGAATCCAATTGTATTTCCCGAAACCGATGTGTTTACAATTAAATCGGCACTTCTTATTTTTTTAAGCTGATTTGCCCAGCCATTTTCTGCTGCACCGTTTGAGTCGCCAATTGTTAAAATACTTTTCGATGGAACGTGATTCAATGCTGTTTCAACTATCATTTCGTGTCCACCTTCAAACACATTTAAATACACTTTATCCTGAAAAGAGTTTTGGTAGATAATTTTTCTGCCGCCCAGTTTCTCCTCTATTTTAACACCCGGAAGATTTTGCTGCCTGACCATTGTTTCCACAATTTCGGTCGGAACTTTTGATTCAGTATTTTCTGGCTGAAAATCATCAACCACTTTGTTATAAAAATCGATTGTTTGTGTAATTGGAACCGAACCCGAATATCCGTCGTGTACCCCACAATACAAAAATAGTTTGCTGTTCTTTCGTTGTTCAACTGGTGTTTTCATAAAAACTGTGGAGCGTGAAATTGCATCGTCAATATCAATATTTAAAGTGTCGCCGGTTGTTGCCAGTGCAATGTGCCGGGCGTAATTATTTCCTCTGCCCAACGATTCGTAATACCATTTCACCAAATTAGAAATACCCACCCACGCCGAAAAACTCCGAATCGTATGTTTCGTTTTCATATAAGAAAGCATGGTTGCAAACCCGCCTCCGCTAACTCCGATTATGTGAATATTTGTTGAATCTACATTTGCATTTTTAAGAGCATACGAAATAGCATCGTCGATGTCGGAAACAACAAATTTACTGCCGCATGCTTTGGGTGTTTTATTTGGTCCCCTAAAATCAGGATGAATATAATTCCAGTCCGTCTCCATTATTTTTTTTGTCAGCGGGTCTTTTTGAGTAAAATCTCCGCTCCAGGTATGCAAACTGATAATTAACGGTTTGGGTGTTTTGCTTTTTGAAAAATGGATAAATGCTTTTTGAATTTCGCCGTCTAACGAAGAAGGAATCTCGATTTTACTAAACTGCTTTGGCCAGTTTTTATCGACTGTATTGTCCCATTTAGGATTGTTTTGTGCTTGAATAATTCCTGTAATCACAAGTAAAAATATTATTAGGTTTAGTTTCATTTACGATAAATTTATTAGCTAACAAAGTTGAAAAATATTATTGAGAAATACTCAACACAGACTCTTAATTTCACAAATTGTTTTTTAAACTTCATTTACATTGGAATCCGCTCTCATTTTATATTTTTGTAATTCAATAAAAAATGAATGAAAATATGAGTATCAATTTTACACCAACCAATTATAAACTACAATCAGTAAAAACCGGAAAAGTATTTAATGACAAAGGCTGGATGCTGGATGCACCCGGAGAAACCGACCCAACGTTAATACGGGCAATTTACGAAAAAACTCAAATTGATGTTAAACCCGATTCGTGGGGATTATACAAATTTGCCGACTGGCTTCCAATCGGCAGGACTTTAAAAGGTTCGTCGGCGCCTATGACCTATAAAAGCAAGGGGCTTGCAAAAGAGCTGGGTCTCGAAAATCTCTGGATAACTTTTAGCGGATATTGGCCCGAAAAAGGTATAAAAATGAAAACCTGCTCTTTTAAAGAGACTGAGTCGTATTCTGTTTGTGGTAGAATGACTCCTGAAATGGATAAAATTTTGGTGGTTGCTTCGGCAGGAAATACTTCGCGTGCATTTGCACAGGTTTGCTCCGACAATAATATTCCGCTGCTTATTTGTGTTCCCGAAGATAATTTAAGTGCGCTTTGGTTCGATGCTCCGTTAAACGACTGTGTAAAATTAGTTTCCAGTAAAACTGGTAGCGACTATTTCGATGCAATTCATCTCTCGAATATTATTGCCGGATTTGATGGTTTTGTTGCTGAGGGAGGTGCAAAAAATGTTGCGCGCCGCGATGGAATGGCAACTACAATGTTATCGGCAACCACTACAATCGGACAAATTCCTGATTACTATTTTCAGGCAGTTGGCAGCGGAACAGGTGCGGTTGCAGCATGGGAAGCCAACTTACGATTAATTGAAGACGGGCGTTTTGGTTCAACTAAAATGAAATTGAGGGTTGCACAAAATCTTCCGTTTACACCCATTTACGATGCATGGGAAATAGATTCGCGGTCGATGTTAGTTCTCGATAACGATGTTGCCAGAAAACAAGTTGAAGAGATGGATGCAAAAGTACTCTCGAACCGGAAACCTCCATACCCAATTGCGGGTGGTTTGTACGATGCGTTAAAAGATTCTGATGGCGAGGTTCTAAGGGCAACCAACCAAAAAGCCCGCGAAGCTGGTATTTTATTTCAGGAAACCGAAGGTATCGATATTCATCCGGCAGCGGCAGTTGCAACAGCAACTTTAATTGAAGCAGCAAAAAACGGGGATATTGAAAAAGATGCAATAATAATGTTAAATATCACCGGCGGCGGCGAGGAAAAATTCAAAGCAGAGAATAAACTTTTTTATTTAAAACCTGAAATAATTTTTGATATTGAGCCTGACGAAGATGAGGTTAGGAGACAAATAGACAAACTTTTCTAAATGTTAAAAAAGGGGTAATCTGTTTTTTAGAAATGTTTCAATTCCATAAAATGGAAGCGATAAAATTGGTTTTCCTTCAGCAAAAGGAGCTTGGGAAATTTTTAGTGCTACCTTACTTTTGTATTTTTCAATAAATAAATGCATACTTTTCATACGTCCTTTTGAACCTGATTTTATCTCTATAGGAACAACACTTCCCTCTTTCTCAGTTAAATAGTCGATTTCAGCAGTACTGCTTTTTGCCTTTCGGCTCCAATAATATAATTCGGCTCTTGTATTTGGCGATTGATAAACAATTAATTCCTGTCCGGCAAATTGCTCGGCAACTGCGCCCTTAAAAATTGCAGTAAAATCTTCCTCTTTTGCAGTTTCACCGTAGATACCGCTAATAGAATGAAAAAGCCCAATATCGAGGAACAATACTTTATAAAACGATTCGTGTACACCTGCAGCAAGTGGAAGACCAGAACCTCCGGTTTGCCTAATTCGTGTTAATATACCTGCCGTTTCAAGTAATTCCACTGCTTCTTTCAAATCTCTCGATTTTATAGAACGGTCAACTTGTGCATAAACAAATTTCTTCCCAACCATACCGGGAACTACATTAAATATTGCACGTAAATAAATATGCTTTGTAACTTTTGAATATTTGGCAAAATCATCTATGTAAGTATCAAGAATCGAACGTTGTATCCGTTGACATTTAATAATATTGTGCCCGGTAATATATTCTTTTACAACTGCTGGCATACCACCTATAACAAAGAATTTCCTAACATACTTGTTCAGTTTTTCGTGAAGGGAACGAGGTAACTTCTTTAATCCTGAATAGTCGGAAATATAGTGTCTCAGTTCCGTTTCCCCCAGTGCATCAAGGAATTCGCCAAAAGATAGTGGGTACATATAAAGGTATTGAATCCTACCAACCGGCATTCTGAAATCTTCTGATGAAAGTGCAAATTCAAGAAGCGAACCTGCACCAATTACATGCAATTCAGGTATCTCTTCAAAAAAATAGCGCAGTGAAATTATAGCTTCAGAACACTCTTGAATTTCATCAATAAATAATAAAGTTTTGCCGGGTACAATTTTTTTTGCCGTAAACAATGCAATCCTCTCAATAATTTCAGTTGGGACTCTTGTATTAAATATTTCCGTGTACTCCGGATTTCTCTCAAGATTTAGATAGGTGAAATTGCTAAATTCCTGTTTTCCAAATTCGCTAACTATAAATGTTTTACCCGTTTGCCTTGCCCCTCTAACAAGCAATGGATGCCTGTTTTTGGAGTTCTTCCAATCAACTAATACACTATAAATATCTCGATTCATTATTATTTTTTGGCTAAAATACAAGGTTAAAATTAATAATATTTGGCTAAAATACAAGGTTAAATATTTTTTTAATATGTAGGTTTAATGGGTGTAAAGTGTAAATTTGTCGTTTAAATAATTTAAGTAAATTAGGACTAAAAATAATCAATCATGTTGAAACTTATCCGTTCCATCCAATTTTCGTTGCTTTTCGTTTTTGTTGCATTGGTATCGTGTAATAATTATACCGATTATTCCAATGTTCCTTTCGAGGAAGAAAACCCACCGGCATGGCAAGACCAGTCGGTATTTCAAATAAACAGGGAAATTGCGCATGCGCATTTTATCCCGTTTAAAACTGCCGAGCAAGCCCGCACCGAAGACAAATGGCAGTCGCCACTAATTCAGTCGTTAAACGGAATGTGGAAATTTAATTTGGCACATAAACCTGCCGATCGCCCTTTTTGGTTTTTTAAAGACGATTTCGATACCCGGAAATGGGACGAAATTAAAGTGCCTGCAAATTGGGAGATGGAAGGTTACGATTACCCAATTTATACAAACGTAAAATTTCCGCACGACAGAACTCCGCCAACAATTCAGGCACATTACAATCCGGTGGGTTCGTACAAACGCACTTTCGAAATTCCTGCCGGGTGGGATAACAAAGATGTTATTATCCATTTTGGTGCCGTAAGTTCTTGCCTGAATATTTGGGTAAACGAGCAGTTTGTTGGCTACAGCGAAGACAGTAAAACTCCCGCTGAATTCAACATTACAAAATATTTAAAGGATGGTAAAAATTCGCTTGCCGTCGAGATTTTTCGCTGGAGCGATGCTTCGTATCTCGAAGATCAGGATTTTTGGCGTATGAGTGGAATTACCCGCGATGTGTATTTGAAAGCACGCAGTCAGCAACAAATTCAGGATTTCAGAGTTATTTCAGGTCTCGACGAATCATATTCAACCGGTATTTTCCAACTGAATGTGGTTGTATTGAATCTTGGAGATAAAGCTTCTTCGGGGGTTGTTGAAGCAAAACTCATGGATGGAGATATTACTGTAAAAGAGTTCTCGAAAAAAATACCTGTTGGCAAATCAAGTGTTTTATTCGATATTGCAATTCCAAACGTAAAAACATGGTCGGCTGAAATACCAAATTTATTTGAACTAATTATCACCCTTAAAAATGATGCCGGAATTGTTGAAGTTATCAGGCAAGATGTAGGTTTCAGAACTGTTGAAATAAAAGATGCAACGCTTTTAATAAACGGCGAGTATGTTTATATGAAAGGAGTAGATCTACACGAACATAATGATAAAACAGGGCATGTTCAGGATAAAGAAACGATGTTGCTCGATATTAAAACCATGAAGGAAAACAACATTAATGCTGTAAGAACATCTCATTATCCGGAGCCTGTATTATGGTACGAACTCTGTAATAAATACGGGCTTTACATTGTTGACGAAGCAAATATCGAATCTCATGGAATGGGTTATGGATCAGAGTCTCTGGCAAAAGACCCGACGTGGAAAGCAGCGCACCTTTTCCGTACAGAAAATATGTTCGAGCGCGATAAAAATCAGCCGTGTATTATTACCTGGTCGTTGGGAAATGAAGCCGGAAACGGTGTGAATTTCGAAGCAACTTACGACTACCTAAAATCGGTTGACCAAACCCGTCCTGTTCAGTACGAACGTGCAGAACATAATTATAATACCGATATTTATTGTCCTATGTATGCCCGAATCGGACACATGGAAAAATACGCGCTCAGCAAACCAGACAAACCGTTAATTCAATGCGAATACGCGCATGCAATGGGAAACAGTGTGGGAAATTTACAGGACTATTGGGATTTAATTGAAAAATACGATGTGTTGCAAGGTGGTTTTATTTGGGACTGGGTTGATCAGGGACTCTTAACAACCAACGAAGATGGCGAAGAGTTTTGGGCGTACGGTGGCGACTTTGGTCCCGATACAGTTCCGTCTGACGGGAACTTTTGCAACAACGGTTTGGTTAACCCCGACCGTGGCGTAAAACCTCCTTTATTAGAGGTTAAAAAAGTGTATCAGAATATTGGTTTCGAGGCTGTTGATTTGAAAAAGGGTATCATCTCAATAAAAAATAAATACTCGTTTTTAAATCTTTCAGAATTTAATTTTGAATGGGAAATTATTGGTGATGGCGTTGTATTAGACAATGGGAAAATTAATAATATAGAGATGGCACCTGGCAAAAATGCAAAATTAGCTCTTAATTTTAATGTTGTCCCAAAACCGGGTGTTGAATATTTTCTTAACATAAAAGCAAAACTTAAAAACGACTGGAGTTTGGTTAAAGCGGGAACCGAAATGGCAGCCGAGCAATTTGAATTGCCAATTTTTAAACCGGTACAAAAAACAAATACAGCTACGTTTGCAGCATTAACTTTAGACGACAGTGAATCAACTGCAACAATTTCGGGTGAAGGTTTTTCTGTAACATTCGACAAAAAAGCCGGTCTGATTTCAAGTTTTAAAAATGGTGAAAACGAGCTGCTGAAATCCGGTCCGGTTCCAAATTTTTGGCGTGCACCAATTGATAACGACTTTGGAAACGGGCTGCATAAACGTAGTCGTGTTTGGCGAAAAGCCGGCGAAAACAGAAAGTTAACAGAAGTATCTGTTAGTAAAGTTGGCAAGAATAAAGTGATGGTTGATTTCAGTTTCAATTTAACGAATGGCAAAGATGAAGTTATTGCAATTTATAATTCAAAATATACAGTTTATGGTTCGGGCGATGTGGTTGTAAATAACTATTTTGAAATGACCGAAGATGAACTTCCTGAAATTGTGAGGATGGGAATGAATTTAGTTATGCCGCGCAATTACGACCAAATGAGCTGGTTGGGTCGTGGTCCGCAAGAGTCGTATTGGGACAGAAAAACCAGTGCTTTTGTGGGATTGTATAAAGGTAGTGTTGCCGACCAGTATTGGGCGTATCTTCGTCCGCAAGAGAACGGAAATAAAACCGATGTACGCTGGATGACAATTACCGACAACTCAGGAAATGGCTTATTGTTTACCGGAATGCCGCTATTAGAAGTAAGTGCACATCATAATATTATGGAAGACTTTGAGTCGCCGGAACGTACCGATGGACGGCAAAGACCGGGCGAAAAAGTTGAAAACCGCCACACAACCGATGTGAAACCACGCGAGCTCACTTCTGTTAATATCGACTACAAACAAATGGGAGTTGGCGGCGACACCAGTTGGGGAGCCAGAACGCACGATGAATATCGTTTGACTGAAAAAGAGTACAGTTATTCATTTAGGATGAAAGCCATTTCGGGTGATGATAAACCTGTGGAATTAGCAAAAATGAAATTATAGTATTTCTAATTTTTAAGTGTTGAAACAGCAAGTTAAAAGGAACATAGGTAGATTTCCCGATGATTTCATGTTTGAGTTAACAAAAGAGGAGTTTTCCAACTTGAGGTCACAATTTGTGACCTCAAGTTGGGGAGGTATCCGCTATTTACCAATGGCATTTACAGAACTTGTTTTTAATTATCTCGATGAGTTGATTGAAAAGCATAAAAACCCGATTCCAAGAAAACAGATTGAGTATAAACGGCAGGGTAAAGGGAAATAAGCAAAACCAAAAACATGGAGTTTAAAAACTTTTCGTACTTATTAATTTTAATTGGAACTATTGCAGTGCCGCTGTTTTTTAGTTACGAAAAACAACTGCGCTTTTACAGCAATTTAAAATACCTGCTGCCGGCAATGCTTTTTACAGGTGCAATTTTTATTATAATGGATTTGCGCTTCGAACAGCGGGTGATTTGGCAGTTCAATTCTGAGTTTACAATAGGTGTAAATATTTTAAACCTTCCCATCGAAGAGTGGCTCTATTTTCTTGCTGTTCCGTTTTTAGGAGTTGCCGTTTACGAGTTCTTGAATTCCCGGCTTTTTAACTTCGAGCATCCAAAAATATTTCTGGCATTAAGCCTGTTTTTATTGATATTGTTTGGAGTTGCTGCATATCTCTCACGACAAAAATTATATCCATTTTTTATATTTTTTCTGCTTGCCATCTACTTGGGTTACACTATTTTCAGGGAACGGTTTACAAAACATTACACAAAATTCTATCTTTCATATTTTGTTTTGCTCATCCCGTTTTTAATTATTAGCGGACTTTTAACTGCTTTGCCAATAATAGAATACAACCCCGAATTTAATTTAGGAATTCGGCTGTTTTCTATTCCAATCGAAAATTTTGCTTCCCTGTTTTTATTAATGTTGATGAATATTACTATTTACGAATTCATAAAAGAGCGGCGTATTTACTAACTTCCAAAATATTAAAATGTTACTACTTTATAAAATTGGCATATTTCTCTATTCAATAATAGTTCGTCTGGTCTCTCCATTTAATGAAAAAGCACGGCAATTTGTTGTCGGGAGAAAAAGCTGGAGAATAAGTCTTCAAAATCAGGTTGAAAAAGATGTTAGTTATATTTGGTTTCATTGTGCATCGCTGGGAGCGTTTGAACAAGGTCGCCCGGTAATGGAAGAGATAAAAAAGCAATTTCCCGAATATAAAATTGCACTTACTTTTTTCTCTCCATCGGGTTACGAAGTCAGAAAAAACTACGATGGTGCCGATATAATTTCATATTTGCCGTTGGATACAAAATCTAATGCCCGTGCATTTATCGACATTATAAAACCCGAAAAAGTTTTCTTTATTAAATATGAGTTTTGGTATTTTTATATTTCTGAATTGAAAAAGCAAAAAATACCACTATACATTATTTCTGCTATTTTTCGCGAAAACCAACAATTTTTCAAAAATACAGTTTGGGGGAAATGGTACCGCGAGACACTTTTTAAATTTGAACACTTTTTTGTTCAAAACGAAACTTCGGCAAAATTGCTCAAATCCATCGGACTTAATAACATTTCGGTATCGGGCGACACTCGTTTCGACCGTGTTGCGGAGATTGTAAAAGCTGCAAAAAAAATTCCGGTTGTTGAAAAGTTTAAAAACAACGAGCTACTAATTATTGCCGGTAGTACGTGGAAACCAGACGAAGAACTGCTTATAGAGTTTATTAACCAAACCCCAAACATAAAGTTTATAATAGCCCCGCACGAAGTTTCTGATGTCAATATTAACAGAATTCATCAATTGTTGAAAAAGCCTGCAATATCGTATAGTAAAGTGGACGAAACAGAGATAAGTAACTATCAGGTGTTGATAATTGATTCAATTGGGTTGCTATCATCTCTGTATCAGTATGGTAATGTAGCTTATATTGGTGGTGGCTTTGGAGTTGGTATCCATAATATTTTGGAGGCTGCAACTTTTGGCATGCCTGTTATTTTCGGTCCGAACTATCTGAAATTTAAAGAAGCTGTAGATTTAATCTCAAACGGTGGAGCATTCTCTATCACTAATTCTAACGAACTTGTAGCAAGAATTAATCGATTGATTTCTGACGAAAAAAGCCTTAAAATATCTTCGCAAAATAGCAAGAATTATGTTGAAAAAAATGTGGGATCTACAAAAATTATCATAAAAAAAGTTTTCAACAACGATAACCTTTTGGATTGAAATTTGTTAGCTGTTTTTCACTCAAAAAAAGTCGGATTTCTGATTCAAATATTCGATAAATATTTTCTAATTCTTTTTCATAGAATTTTTATTTTGGTAAACTTTACTTTACACAAAAAATGGCTATCAGCTTAGTATCAGCAATATAACATATAGAAGTTGATAACTTATAATTTCTTTTTCTAAAAAAAGCTACAAATATTTTGAATTCTGCCTTATCTTGCAGACCACTTTCGCCAGGTGAAAAAACAATTTTTCAGAACTAAAATTTTTAAAAGTTTCACACTCAATTAATTGTAACAAATGATGCAAAACGAAGTATCTGTAAAGACTATGACAGGCAAAAAAATTTATTCACAAGAAGAAGCAATTAGTGCCTCGCTCGAGTACTTCAAAGGTGACGATTTAGCAGCACGAGTTTGGGTAAATAAATATGCCCTAAAAGATTCGTTCGGAAATATTTTCGAACTTACGCCAAACGATATGCACAAACGTTTGGCGAAAGAAATTGCCCGAATCGAAAAACGGTATCCAAATCCTCTTACCGAAGATGAAATATTTAACGTACTAAAAGAGTTCAAATATATTGTTCCACAGGGTGGACCGATGTCGGGTATTGGAAATAATTATCAGATAGGTTCATTGTCGAACTGTTTTGTTGTTGGGAATGACGGTAATTCAGATTCGTATGGCGGAATTATGAAAATAGATCAGGAGCAAGTTCAGTTAATGAAACGTCGTGGTGGAGTTGGTCACGATTTATCACACATCCGCCCAAAAGGTTCGCCGGTAAAAAACTCGGCATTAACGTCAACCGGAATTGTTCCTTTTATGGAGCGCTATTCGAACTCCACACGTGAAGTTGCCCAAGACGGACGGCGTGGTGCGTTAATGTTATCGGTTTCGGTAAAACATCCTGATTCGGGCAGTTTTATAGATGCTAAAATGGAGCAGGGAAAAGTAACCGGTGCAAATATCTCGGTTAAGTTGCAAGACGACTTTATGCAAGCATTAGAATCGGGAACACCATATACTCAGCAATATCCTGTTAATTCAGACAAACCAGTGTATCAAAAAGAAATTGATGCCAGTAAACTTTGGACAAAAATTGTGAAAAATGCCTGGCAGTCGGCCGAGCCGGGAATACTTTTTTGGGATACAATTATTAAAGAATCGGTACCAGATTGTTATGCCGATTTGGGTTATCGCACTGTTTCAACTAATCCTTGTGGCGAAATTCCTCTTTGTCCGTACGATAGTTGCAGGCTTTTGGCAATTAATCTTTATTCGTATGTAGATAATCCTTTCACCACTCAGGCAAAATTTAATTTCGGATTATTTAAAGAGCATGTACATTATGCACAGCGGATAATGGACGATATTATTGATTTGGAGCTGGAAAAAATTGATGCTATTCTTGATAAAGTAAATTCGGACCCCGAAGATGAAAATATTAAATACACAGAGAAAAATTTATGGGAGAACATAAAACGTAAAGCTAAAGAAGGACGTAGAACCGGTGTTGGAATAACTGCGGAGGGCGATATGCTTGCAGCACTTGGCTTACAATATGGAAGTGACAACGCTACCGACTTTGCCGAAGAAGTGCATAAAACTATAACACTCGAAGCTTATCGTTCGTCGGTTTATCTTGCAAAAGATCGCGGAGCATTTAGTATTTACGATAGTAAGCGAGAAGAGAATAATCCATTAATCAATCGCATTAAAAACGAGGATGCCGGGCTTTATGAGAAAATGACAGAATATGGTCGGCGAAATATTGCACTGTTAACAATTGCACCAACCGGAACAACCAGTTTAATGACCCAAACCAGTTCGGGAATTGAACCTGTTTTTATGCCGGTTTATAAACGTCGTCGAAAAGTAAATCCAAACGATAAAAATGTTCGTGTTGATTTTGTTGATGAAATGGGCGATAACTGGGAAGAATACACCGTTTTCCATCATAAATTTAAAATATGGATGAGTATTAACGGGCATGAAACTAACCGTGACTATACTCAGGAGGAGCTTGATAAGTTGATTAAAATTTCGCCTTATCATAAAGCAACTGCAAACGATGTTGATTGGTTGGCGAAAGTAAGGATGCAGGGTAAAATACAGAAATGGGTTGACCACTCGATTAGTGTTACAATAAATTTACCAGCCGATGCAAAAGAGGAGTTGGTTGGCCAGCTTTATGTTGAAGCGTGGAAAAGCGGATGTAAAGGAGTTACTGTTTATCGCGATGGTTCGCGTTCTGGAGTACTGGTTGCAAACGATGAAAAAGCAGATAAAAAAGGTGGTTCTTTCCCTACAAAACGTCCTGAAATATTGGAAGCCGATGTTGTTCGTTTTCAAAATAATAAGGATAAATGGATTGCATTTATGGGTGTAATAGACGGTAAACCTTACGAAATTTTCACTGGTCTGTCAGACGATGAAGATGGAATTTTATTGCCACGTTCGGTTACAAAAGGATTTATTATAAAAAGCTGGGACGGCGATGAAGTTTCTCGTTATGATTTTCAGTACACAAATAAAAGAGGATATAAAACTACCATTGAAGGACTTTCGCATAAGTTCAATCCGGTTTACTGGAACTATGCAAAACTTATTTCGGGAACATTAAGGCACGGAATGCCAATTCAAAAAGTGGTTGAGCTTGTTACAAGTTTGCAATTCGATAACGAAACTATTAACTCGTGGAAAGCCGGTGTTGCTCGCTCGCTTAAAAGGTACATTCCCAACGGAACAATGGCCGACGATGCCAAATGCGAGGAGTGTGGTTCGAATGATGTGGTTTATCAGGAAGGTTGTTTAACCTGTTTAACCTGTGGGTGTTCTAAGTGTGGGTGATAAAACCAACTCTTCAAAAAGAAGGCGAAAAATAAAACTTTTCAAATATACAAAAATCAGGGAGATAATAAAAAGATATTAACATGCTATCAGGCTACTAAACCGGCAGCTATTAAAATTGGTCAAACCGGCTGGCATCTAACCTGATAAAAATAAAAAGTAGAATTGTGAACGACCAAAGTGAAGATCCGCCATAACTAAAAAATGGTAATGGAATACCTATTACAGGCATCAATCCAATGGTCATACCAATGTTTACCATAAAATGGAAGAATAAAATAACTGCTACGGAATAGCCGTAAATTCGCGAGAACCCAGAACGTTGACGTTCGGCCAACCAAATCAGTCGCATCAGCAAAAACAGAAATAGAGCAATTACGACAGAAGTACCCGCAAACCCCCACTCTTCGCCAACAGTGCAGAAAATAAAATCGGTACTTTGTTCAGGCACAAAATCGAATTTGGTCTGCGTTCCCTTTAAATATCCTTTACCCCAGATACCGCCCGAGCCAATTGCAATTTTGCTTTGGTTTACATTGTATCCTGCACCCAGTAGATCAGACTCGATACCCAGTAATTCGTTAATGCGCGCCTGATGATGTGATTCTAAAAAATTTTCGAACCCATAATCAACTGAAAGTGTAAACATAATAGATCCTAAAAATACCAATGAGATTATACTGTAATTACGTAGTCGTTTTTGTAAACTTATCAGCAAAATTACTACCGAACCAAGTATAGAGCCTGCCACTAAAATATCTGCAAAACTGTACTCTTTTTCAACAAATAAATTTAGCACAAAAAACAGTGTAGTACTAATTAAATATGCGGCAAAAACACGCCCAAACTGAACAAGTTTTGTACTGAAAATTAAGAATACTAACAGAGTAACTCCAGTTAATACAGTGTAAAGTGTAAGAGGCGAAATTACCAAAGCTAGCACAAAAAGTATCGCTATTAACGACCCAACAAATAATACAATACCTGATAATCCTTCGCGATAAAGTACCAAAACAAATGCGAAATATACCAGTGCAGAGCCGGTGTCGTTTTGTAATAAAATGAATATTACCGGTGTAAAAATTATTGCTGCAATAATTCCGAGAGATTTTAATTTATGGATTTTAAACCCAAAAGTACTCATGTAACGCGCCAGCACAAGTGCCGTTGCAAACTTCATAAATTCTGATGGTTGAAAACCAAAACTTCCAATTGTAAACCACGATCGCGCCCCGTTTATTTCTTTACCTACAAATAGAACCAGTATCAGCAAAAAAATAAGTATTCCGTATAAAATATAGGAGAAGAAAACATAAAAATTTGTATCGATAATAAGTATTGTAAAGGCAAAAACAAAGGCAGCACCAATCCAAATTAGCTGTTTCCCGTAACGTTGCGAGGTGTCGAAAATGCTTTGAAATTCTTCGTTATAAGCGGCAGCATAAATATTTAACCAACCCATAAAAACTAACAACATAAATAACAGGATGGTTATCCAGTCGATATTTGCCCATATATTGTTACGTTTTGCCATCTATTTTGGTTGAATAGGATTTAATAAATTGGCATCAATCATTCTCTTCTCAATATATTTTCTTCGTGTCGAGATTGAATCTGTCAGATATCTTTCAACCATTAAACTTGCCATTGGCGCGGCATAACGAGAACCCCAGACACCATTTTCGACATAAACAAAAATTGCTATCTCTGGATTTTCGCGTGGCGCAAATGCAACAAAAACCGAATGGTCGGAACCATGATTATTCTCGACTGTTCCCGTTTTTCCGCACATCTCAATCTTTGGTATTTTTGAAGTATATACAAGATTAGTATTATGAACAGTTTGCGACATCCCTTCAATTACAGGTTCAAAGTATTTTTTATCAATTTGCACTTCATGCTTAATTTTAAAACTTTGCGAAATGGTATCATTTTCAATTTCTTTTATAATATGAGGTTTAAAATAGTAGCCACGATTTGCAAGAATTGCCCCATAATTTGCCATCTGTAAAGGTGTAACTCCCAGCTCTCCCTGCCCAATCGCGAGCGAACGCACAGTCAACGCATTCCAGTGTCCCTTGCCGTAAATTTTATTATAATCTGCTTCCGTTGGTAAGTCTCCTTTAAGTCCGTTGGAGAAATCGCTGCTTATATTCTGTCCAACTCCAAAACTGGCAACATAATCGTGCCATGCATTAAATCCTTCAGCCGATGTTTTTGAGTTGTTTATTATAGCCCGGAAAGTATTCCATAAAAAAGCATTGCATGACTCACGAATTGCCTGTACAACATTTGTTGGAGTAACATGGTTGTGTGTACAACGAATTGGTCTCGAATCTTTTCCAGAACAGGTAAATCTGGAGTTTGTATTAATTGCATGTTCCTGCAACCCGATTAATACATTCATAGGTTTAAAAGTTGAACCTGGCGGATATTTTGCCTGCAACGATCTGTTAAAAAGTGGTTTTAAAGTGTCGGCTAAAAGTTTCGAGTAATTCTTCCCACGCACCCTTCCAACCAAAAGTCCGGGGTCGTATGTTGGTGCGCTAACAATTGCCAGCACTTCACCGGTTGCGGGCTCGATTGCAACTACACTTCCCTTTTTATTTTGAAACAGTTGTTCTGCATATAATTGTAAATCTAAATCGAGGGTAGAAGTTATGTTCTTACCTATTTGTGCAGGAATATCTTCCTTACCATCACGATAACTTCCTTGCAAACGGTTATGTACATCAACCAAATTCTTTTTTACTCCTTTAACTCCGCGAAGTTGTTTTTCGTATGTTTTTTCAATTCCGCTAACTCCAATATAATCGCCGGATTTATAATACTTATCTTTTTTAATATCGCGATTTGATACTTCGCCCACATAACCTAAAGCATGCGCTGCTGCAGTAGTTGAATATTCGCGTAACGTTCTCGATTGTGTGCGAAACCCCTGGAATTTATATAATTGCTCCTTTAAAACTGCAAATCTTTCGGGCGAAATTTGTTTAATTAAAATTGAAGGTTTGTATGGTGAATACTTTGTTGCTTTTTTAATTCCTACATCCAGATCTTCAATCGAAATATCCAACAAATTACAAAACAGGGTAGTATCGAATTTGGTAACTTCGCGTGGTGTGATTAATAAATCGTAAGCTGTTTTATTGTAAACGAGAAGTTTTCCGTTTCGGTCGAAAACCAAACCACGAGCCGGATATTGCGTTACTTCGCGTAATACATTGTTTGTTGCGTATTGCTTATATGTAGGGTCGAGAACCTGTAGTCTGAACAGGCTGATAATAAATATTAATCCAATGACACCGAAAACGGCTAACACTACAAATCTACGTTTTGAAGAAACTTTCACCCTGAAATATTTAATCTCTAAAAACTATTAACTGACTTAGAATAATCACAAATATCGAAAATACCGAACTTAAAAACATACGAAATAATGTACCCAGGAAGTTGGAAAATGTAAAGACTTCGAGATAAAACAGAACCGTATGGTGAATGACAACCATAATAGTTATGTATTTTAAAAACCAACTGATTTTGGTTTGCATCAACCCGGGATAATCGCTCATATCCTCTTCGCGGCTTGAAATTAAGCGAATTACAAATGGTCGTAAGTAAGCTGCAAACACAGTTGCAAAAGCATGAACTCCCAAACTGTTTGAAAAAATATCGACTGTAATTCCGATTAAAAAAGCCATAACAAGAACAACATAACGAGGAGAACTTAATGGAAGTAAAAGAACGAACAAAATATAGATATACGGATTTACAAAACCACTAAACTGAATGTGGTTCAGCACTAAAACCTGCGTTAATACCAGGCCTGTAAACATTAATCCGTATTTAATTATCTGCCGACCCATTTTCAATCAGATTATTTAATTTGTACAATTGTGCTTTATCCAAATTGTCAATCACTTCGACATAATGAATAGATTTAAAATCGGTAGCAAGTTTTATATTTATCTGATAAAAACTCTCACCTTTGGGTTGTTCGAAAGAGTGAACTGTTCCAATTAATATTCCCTCGGGAAAAACAGCCGAATAACTGCTGGTAACAATTGTGTCGCCAACGGCAATTTCAACATGAAATGGTATTTCCTTTAGTTTTGCCATTTGGTAATCGCCGCCACTCCATTCAACCGGACCAAAATAACCACTCTTTTTAAGCTTTGCAGATGCTCCCCATCTTTTATTCAACACCGAAAAACCCATTGCATAATTTTCTGAAACAGCAACAACAACTCCAACAATTCCCTCTGGCGAAACAATTCCCATGTCTGGTTTTACACCATCTTTTCGTCCTTTGTTAAGGGTAATATAATTCAACACTTTATTAACTGAATTATTGATTACGTGAGCCGAGATATATCTGTAATTAGAGTTTGATTGAATAAAATTAGATGAAACAGAATCTGTTGTATTGGCCGTTTGAGACGATGGTAAGGCAGGCGATTTAAGTTTTGCATTTTCTTCGGCCAGACTTTGGTTTACTTTTGCCAGTGCAAAATACTTTATAACAGAATGAAAAGAGTTATAAACCGATGCTGTTATTTGGTTCGATGAATTCAGGTATTGAACTCTCTGGTATTTGTTAAAATTAAAAACAAATAATAACGAAACTACTTCTAATAAAAGAAAAAGAAGAAAAGCGTAATTCTTTATTAAATACCTGAGCAGACTTCTCATCGCTTAAAAATATTCTAACTTTTATCGAATCAGGAATGAGAAATTATCCACGTTTTTCAAAGCGATTCCTGTTCCACGAACTACTGCGCGTAAAGGGTCTTCGGCAATATGAAACGGAATACCGATTTTATCGGTTAATCTTTTATCGAGTCCTTTTAAGAGAGCGCCACCACCTGCCAGCCAAATTCCTTTTACCACAATATCGGCATATAATTCAGGCGGAGTTTGTTCCAATGCACTTAAAACCGCAGTCTCAATTTTCGAGATTGATTTTTCGAGACAGTGTGCAATTTCCTGATACGAAACCGGAACTTCAATTGGTAAAGCTGTCATTTGGTTTGGTCCCTGAACCACATAATCTTGCGGTGGCTCTTGCAGTTGCGAAAGTGCTGACCCAACATGAATTTTAATCTCTTCCGCTGTACGCTCACCAATTTTAATGTTGTGCTGATGGCGCATATATTCCATTATATCGGCGGTTAAATCGTCGCCGGCAATTCTTATGGATTTGTTGGTAACAATACCACCCAGCGAAATTACCGCGATTTCTGTTGTTCCGCCACCGATATCAACAACCATATTTCCTTCCGGTGCTTCAACATCTAATCCAATACCAATTGCTGCGGCAAGAGGTTCGTAAATCATATAAACATCGCGTCCTCCGGCATGTTCCGATGAGTCGCGCACCGCACGAATCTCAACTTCGGTACTTCCCGACGGAATTGCAATAACTATTTTCAGTGCCGGAGAAAACATTCTTGGCTTTGGGTTTATCATTTTTATCAATCCCCGAATCATCTGTTCCGCAGCGTTAAAATCGGCAATCACACCATCGCGTAGCGGGCGGATTGTTTTTAAATTAGCGTGCGTTTTTCCTTGCATTTGCTTGGCTTTTTCGCCAATTGCAACCATCTTTTCGGTTTTTAAATCGATGGCAACAATAGACGGTTCGTCAACCACAATTTTATCATTATGAATGATAATAGTATTTGCAGTCCCAAGGTCCATTGCAATCTCTTGCGTTAAAAATGAAAATAGTCCCATATAAATTTACTGTTTATCTATATAAAAGCGTCAAAAAAAATTCTAATGTTTAAAATGTCTTCTCGCGGTAAATGCCATTGCAATACCATATTCGTTGCATGCCTCAATTACCTCTTTGTCGCGAATACTGCCACCCGGTTCAACAATATATTTTACTCCGTATTCGTTGGCTGCTTCAATACTATCGCGGAAAGGGAAAAATGCATCCGAAATCAGAATCGAGTTTTTAATATCAACTCCCTCTTTCATATTAAAACGTGGCATTGTTAAATTCTTCAAACTATCTAAACGGTTGGGTTGCCCCATTCCTGCACCGGTTAACCAAAACGAACCATTTTCGCCTTCAGAAACAACTGCAATAGCATTACTTTTTAGATGTTTGCAAGCGGTAATCCCAAATTTTGCAAGGTTTACTTTTGTCGAATCGAACTCTTTTGCAGTTACAGTTTCCAGTTTAGAATCCATTCCCTCATCTTCGTCCTGCACCAACATTCCTCCACTTACCGAACGATATAATTTCTCATTTGTTATCTCATTTTTTATAGGAATAACAAGTACTCGCAGGTTTTTCTTTTTACTGAAAACTTCTAAAGCTTCATCGGTAAAAGCTGGTGCCATTACAATTTCGATAAACTTTTTAGCAAACCACTGAGCAACCTCTTTTGTAACGGTATCGGTAAAAAACAGGATACTTCCAAAAGCACTAATCGGGTCGCCTGCCCACGCCATTTCCAACGACTGCATAATATCTCCGCTAACTGCCAGCCCACACGGATTAAGGTGTTTTATAACCGAAACAGCAACTTTATTATCGATATGATTTACCGAATGAAAAGCATCGCTCGATGATTTCCATGCTGCATCGGCATCGAGCATATTGTTGTACGAGAGTGCTTTGCCTTGTAAAACTTCTGCATCGGCCAAAGTAATATTGCCCGGTGTATTTTTAAATTTAAAGAAAGTTGCTTTTTGGTGCGGGTTTTCTCCGTAGCGTAAAACATGACCGTTATTTAAGCTGATTCTTTCTGCTGCATCGTTGCTGTCGTTATTAAAATAACCAAAAATAGCAGCATCGTAATGCGATGAAACTGCAAAAGCTTGCCCGGCATACCATTTTCTGTCAGCCATCGAAGTCTCGCCATTTTTCTTTTCCAACAACTCTAACAACGGTGTGTACTCTTTTTTTGATGGAACAATTACCACATCTTTAAAATTTTTGGCTGCTGCACGAATCAACGAAATTCCGCCAATATCAATTTTTTCAATAATATCCTGCTCTCCTGCTCCCGATGCAACGGTATCTTCAAACGGATACAGATCAACAATTACTAAATCTATTTCGGGTATTTCGTACTCTGTTAACTGGCTAACATCGCCCTGATTATCGCGACGAGAAAGAATACCTCCAAATACTTTTGGATGCAGTGTTTTTACACGACCACCTAAAATCGACGGGTATCCGGTTAAGCTTTCAACCGAAGTAACTTCAACACCCAACGATTCGATAAAACTTTTTGTACCACCGGTACTTAATATATTTACCCCTAACTCGTTAAGTTTATGTATTATCTTATCGAGATTTTCTTTGTTGAAAACTGAAATAAGAGCAGTCTTAATTTTTTTATTATCAGCCATTTATTGCATTTTTTGTTTTAAAATGCAAAGATAAAAAAATCAATGTAGATTTTATTATAAAAACAGGACACTATTTAAAAATTAATTAGTTCCCATTTGATTACTAAATTTTTTTACGAGATAATTACTGACAATAGCTGACGGTATCGAGTTTTCAATACTCCCAAATTCAACTCTAATTCTCGAAAAAAAGAATCTCTTTAGCGTTTTCAGGTGCTTTTGTCATAATCTTATCATTCTCTTTTAACCCCGATTTAATAACTATCTCTTCGCTATTTTCAGGTCCCGAAATAACTCTCTTTTTCCAGATTTCCCCATCACTTTTTAGATAAACATATTTGTCGCCATTATCCGAGAACAGACAGTTTCGGGGAATCTTAATAACATTATCTAAGCTTGTTAAAATAATCCTATTGTCGGTGGTCATTGCAGGTTTTATCTCTTTCCCATTTTTATCCATATCAATTAAAACCTTAAAAACTTTGGTGTCGAATCCGGGCAACTCCTGACCGATATTAGCAATTTTGGAAATTATTCCGCTATATATTTTATCAGGCAGCGCATCAATATAAATCTCAACTGTATCTCCTATTGCAATTTTCATAATATCAATTTCCTGCACATAAGTTTCCGAAACCAAAACCGACATATCGGGCAAAGTTGCGATGGTTGGCATCCACCTGCTTATTTGATCTCCAACACGCAATTTCCTACCTCCCCAAAGTTTTGCATACATCACCATTCCCTCTTTTGGAGCTTTTACCCTGCATGCTTTTATGGCACTTTTTAATAACGAATCTCTAACAAAATATTCGTTATACTTATTTTCAATACGTTTAGTTTTAACTTTTAGTTTTAAACGGTTTAATTCATAATCGCGCCTTTTTTTCTCCATCTGCCTGATAGTTTTATTGTACTCAACATTCTTTTTACGTTGATATGCCGGCGATTCATATTTTGCCTGTTCCAGTTCGAGTTTTTTATATGCTAAATCGTAATTAAACTCTTCAAGCTCTTCGCGTAATTTAGTTAATTGAATTGCCGAATCTATTTTTGCATCGTTAAGCTCAGCCATATATTTTGTAAGATCTTGCCTGTTGGTTTGCATCTGTTGGTTTAATTCTGCCGGATCAAGGGTGGCAATCCACCCTCCTTTTTTAACAACAGTACCTTCCTGCACCATGTCTTTAATTTTTATTTGATAAATGCGCAGCTCTCTTTTTTTTAATTCATCCGGAAGACTAATAACAACTGCATTTTTACCACGTACTTCGCCTTTAATATTTAGAGTGAGTTCGAAAAATCCTGACTGAACAGTATGAAATTTTTCTGTTATTAAACTCTTTCCGCCAAGAATAAACAGAACAGCGGCAACAATTACAGCTAAAATAATCCAGATATATCTTTTTTTTATGAATGCCATGTTACGAATTTTACTAGTTAATTAGTTTATCAAAATCCTCAGATAGAGTGACATTATTTTCAAAATCGAAAAGGGTTAGCCGCCGTATTGTAATGTAATAATTCCAATACGAACGCAATGATCTGATATAAGCACGGCGCGCTTGCTCGCGGTCGTTTCGTGCCAGATTCAATTTGGTAACATCTACTTTGCCAATTAAAAAACGTTGCTGGGTAACATCGTACTGCATTTGTGCAATGGTATCGGCTTTAGCAGTGTTAAAAACCTGACGTCCCTGCAGGTTAAATTCCATAACATTCAATATCACATTCTGCTCAAAATCAATTTTTTCCTGATTAATACTAATTCGCATCACCTCGCGATTTGAGCGTGCCATTGCCAACTGCCCTTTTCTGCGCCCCCAATCCAGGATAGGGACAGTTACACCGGCTCTCAATTGTTGCCTGCTAAGTGGATCTTGATAGACTTCGTTAAACTGCTCGGAATTTTGGTTCATGCCAAAAACTGCAAAAAAGGTACCGCTAACACCTGTCTCACTCTTTGCCTGATCTACCCTTTTATCCTCTTCCAATAATCGCTGCCGCTGGCTAAAAATATCGGGATTACTTATTAAAGCCTGTTCCAATGCACGGTTAGCATCTATCTGTAAATTTGTTGAATATGATGGAATAATACAAACAACATCGGTCTCTTTTTCAAAACTCAAAAAAGAATTTAGTCGTGATTTCGATCTTTCTAATCCAAGTTTAGCACGGGTTAACGCAAGTTTCGAATTCATAAATCGAAGTTCGAGATTAAGTAATTCGTCTTGTGTAACAGTTCCCACCTGAAATCTTCCTTTTCCAATTGTGTATAATGTGTCGGAATTTGAGAGGTTTGTTTCCGAAATATTAACTTCTATCTGAGCATCAACTAAATCGAAAAACAAGCGGTTTGCTTTTAACGCGAGATCTTCTGTTGCCTGAATGAACTCTTTTTTTGCTTTCTCGAATTTAACGGGTTCAATTTTAGCCTCCCATTTAAATTTATTATACCCGTTTATCGACTGCGAATAACCAATACTAAAAGGAGTTGAAGAGTACGATGAAAGTTTATCGTCGCCCAATTTCTGAGTTGTTGCCAACGACGATGTGGCAAAAATTTGCCCACCGGTAAATCCAACATTTTGATTTAACCGAAGAGACACATTCGAATTAAAATCTTCTCTTTCGATATATTCATCACGGTTTTGGTCGTAATTATAAACTTTTTGCATCGAGCGGTTATAATCTAATACCGTTGCATCGAGAGTTAAACTGGGCAGGCGGTCGGCTTTAAAATACCGGTATTGCCAATAATTAGCACGGTACATATTTTCGTTTTTAAACGCGTCTAACGATTGTTGCGATGCGATTCTGATAACATCATCCAGTGTTAAAAGTTGCTCGTCTTGTGCATTTATTTGATTCAGAAAAAGAAAACAAATAGTGGCAAATATGATTGATTTCTTCATTATTATTTGAATTTAGTTTATTGACGTAAAGAGTTAACCGGGTCTTGTTCTGCAGCGCGTTTGGCAGGTACATATCCAAATACCACTCCCACAATAACAGAAACCCCAAATGAAATTACAATTGAAAAAGCGGATATAATAGTTTTAATATCGAAAAAACTGGAAATAATTTTCGACAAGACAACTCCCAGAACTATCCCGATTATTCCTCCCGACACACTGATAATTGTTGATTCTGACAGAAACTGTACAATAATATCTTTTCGCGATGCACCAATTGCCTGACGAACTCCAATCTCGCGAATCCTCTCCATAACAGAGGCAAGCATAATATTCATGATTCCAATTCCTCCAACAATCAACGATATTCCGGCAATTACTCCCAAAACAATATTAAAAATACCTTTTGTACGTTGCTGCTGTTTTAAAAGCAGTTCGGGAATTGTTACTTCAAAATCGAACAATCCGTTGTGCCTGCGCAATAACATCCTTTTTATAATGTCGGCAGTTGCACTTAAATCTTCGGTTTCGGTAACCTGAACAATAATTTTATCCAACTGGTTTATGTTTCCTTTTTTATTTTTATTATCGCGCGATGCCATCATTCTTTCAACTTCGTCGGCTCTAACCAGCGAGCGATTTTTAAACCGCATAATTAAAGTTCCTACCGGAATAAATATTTTGTTGTCGGTACTGCTTATTCCAAGTTCGTCGGAAGCAGAGGCTGTAAAATCGCGACGTTCGATAACCCCAACAACCTTTAACCAAACCTGCCCACATTTAATATTTTTTCCAATTGGGTCTTCCTGATTGAAGAATACAGTTTTAATATTATCTCCAATTATACAAACCGGGAACTCATTTTCCATCTGTTTTTTTGTAAATACAGAACCGTTGGTTATCGAAATATTAAAGAGGTCGAAATAGCTGTTATTTATACCTTCTAACACGACCGGTTTACTTTTGCCATTTAATATTGCCGAGTAATTAAAAGATATAATCGGGCTAATTTTGTTAACTGTCGGTAAAATTTCCTGAATTGCATGGGCATCTAAAAGTGTAAGTCCTTTCGAAAATTTTTTAGTGCTAATTTGAGCCTGCTCTTCCGAATTGTTGTCTGAGTTCTCGGAATCGACCACATTATTTATTGGTGAAATAATAATATTGTTTACGCCCACCATTTTTATCTGGTCGAGAATTTCTTGTTGAGCCCCATTTCCGATGGCGAGCATGCTAATAACAGCAGCCACACCAAAAATAATTCCGAGAGCTGTAAGAAGTGATTTTACTTTATTGGTGAATATCGCCTCAACTCCCGAGGCAACATCATGTCCGTAACGTTGTACAATTGCTTTCATTGGTAGTTGATTTAATTAACCCATAATAAACATTCCGCCGCCGCCACTACTTTTTTTATTCTGAAGTTTAAACGGTTGTTTCTTATCCTCTTCAACCGCTTTTTTGGCTTCCTCCTCCTCTTTGGCTTTTCTCTCTTTTATTTTTAAATAAATTTCCATTCCCGAAAATTCAAGTTCCTCAGCATTTTCAGGCTCCACCAGCAGTACTTTGTCGCCGTCAGACAAACCTCCATTTACCAGAATATGATTGTCGTTTTGGTCGCCCAAATCAACAATTTGTTTTATAATGCTACCATTTTCCAGATAAACAAATTGCAGCGAATCGTTTTCGAAAACTGCTTCCGAGGGTATAAAAAGTGTATCGTTAAAAGTTGCTGTTTGAATTGTATTACTTGTGGTCATCGATGGTTTCAAATCGTCAACATTTCCAAAAACACGAATCTTTACCTCAAATACTTTCGCATCGCTTTTTGGCATTGGTTGCCCAATATTAGCGACTGACACAACTTCGCCCTCTAAGTGCTTCTCAGGAATTGCATCAATTCCCAAAGTAACTTTTTGCCCTTTCTTAACTTTCGAGATATCAATTTCGTTTACGTAAGTTATCGATAACATCGACGACAAATCGGGGAGAGTCGCAATCATCGGCATAAACGGACTCACCGTTGAACCAACTTTAATTTTTTCGCCCATTCGTTCTTTCCCGTAAATGACCATTCCATCTTTGGGAGCAGTAATAACCAGCGAGTTATAAACGCCTCTCAATTTAGTAACCCTGCTCTCTTTTCTTCGAAGTTCAATTTTATTACGTTCTACTTTCGAAATTGCCTGCCGCTCTTTTAACTCGTATCCTTTCTCCTCCTGTTGAAGTTTTCTCAAAGCTTTGTCCTTGTCCATTTCAGCTTTACGAATAACCGCAGGCGATTCAAATTTCGACTCATCTAAAATTATCTGCATCTCCTCAACCTGCTCGCTTGCATTAATTATCTGGTCGCGATAATTACTCAGGTTAAGATTCGAGTCCATTTTGGCATCCTCAAAATTATTAAATGCCTGTTCCAACTCCTCCTGTGCTTTTGTTAAAACCTCCTCAACCGCTTTTTGGTCGAGGGTAGCAACATAGTCTCCCGAATCTACTACTGTGCCTTCTTCAACCAAATCGGTAATTTTTATCTCGTAAATTCTAATATCCCTATCTCGCAAACTTTCCGGAACCGAAATATTCTCGGAGTTTTGGGCTTCGAGTTGCCCGCTTGCATACACCAAAATTTCAAACGGGCCTTTCGAAACTGTGGTTGAAATTTCAAGAGATTCGGTTTTAGAACGTGGAAAAAATAAAAATGCAATTAGCAGAACTGCTATCACAATTAAGGTGGTTAACCAATGTTTTCTGTTCATCGTTGTTTGTTTTTTGTTTGAAATATTTAGGCTTTGTTTAACAAAAATTATGCCTTAATCTTATGGCAACTTAAAGTTCTTCAATAGATTTCAAAATAAAAGTTAAAGAAATATATTTGTTGCGAAAGTAGTTGTATAGTATTTGGCAGAAAATCACAAATATCAATATCTGATGTTTTACATTTTCTGTTTTTCTGATGTTTTACTCTTCACAAAAAATTTAAAAACTCCAGATTGAGCCAGTGTCATAATTAAAACACCAACTACGGTAATCATTCCTCCAACAAATTGGTGCGGAAGAGGGAAGCTTTTAAACACAAAATAGGCACCTGCCAAAACAAAAATTCCTTTTAAACTTTGAACAATCGACGAGCGCGAAGCTTCGATATATTGAAAAGAGTAGTAGATTGTAAGTATGGCAAGAAATGGCCCGAGCACAGCACCAATTGCAATATTTTTTAAGGCCGAAATAGGTATTATAATTGACTGTTTATAAACAAAAAACATTGTTATTGAAAATGCCAAAAGCCAAACGGTACGGTTTAAACTAAGCAACTCGGGAGATAGTTTTTTTACATGAACTTTAACAACCAATGTTGCGATAGTAGCAAAAATAGCATTTATAAAAACCCACCCGGTTCCCTCTATAAACAGGGTTTTTAAAGTAGTGCCCCCGGTGTAACTTATTACAAAAGTTCCACCCAATGCTAAAGCTACGCCAATAGTTTCAATCCAGCCAAACTTTTCTTTCAGAATAAAAACACCGCCCAGAGTAACCATTACCGGGTACATATTTCCAAGAAACGAAGTAACAGCCGGGTCGGCAATAATATTTATGGAGATAAAAAATGATGTGGTTGTAAGAATTTCAAGAATACCGAGCGAAACCAAAATACGAACTTGCTTTTTCGAGAGGATTTTTAGCTGCCTGAGTTTTTTGTTTTTCCATGCATATAACAAACTAATAATGGAACCAATTGCAAACCAATAAACACCAAACTGCGTAAGATGAACTTCGTTTAAAGCAGCTTTGCTAAAAATATAAACGTTGGAAAAAGCCAGCGTGGCAATTATAGCAAAAAGGTAACCTTTAAATGTATCTGATTTCATGGATTTATAAATAATTGTTTAAACAATAATCTCAAGGTATCAGGGAAACGCACTAAATAATCATCATCATCCCAACAATGAGAGACAAGTTGTGTGTCAATTATCTGCAATATTTGTTTCATTTCTGCAAAGATAGAAAAAAGAGTTTGGCATGAATTATTTCTATCTCTTTTCAAAAGGATAAAACGAAAAGTAGGAAAGTAAATTTATGTGAATATTTAGAATGCGTTCAAGCATGCGGTTTTTATATTAAATATTCATTTCAGAAAAGCAGTATTTTTTATACTTTTGAAACCGAAAAATTAAGACGTTTTCAATTAATACATTCAAAATAACATATTGAAATGAAGATAAAAAATTTGCAGGTAGTAGCTTTTGTTGTTTTAGCATTTTTAAGCTGCACTGTTGAAAAAGACCCAAACTTAATGTTGCAAAATGAGATAACCGACAACTGGACATTTAATCAGGTAGGCGAAAACGAGTGGCTTCCGGCAACTGTTCCCGGTACAGTTCATACCGATTTAATCGCAAACGATAAAATTAAAGACCCGTTTTACCGGATGAACGAACACGATTTGCAGTGGATCGATAAAGTTGACTGGGAATACAAAACCACTTTTTTGGTTGATAAAGCCATTCTTAAAAAAGATAGAGTTGAACTCGATTTTAAAGGTCTCGACACTTATGCCGATGTTTTTGTAAACGGCGAAAAAGTACTTGTTACCGATAATATGTTTCGTGAGTGGCAGGTTGATGTAAAGAATTTGCTAAAAACTGGTGAGAACGAATTACATATTATTTTCCATTCGCCAATAAACGAAGGACTTAAAAAGTACGATGCGCAGGGATACGAAATCCCGGTGTCGGATAACGATTTAGCTTTTATTGGTAAGGTTGAAGGCAGGAAAAAGGTTAGCATTTATACTCGAAAAGCCGGTTATCATTTTGGCTGGGACTGGGGACCGCGTTTGGTAACAAGTGGCATTTGGCGACCTGTAACTCTAAAAGCCTGGAACGAGGCAAAAATTGAGAATCTACAAATTATTCAAAACAAGGTAACTGAAAAGAAAGCCACTTTTACTGCTGTTTTCGAAATTGATGCTATTAAAAAAGAGATGGCAAATGTTTCGGTTTCGAATGATGGAATGCAGCTTGCCACTTCTGCTGTTCAACTAAAAAAAGGTGTTGTAAAATATAAAGTCGATTTCGAAATTAAGAACCCAAAACTATGGTGGACAAATGGTTTGGGCGAGGCGTATTTGTATAATATTTTGGGCGAATTAGATATTGACGGTCAAAAGGTTTCTAAAAATACACGTATTGGAATTCGAACACTGGAACTGGTTCGCGATAAAGATGATGACGGTACTTCGTTCTATTTTAAATTAAACGGACACCCTGTTTTTATGAAGGGTGCCAACTATATTCCAAACGATGTTTTTTTGCCTCGTGTAACAGAAGATAATTACCGAACAGTTGTTGAAACTGCCAAAAACTCGAACAATAATATGTTGCGGGTTTGGGGTGGTGGAGTTTACGAAGAGGATATTTTTTACGATTTATGCGATGAAAACGGGATTTTAGTCTGGCAGGATTTTATGTTTGCATGTGCCATGTTTCCCGGCGATGAGGAGTTTCTCGACAATGTAAAACAAGAGGCAATCGATAATGTAAAACGCTTACGTAACCACCCAAGTATTGGTTTGTGGTGCGGGAACAACGAAATTCTGGCTGCCTGGGAAAGTTGGGGCTGGAAACAAAAAGCAGAAGCTGCAAGCAAGGAAAATGCCGATAAAATTTGGCAGGCCTATAAAAATATTTTTCATAAAATACTACCCGAAGTAGTTGCCGAGTACGATTCGCAACGAAGTTACTGGGCAAGCAGTCCGTCGTCGGGGATGGGTATAAAAGCCGATCTTGTAAATGGCGATGAGCATTATTGGGGCGTTTGGTGGGGAAAAGAACCCTTCGAAACGTATGCAACACAACTTCCACGATTTATGAGCGAGTATGGTTTTCAATCGTTCCCGGAAATTGCCACCGTACGAAAATATGCACTGCCCGAAGATTACGATATCTATTCTGATGTAATGAAATCGCATCAACGTTCGTCGATTGGCAACGGAACAATTGAATATTACATGTTGAAAGAGTACAAAAAACCAAAAGATTTCGAATCGTTTTTGTATGTCGGGCAAGTTTTGCAAGCCGAAGGAATTAAGTTTGGGCTGGAAGGGCATCGCCGCGCAATGCCATTTTGTATGGGTAGCTTGTATTGGCAAATTAACGATTGCTGGCCGGTGGCATCGTGGAGTTCTACCGATTATTATCAGAATTGGAAAGCGCTGCAGTATTACGTTAAAAAAGGATTCGGGCAGGTTTTAGTAAGTCCGTATGAAGACAACATGAAATTTAGAGTTGGTATTGTAAACGACAGGCTCGACCCAATAAATGCAGAGCTTAAATTACGATTAATGGATTTCGATGGGAAAATTATCTGGGAAGAAGCTTCGCTCGTTGAAATTCCGGCAAATTCTAGTGACGACTATTTTGATGTAAATAAACGAGAATATCGTTATAAATATCGCAAGCAACTTTCGAATATATTTTTTACTGCCGAACTGGTTGAAAAAGGCAAAGTACTTTCTAAAAATTCATTCTTTTTCGAGCCATTTAAAAAACTTAATATTCCGCAACCAACTGTTGAATATACCATTACAAAAGCTAATTCGGGTTTTAATATTGAATTAAAAACCGATAAACTTGCTAAAAATGTCTATCTGCAAATTGGCAACGAAAAGGGTTTTTTCTCTGATAATTATGTCGATTTAATACCCGGAGAAAAAATTACAATTAATTTAAAGACTAAAATTCCGGAGGCAAAATTAAAAGAGGTTTTAACTGTTCGTACTTTGGATGGAGCGTTTTAGGTAGAAGGATGGCATCCCTTCAAGGGATGCCATCCTTCTCGCCAAATCTCATAAAATCTCAATACAATCTCAAAACTTGTCCAACCCGTATAACAGAATTCTCGGAGATGTGGTTTACCTTACAAATATGGTTGATTGACATTTTAAACCGGCGCGAAATACGCCAAAATGAATCGCCCCGTCGTACAGTATAATATTGAGGAACACCCTCGTTTACAGAATACCCTTTTGGGATTAAACGGCGCTGCAGTTGTGCCAGACTTTTTACAGATTCCACATCATCACGAATTTCTCCCACCTTAAAATCGTAAACCAACTCCGGGTCGTAAGCATGACCATTTTCTCTTATTTCGAAATGAAGATGACTCCCGGTTGCCCGCCCTGTACTTCCTGCCTGCCCGATTGGTTCTCCCCTGTTTACCCAATTTTCGGCTTTTACTAAAAATTTTGAGAGATGTGCGTAGTAGGTCTTTATATTTTTTGCGTGCTGAATAACAATCAAATTTCCAAAACCATAATGGTAACGCGAACTAATAACGTGCCCATCGAACGCTGCATAAATTGTATCGCCGGTGGCACTACGGATATCCAGCCCGTTGTGCATTCGTCCGTGGCGCGGTCCGAACCTGCTGATAATTTTATTGTGAACCGGAAACACGAATTTCGAAAGCATAATTCCGGTGGTTAAACTCACATCAAATTGCTAACTCGACAAATTAATTCCCTGTATCTCAACTTCATAAATTGTTAATGGGAGTGGTTCGCCGGGAACAATTACCAGCGAGTCGGTATTTGCATATTGCGCACTGGCAAAAACAGAGCTTCCCAAAACAAGGAAAAGAGTGA
>JAJRSD010000040.1 GCA_024278975.1 Bacteroidota bacterium
ATCTGTGCCAGTAATGGTTTTTCTGATTTTTTAGTATTTTTATGCTGTGGAAGAAAGCCCATAATTTTAATTTAAAAGTTTGCACTTCAAAAGTTGGAATTTTTTGGCTTTTTTCCTACTTTATTCTTTCGGACAGTTATGGCGAACTGTATAAATATAAATATGCAACCCGATTTCAACCATTTGAAATCCCAACTCGAAGGCGACCTTTTTATAGATAATGTTCAACGTGTGTTGTATTCAACCGATGCGTCGCAGTACAAAGAGTTGCCGTTGGCAGTTGCAAAGCCAAAAACAAAAGATGACATTAAAAAGATAATTGCTTTTGCAAAAGAAAATGACACTTCTATTATTCCACGTGGCGCGGGCACTTCGCTGGTGGGACAGGTTGTTGGCAGTGGCATTGTTGTCGATATTTCGAAATACATGAACGAAATAATCGAATTTAATAACTGGTAGATTACTCCAAAAAAGAATTTATCTTTGAGACTATTTAGTAACAAAATAACAAAGCCCCGGTTCTTGCGAACCGGAGCTTCAATATCTCATAAAAATAAATCTGAAAATGATCTATTCCTCTTCCTGCTCTTTTGCGTAGGCTTTTAGTAATTCGTCCTGAACATCAGAAGGAACTTTCTCGTAGCCGTCGTAAGTCAATTTAAATACACCGCGTCCTCCGGTAATCGAACTCAACGAAGTTGTATATTTATTCATCTCTTTTTGTGGTACTTTTGCGGAGATTTTTTCCAATCCTTTTTCTGAACCCATTCCCATAATCATGGCACGGCGACCTTGTAAATCGCTCATTACGTCTCCCATTCTGTCCGAAGGAGTCCAAACTTCGAGGTCGTAAATTGGTTCCAGAATTTTAGCACCTGCATTTTTAAATGCCTGGCTGAATGCATTTCTTCCGGCAAGTTTAAACGAAATTTCGTTTGAGTCAACGGGGTGCATTTTGCCATCGTAAACATAAACGCGAATGTCGCGGGCATACGATCCTGTGAGTGGTCCTTCTTCCATTTTTTCCATAATTCCTTTCAGAATTGCGGGAATAAAACGTGCGTCGATAGAACCACCAACAATACTATTTACCAAAACCAGTTTACCTCCCCACGGAAGCTCGTGTTCCTGAATGTCGCGGTGAGCAAGTTTTTGTTCTTTGTCACCAATTTTTATCATTTTTTTCGGTTCCAAACCTTCTTCGAAAGGTTCAATAATCATGTGTACTTCGCCAAACTGACCTGCACCACCCGACTGTTTTTTATGACGGTAATCTGCCTGTGCTGTTTTAGTAATAGTTTCGCGATAAGGAATTTTTGGAGTAAGATAATCGACGTTTATTTTATAAATATTATCGAAATACCATTTCAATATATTCAGATGATATTCGCCTTGTCCGTGAACCAGCAACTGTTTTAATTCTTTCGAATATTCGATTATAAAAGTTGGGTCTTCGTATTTAATTTTATTAAGTACTTCTCCTACTTTTTCGTCGTCCGAATCGTTTTCTGCTTTCATGGCAACCGTGTGTCTTGGAGCTGGGAAAACAATCTCTTTAAACTTAATATCGTCTTCTTTGGTACTTAAAGTTTGGTTGTATTTTGTGTCTTTTAATTTAACTGTACAACCCAAATCTCCGGCAACCAATTGGTCAACTTTCTCGCGATTTTTACCTGCCGAAACAAATACTTGCGAAAGACGCTCTTTGTTTCCGGTGGTAGTATTTATTAAATCGAGCCCCTCTTTAATTGTGCCCGACATAACTTTGAAATATGTAATTTCTCCAACATGCGATTCAACGGCAGTTTTAAAAACAAAAATACTTGGCGAATCAGAAGCTTCCATTTTTACCTCTTTTCCACTCACAATTTCTGTCATTTGTTTTTCGTTTGGTGCAGGAGAAATATTGGTGATGAATTCCATTAAACGACCAACGCCGATATTCTTTTTCGCACATGTACAAAACACAGGGAAAAGTCCACGTTCGAGCATTCCCAGTTTAATTCCTTTGCGCATTTCATCTTCTGAAAGCGAACCTTTGTCGAAATATAACTCCATTAAAGCCTCTTCATTTTCGGCGGCCATTTCAATCAATTCGTTGTGCAACTCATCGGCTTTTTCTTTTTCCGAATCAGGAATATCAAGTATTTCAGGTTTGCCTCCATCGGCTCCATATTTGTACATTTTCATCTTCAAAACATCAATAATTGAAGAGAAAGTTGGACCGGCATCAACTGGATACTGAACAATAGTAACTTTGTTTCCAAAAGTAGATTTGCACTGTTCGAGTGCCGCTTCGAAGTTAGTATTGTCGTGGTCTAATTGATTAAATACGAATACTAAAGGAGTGTCTGCATCTTCGGCGTGGCGCGAAGCAGCTTCCGTTCCGGCTTCAACTCCGGTTGTAGAGTTAATAGTAATTATACTCAGTGCTGTAACACTTAGTGCCGAAACTACACTTCCACAAAGGTCGTCCATTCCGGGTGTATCCAGAATATTGATTTTCTTTCCGTTAGCCTCTGTGTACAACAGTGTTGAGAATACAGAATTACCGTAATCCTGCTCAATTTGGTTGTAGTCAGATACCGTATTTTTTGCGGTAACCTCACCTCTACGATTTATCACTCCACCCTCAAAAAGCATAGCTTCTGCAAGGGTGGTTTTCCCACTACCAGCATTACCGATTAAAGCAATGTTTCGGATTTCATCCGTCTTATAAACCTTCATATTGTAACGTTTTATTGATTTATGATTAACCTAATTCTCGCCTTTGTTTTGAAGAAAGGACACCAAAAATAGTAATAATTTGTTAACAATCAAGAGTGCGTAAATCAACTGAAAATGTTGTACAACAACTTTTGAAATCTATACTTTTTTAAGTGCCTGTTTATTAGCTTATTAGTTTGTTGTTGCTGCTGGGTAGTATCTGTTAAATATTTAAATATAAGGTGATTAACAGTATGGTTTTTATTTTTTAAAAAATAATGATATTTTTTTGATTTGACTTTTTTCAGTCAAAAAAATAAATAGAAAGAATGTTTTTTTGAAATTGTACAAAGCCGGATTTTTATTCTATTTTTGAATGCTCTATAAAACAGTATGTTCAGAATATTCATCATAATTCTTATGACGTTTTTTATTTCTGTTGTGGCAGTTGGTCAGCAGAAGTATGTGATTAGCGGAACCATAAAAGATGTTGCAACCGGCGAAGATTTAATCGGTGCAACTATCGTAGTTGATGGAATGTCGAACACGGGAACTATCTCGAACAGTTATGGTTTTTTCTCTATCTCATTACCCGAAAATAGCTATAAAATACGATTTCAGTTTGTGGGTTACGAAACACAATTCATTCAAATAAACTTAACCGAAAATAAGAGGTTAGATATTGAGTTAAAAGAAAAAAGTATTGAACTTGGTAATATTGTTATAACAGGTGAGCGTGCCGACAGAAATGTTACCTCGATAGAAATGGGAAATGTAAAAATAACTCCCAAACAAATTGAGAGCATTCCGGTAATTTTTGGCGAGCAGGATATCCTAAAAACCATTCAGCTTACTCCGGGAGTTAAATCTGCCGGCGAAGGAAATTCCGGTTTCCATGTAAGGGGTGGTGGAATAGACCAAAATATGATTTTATTAGATGAAGCTCCGGTTTATAATGCATCGCATCTGCTTGGTTTTTTCTCGGTTTTTAATTCGGAAGCAATAAAAAGCGCCAATTTAATGAAGGGCTCAATTCCGGCTGAATTTGGTGGGCGTGCATCCTCTGTTTTCGATATTAAAATGAAGGAGGGAAACATGAAAAAATTTGGTGTTACCGGAAATGTTGGTCTAATTTCGTCGAGTGTGGCTGTTGAAGGACCGATTGTAAAAGACAAAGGTTCGTTTATTGTTAGCGGCAGAAGAACTTATGCCGACATGTTTTTGGTCTTTTCAAAAAAAGAAGATATCAGAAATACAACTCTCTATTTTTACGATTTAAACCTTAAATCAAATTATAAAATCAATAAAAATAATCGTATTTATCTGTCGGGTTATTTTGGACGCGATAATTTTGGCTTCTCCAACGAATTTGGTTTCGACTGGGGGAGTATTACCGGAACTTTTAGATGGAATCATAATTTTAGTGAAAAACTCTTTTCTAATACATCGTTAATTCTCAGTAACTATTCGTACGAAATCAACATTATGGACGAGGCTGAAATCACAATTGGCTCTGAAATAAGAGACTTAAATTTCAAGCAGGATTTTACATATTATGCAAACACTCAAAATACAATAAAGTTTGGGGGCAATGTTATCTACCACAATATTTTACCGGGCGAAATATCTGTTTCTGAAGGCTTTGGGTTTAAACCCGATGATATCCCACGACGACGTGCAATCGAATGGGCAGGGTACGTTTCTAACAGTCAGAGTATTTCTGAACATTTTAAAATATATTATGGCTTGCGACTTGCACTTTGTAGTAATGTTGGTCCGGGCGAATATTACGAGTTCAACGAGAATGGAGAGTTAACAAATACTGTTGAAGTTAAAGATTTCAAATTTATGAAAACGCAGGGTGGAGTTGAACCACGACTCGGTGTAAATTATATTTTCAGTAGTAAAAGTTCTGTTAAAGCATCGTATAACCGAATTTATCAGTTTTTACATTTACTGTCGAATTCAACAACTACAACTCCAACCGATTTATGGTTGCCAAGTAGTAACAACGTAAAACCGCAGATTTCAGACCAAATTTCGTTGGGCTATTTTCGTAATTTTAAAGATAATGAATTCGAAACTTCACTGGAAGTTTATTATAAAGATTTAAAGAATCAGATTGATTATAAAAATGGTGCCGAGCTGGTTTATAACTCAACGGTTGAGTCGGAGCTGGTTTATGGAAGAGGCTGGGCATACGGAGTTGAATTAATGGTGAAACGAAATTTTGGGCGATTAAATGGTTGGGTTAGTTATACGTGGAGTAAAACAATGCGGCAGTTCGATAAAATAAACAAGGGCAACCCATTTCCGGCGCGCCACGACAGAATGCACGATATCTCGGTGGTGGGGATGTACGACCTTACCCGTAAATTAAAACTCTAGGCAACATGGATTTATTATACCGGAAACGCCGTTACTTTCCCCAGTGGCAAATACGAAATAGAAAATCATTTGGTAGCTTATTACACCGAACGAAACGGTTACCGGATGCCCAATTATCACAGGTTAGATTTGGGATTAACATGGCAACGAAAAAAAACCGAGAAGTTTGAGTCGAGTTGGGTCTTTTCGGTATATAATGTTTATGGTCGCGAAAATGCATATTTTATCGATTTTCAGCAGAGCGAAGAAAACCCTAATATAACACAGGCGGTGCAGTTTGCAATTTTTAAAGCAATACCTTCGGTTAGTTATAAGTTTAAATTTTGATTTGAAAAAATGGTTGGATGAAAAAATGCGTAAACAATAGAATGATAAAAGGAGAAAGAAATAGTAAATTAAAATCTCACAGCTCATGGCTCACAGCTCACGGCTCGCAGCTCATGGCGCGTAGCTCAAAGCTCGCAGTTCAAAGCTCACAGCTTTTTCTGTTCATTATCATGCTTCTCTTAGGTTGCGAAAAAGTTATTGATGTTGATTTAAACGAGGCAAATCCGGAAATTGTTATCGAAGCTAATTTGTCGGATTATACTAATTATGCCGAATTGAAACTCACAAAAACAGGTAGTTATTTTAGCGGTTCGCCAATCGAAAAAATTAGTGATGCTAGAGTGCTAATAGAAAATGAATTTGGTGAAACTTTTAAATTAGATGAGGTTGAAGATGGTTTTTACCGAACGGAAGATATTACTTTTCAGCCCGGAGTAACCTACAATCTTTCTGTTAATATTGAAACTGAAAAATACGAATCGTCATCAAAATTAAATCGGGTAGTTTTAATAGACTCACTCGCATATTATTACGATGATGGTTTTGCCTTTCTCGACGAGGGTTACGTTGTGAAAATTTATTTTGTCGATCCGCCCGATAAAAATAATTATTACCGAATTAAAATTTTTGAAAACGACACATTAAAAAATGGTGCTGAAGATCTGTTTGTTTTTGATGACCGTTTAATCGATGGGCAATCGCTGGAAGTTAATATGCGCGGAGTAATTTTCGACCTTGGCGATACGGTTTCCATCCAATTAATTTCGCTGGATAAAGGTGCTTACGAATATTTCAAAACCTTTCAGGAGTTGATAAATGTGAATCCCGGTTCTGCTGCACCTGCAAATCCTACTTCGAATATTACAAACGGTGCTCTGGGTTATTTTTCTGCCTGGTCAGCCGACGAAAAAACTGTGATTATAAAAGAATAATTATTATATTACTGAGCTTAGCATTTCATTTAAACCTACAGTTATGCAAACTAAAAACTGCTGCCGAATATTCCCAATTATCCTGATTCTTATTTCATCAATATTTGCTCTTGCAATCTGGTATTTCGACGAGGGTGCCCTTGAATTTACATTTTTAAAAGATTGGGGCGAGTTTGTTAATTTCCTTGGAACTGTCCTTTTTATCTCAATTATTCCAATCGGTATGTTTTACTTCTTTGTTGAAAAAGAAAAATATCAGTCGAAAGCAAAGTTGCTTGCTTTGCTTGGCTTTTTACCTGCTGTCTGTGTTTTGGGTTTTATACTCTTTTAGTTGATATTTTGTTTTACTCAATATATTGAGTAGTTTTACTCAGTGTATTGAGTAAAATATCAAAGTATGTTTAGAAGACCTAATTTTCAGCAACTTGTAAAAAGATTAAATGAGCCAAAACTATTTATTCAGGTAATTAATGGTCCGCGGCAGGTTGGTAAAACAACTTTAATTCAGCAAGTATTAAACGATATAAAAATTCCCTCGATGTATATTACTGCCGATGGAATTGTAAATTCCAACTCCAACTGGATAGAGACTCAATGGAATATTGCACGCCTAAAATTAAAGAATAGTGAGTTAAACGAAATTATTTTAGTTATAGATGAGATTCAGAAAGTTGATAACTGGAGCGAAATTGTAAAAGCTAATTGGGATGCCGATAAAATTAATTCAATTGAGATTAAGTTGGTTTTATTGGGTTCGTCACGCTTGCTTTTACAAAAAGGATTAACAGAATCGTTGGCAGGAAGATTCGAATCTATTTATATGGGGCATTGGAGTTTTTCTGAGATGCAAGAAGCTTTTGGATTTTCTGAGGAGCAATTTGTATGGTTTGGCGGATATCCGGGTGCTGCAGAGCTTATCGTCGATGAAAACCGATGGAAAGATTATATCCTTAATTCGTTGATTGAAACTACCGTTTCGAAAGATATATTATTAATAGAGCGAATAAATAAACCTGCTTTGTTACGAAATCTTTTCGAGTTGGGATGTTCTTTTTCAGGTCAGATTCTATCGTACACAAAAATTTTGGGACAACTGCACGATGCAGGAAATACAACCACACTGTCGCACTATTTAAAATTGTTAGATAGTGCCGGTTTATTGTCAGGATTAGAAAAATTCTCACACGGAAAAATTATGAAGCGCACTTCAAGTCCTCGTTTTCAGGTTTATAATTCGGCTTTGTTTAGTGCTTTAAGCGAGAATAGTTTTTCTGAATCTGTTTTGAATACCGAAATATGGGGCAGGCACGTTGAATCGGCGGTTGGTGTGCATCTGTTAAATTCCTCAAAGAGTAATTCTTTTAAATTAATGTATTGGCGACAAGGTAATTACGAGGTTGATTTTGTTTTGGAATACAAACATAGAATTATTGGTTTGGAGGTAAAAAGCGGTTCGTCGAAAGTTACAAAAGGAATGGTCGAGTTTGATAAATTATTCCGCCCGCATAAAACTTATCTTATTTCGCAAAATGGATTAAGCTGGCAGGAGTTTCTTAAAATTAATCCGGTGGAATTGTTTTGAATATTAGTTATTGAATTGGGCAACTGTTTAATATTTTCTATCTTTCCACCACAAAACTAAACCATGGCAAAATTTCCACATTATTTACAACCCGATGCAATGGACTGCGGACCCACATGTTTACGTATTGTGGCAAAACATTTTGGTCGGCACTATAATCTGGAAACCTTACGCGAACTTACATGGAAAACCCGCGAAGGTGTGTCGCTACTTACCATTAGCGATGCAGCCGAAAAAATCGGTTTTCGCTCGCAGGGAGCACGTATAAATCTGGAAACCCTTTTGGAAGTGCCGCTGCCAATTATCTTGCATTGGAATCAGGACCACTTTGTGGTACTATACAAAATCAAAAAAACAAAAAAAACGAAGTTTTTTAGCTCCCTTCCCCTTGGGGGAAGGGTTGGGGATGGGGCTTCCTCCTCCCCCCACGGAGGAGGTCGGGAGGGGGCTATCTCTTTTTACATCTCCGACCCCGCACATGGTTTGGTAGAATATAATAAAGACGAATTCTTAAAAAGTTGGGCATCAACTCAACAAGATGGCGAGCCTGCCGGAATTGCGTTACTTTTAGAACCCACTGCCGAATTTTATAAAGAAGAGGGCGAAAAAGTAAATAAAGCGGGTTTTAAATATCTGTTTTCGTATTTAAAACCTTACAAAAAACTAATTACCCAACTGTTAATTGGTTTTTTTACAGGGAGTATTCTCAGTCTGATTTTTCCGTTTTTAACTCAGGCAATTGTCGATGTTGGTATCGCCACAAACAACCTCAGTTTTATAGTTTTGGTTTTGGTGGCACAGTTGGTTTTAACAATCAGTCAAACTGCGGTTGGGTTTATTCGTAGCTGGATAATGTTGCACACGAGTACCCGAATCAGTATTTCGCTAATTTCCGATTTCCTGCTAAAACTGATGAAACTCCCAATCAGGTTTTTCGATACAAAACTTATTGGCGACCTCCGGCAACGGATTGAAGATAACGACCGTATTCAATCGTTCCTTACCGGAAATCTGGTGAGCATGTCGTTTGGCATTTTTACCTTTATTATTTACAGTTTTGTAATGGCTTATTACGACTGGAAAATACTACTCATTTTCTATGTGGGAAGTACCTTTTATGTGTTGTGGATTCTTCTATTCCTGAAAAAAAGAAAGGAGCTGGATTACAAACGATTCACTGTAGCTTCGGCAAATCAGAGTAATGTTTACCAACTGATTACCGGGATGCAGGAGATAAAACTCAATAACTGCGAAAAGCAAAAACGGTGGGAGTGGGAACGTATTCAGGCAAAGCTTTTTAAAGTAAGTGTAAAAGGATTAATACTTACTCAGAACCAACAAGCGGGTTCGGTTCTTATCAATCAGATAAAAAATATTTTAATATCGTTTATTGCTGCAAAAGCTGTTGTCGATGGCGATATGACTTTGGGAATGTTGGTTGCAGTACAATATATAATAGGGCAATTAAATAGTCCGTTAAACGAGTTTATCGGTTTTATCCGTGCCGGACAAGATGCAAAAATAAGTCTCGAACGTTTAGCCGAAATTCATGATAAAGAGGAGGAAGAGGAGAATACCGATATTTTCAGGAATTACGAACTGCCACAGAATAAAGCGATTTCGATTACCGGTTTATCATTTCATTACGAGGGACCAAAATCGCCGAGGGTACTCAATAATATTAACCTCATAATTCCACAAAATAAAATTACTGCTATTGTTGGGGCAAGTGGAAGTGGTAAAACTACACTCATTAAACTGATGCTTGGTTTTTATCCTCCAAACAAAGGACGTATCGAAATTGGCGGAATCGGATTGAGTCAGTTTAGTATGGAAATGTGGCGAAGTAAGTGTGGGGTGGTAATGCAGGATGGTTTTATTTTTTCTGATACGATTGCAAATAATATTTCGGTTGGCGATGATTATCCCGATAAAGAGAAACTGTTGCATGCAGTTCGAATTGCAAATATTGAAGATTATATTGAGAATCTTCCGTTGCGCTATAACACAAAAATAGGGCAGGAGGGAGTTGGTTTGAGTCAGGGGCAAAAACAGCGTATTTTAATTGCCCGGGCGGTTTATAAAAATCCGGAGTTTCTCTATTTCGATGAGGCAACAAATTCGCTCGATGCAAATAACGAGAAAGTTATTTTGGAGAATCTAAATGAGTTTTTTAAGGGGAAAACTGTTGTAACAGTGGCACACCGTTTAAGTACAGTTAAAAATGCCGACCAAATTGTGGTACTCGAAAAAGGTGAAATAGTTGAAGTTGGAACACATAAAGAATTGACCGCTAAAAAAGGTGTTTACTATAATCTGGTAAAAAACCAGTTGGAGCTGGGGAATTAATTTAAAACTGCAATGAAAGATTGTCTTATCAATAGTTAATTATGGACAGATGAGCGAGATTAATTTAAATATTGAAAATAAAATATTTACGATTCGTGGCAAACAGGTGATGCTGGATCATGATTTGACTGACTTATATGGAGTCGAAATTAAACGATTAGGAGAACAAGTAAAACGGAATAAAAATCGATTTCCCGATGAGTTTAGATTTCAATTAACAAAGGATGAGTATGATTATCTAAGGTCGCAAATTGCGACCTTAGATAAAAGCGAAACAAAAATATTGTTGAATGCTTCTTTGAAAATGGGGCAAGGGAAACATCGGAAATACTTACCTTTTGTTTTTACAGAACAAGGAGTTGCAATGCTTTCCGCCGTTTTACGGAGCGAAACAGCAGTAAAAGTAAGCATTCATATTATACATGCTTTTGTCGAAATGAAAAAGTTTATTGTAAATAATGCAGTAATTTTCCAGCGGCTTGATATTTTTCAGAAGAAACATATACATATAGAATTGTATAATTAGATGTTTTTTTTCACAAACTAATTACTTTAATATATTAAAAATGAATAAATTAATAAGTTTTATTAAAAAAATTCAAACAGAAAAGAGGATTCAAAATCTTAATGAGGAGGCAACAAAGCAAAGTGTAATATTGCCGATGCTTCAACTATTAGGATGGCAAGTATTTGATGCAGATGAAGTGTATCCTGAGTTTTCTATTGAAAATACTAGAGTAGACTATGCTTTGAGAAATGGAATAACTAGTAAAGTTTTTATCGAAGTTAAAAGAATAAATGAAGATTTAGATAGGCATCAAGAGCAATTGCTAACCTATTCATTTAGGCAAGGAGTTAATCTTTCAATTTTAACCAATGGAATTATTTGGTGGTTTTATTTGCCTTTGCAGGAAGGTAGTTGGGAGCAGCGGAAGTTCTATGCTATTGATATGTATTCACAGAGTTTTGAGAAAATTGCTGAAGTTTTAATTAATTATTTAGCAAAAGAAAAAGTGTTCAATGGTGACGCCTTAAAAAATGCAAAAAGATTATTTAACAATCGCCAGAAAATTGATATTATCAAAAAGAATATTCCTAAAGCTTGGCAAAAACTACATGTTGAAGGAGATGAATTTTTAATAGAACTTATTGCTGAAACAACTGAAAAAATATGTGGTTATAAGCCTGAGGATAAGGATATAATTGAGTTTTTAAGTTCAGTCGTAAATGGAAGTCAGAATAATGAATTGCCGAAAAAGATTAAACCAAAGAGAATAACTAAGCATTTAGCAGAAATAGCACCAAGTAGTCTAAGAACTACAACTATCAATAAGGATTTATATTCATTAAATGATGATTTTACATTTAGAAAGATATCAGGTTTTATATTCTTCAATATTAATAAAGATATTTCTTCGTGGAGGCAATTCTTGATAGAATTTATTAAAATAATTGCAAATCGACATATTAATGATTTTTACAAAATAGGTCTTGTGGGAAAGAAAAAAGTATATTTTTCCAAAGATTCAAGCAAATTTCAAAATCCGGTAAAAATATTGGATTCTGGATATTTTATAGAAACAAATTTAAGTGCAAATAATATTGCATTAGTAATAAAGGATGTTTTATTGACATTTAATTATGAAATAAATGATTTGAAGATTAGATTACGTAGTTAGTTTAAAAAAAAGATTGTATGATAGTTTTTATTAACGATAGGATTTACAAGCAAAAAACTTAAGCAAAAGTGCATAATAAAAACAAAAATATACGGCGTACAGAATTTTCACCCAAAGGGGGAAATCCCGAAGGGAAAGGGGGCTCCATAGAAATCCGTTCTGAAGAGGTACAGGATATTATGGGAACTCCGCCAAAATGGATTATCCGTTGGGGAATTATAATTATTTCGGCAGTGGTTTTACTTTTAATTATCGGTAGCTATTTTTATAAATACCCCGACATTATTAAAGCCCGTGTAACAATTGTTTCCGAAAATCCGCCAATATCAATTGTTGCCCGTTCCGATGGTAAACTCGACAAAATATTTGTTGCTGACAAGCAAAAAGTTTCGGCAAATACAATACTCGGAATTATTGAAAATCCGACTAACTATGATGATGTTTACTCCCTATTAAATGTATTGAAATCTATTCAAAACTTTTTTAATTTTCCCGAAAAATTTATTGGGCTTGCGTTCGAAGAAGATTACAGTCTTGGATTGTACCACTCATATTATTCAGCATTTATAAGTCAGTTCAAAGACTATCAAACATTTGTTTCATACAATCCGTTCGACCAGCGTATTCAATCGTTAACCAAACAAGTTCGTGATTATCAAAACTACCTCGCTAAATCGAGAGACCAAATTGCAGTCTTACGTCAGGATTACGAACTTGCAAATAACCAGTTTCTTCGCGATTCGGTACTGAATGTACGAAATGTTATGTCGGATGTTAATTTCGAGAAGTCGGAAGCGGCAATGTTAAAGCAAAAATTTGCTTACCAAAATGCAATGACACAACTGGCAAGTGCGCATATTACAACCAATAATTTGACAAATCAGATTCAGGAACAAAAAGTATTAAAAGTTGAGACTGAAAAAAAACTTTTGGCGGGGCTGAAAGAAAAGTATGATAATCTGTTAAATCAATTACGTTCGTGGGAGCAGGCTTTTGTATTAAAAACACCGGTTGAGGGGAATGTAACATTTACAAATTTCTGGAGCGCAAATCAGTTTGTGTCGAGCGGGAATGTTGTTTTTACAATTGTGCCCGACGATAAACAACATATTATTGGTAAAGCAATAATTCCGGTAATTGGAGCCGGTAAAATAGAAGTTGGTCAACGGGTTAATATGAAACTGGATAACTACCCATACATGGAATTTGGTTTTCTGGAAGGAACAATAACTAATATTTCTATGGTTCCGGTAGTAACAGAAAGTGGAAGTTATTACACTGCCGAAATTCAGTTAAACAACGAATTAATTACCAATTATAAAAAGCAACTTCCATTTAATCAGGAGATGCAGGGAAATGCTGAAATAATTACCAAAGAGCGCCGCTTAATAGAGCGATTGGTCGAGCCGTTGGTTTCTATTTTTCGTGAAAAAATATAGAAACGGCTTCATTTTTTTTGTCAGTAAAAAGTCATGTTTCCGCTCGAAGTGATATTATGTCTTGGTTTTTAAATGGTTAACCACTATTGACTAATGCCAAGTTGATTATTGTTTGCAGCATCCACGAAAACAAGCAGGGTATCCGCCTAACGGTTTGGATCCGCTCGGCGGGTTTCAGTAAATGCGGCTGATAAAAATACAAATAGTAAATATAGCCACACCCTTTTGTTTTGTTGTGAGTCTGGATAAATTAATAGAGTTGTGTAAATCCCTCATTACTCATTACTAAATACTTTCTACTATTTACTTCTTCTAATCTTAATTAATTAAAAATAAAATAAAAAAGCTATTGAACTTTGCACAAAAATTGTACTTTTGCGAGCCGTTTTAAGGGGGTGGTATGCATTTTCCTCTCAAAACATAGTGTTTTTAAGGATTTTTGCATAATTTTGCAGTCCAATTTTTGAAATAATTATTAACTATATAAAAAACAGGTAGTTATGCCAACTATTCAACAGTTAGTTAGGAAAGGAAGACAACGTAAAGCAGAGAAAAGTAGTTCTCCTGCATTAGATTCATGCCCACAACGTCGTGGAGTATGTGTTCGTGTTTATACAACTACACCAAAAAAACCAAATTCGGCAATGCGTAAAGTTGCAAGGGTAAGGTTAACAAATGGTAAAGAGGTAAATGCTTACATTCCGGGTGAAGGACATAACTTGCAGGAACACTCAATAGTTCTTGTTCGTGGTGGTAGAATTAAAGACCTTCCGGGTGTTCGTTATCACTTAATTCGTGGTGCACTCGATACCGCAGGTGTTGAAGGACGTACACAACGTCGTTCGAAGTACGGTACTAAAAGACCGAAGAAGAAATAAAAATTAAAAGTAGTTAACAACGTTATTTGTAGTGGTTGGGTTGAGTAAGTAATTCTCTTAGAATGTCTTCCGGAGAAAAGCTGAAGACCGCCTTAGGGCAGCCGATTTAGATAACACTAAAAAGTTTTAAAATGAGAAAGTCGAAACCAAAAAAAAGGCATCTGTTACCGGATCCAAAGTTTAACGATACATTGGTAACCCGGTTCGTGAATGACCTTATGGTAGATGGGAAAAAATCAGTAGCCTACTCAGTTTTTTATCAGGCGATAGAGATGGTAGAAAAACGTGTAAAAGATACTGAAATGTCGCCACTTGATGTTTGGAAAAAAGCATTGGAAAACATTACTCCTGCAGTTGAAGTAAAGAGCCGCCGTGTTGGTGGAGCAACATTTCAGGTGCCAATGGAAGTACGTCAGGAAAGAAAGCAATCAATCAGTATTAAGAATATGATTCTGTTTGCTCGCAAACGTTCTGGTAAATCAATGGCCGATAAATTGTCTGCAGAAATTGTTGCTGCATTCAACGAAGAAGGTGGTGCATTTAAGAAAAAAGAAGATACACACAGAATGGCTGAAGCCAACCGTGCATTCGCACACTTTAGATTTTAGTTTAGTTGATTCAGGGAAATAATAAGGAAACAGAAAAGATGGCTAAACAGGATCTTAAATATACAAGGAACATCGGAATTATGGCGCACATCGATGCGGGTAAAACCACGGTTACAGAACGTGTTCTGTATTACACCGGGTTGACACATCGTATTGGTGAAGTTCATGACGGTGCTGCCACAATGGATTGGATGGAGCAGGAACAGGAGAGGGGAATTACAATTACCTCTGCCGCAACAACTACATTCTGGAAATATAAAGATGTTGAACATAAAATCAACATTATTGATACTCCCGGACACGTAGATTTTACAGTTGAAGTTGAACGCTCTCTGAGAGTTTTAGACGGAGCTGTTGCACTTTTTTGTGCTGTTGGTGGTGTAGAGGCGCAATCGGAAACCGTTTGGCGTCAGGCTGAAAAATACGGCGTACCGAGAATTGCATTTGTAAATAAAATGGACCGTTCAGGTGCCGACTTCTTTAATGTTTATAGCGACATAAAAGAAAAGTTAGGTGCAAATCCGGTTCCGGTTCAAATTCCTATTGGTGCCGAAGAAAAATTTGAGGGAGTTATCGACCTCATCGAAATGAAAGCAGTTCGCTGGTACGATGATGAAAACAAAGGCACAACATACAGTTTGGAAGATATTCCGGCTGAACTGGAAGAACAAGCTGAAGAGTGGAGAGGGAAATTAGTAGAATCGGTAGCTGAAGTTGACGACGAACTTTTAGAGCGTTACTTCGAAGATCCTGATTCGATTACAAAAGACGAAATGCTTAAGGTTATTCGCCGTGCCACACTCGAAGGAGTTATCATTCCAATGATGTGCGGATCAGCATTTAAGAATAAAGGAGTACAACGACTGTTAGATTCAGTTTGTGCTTTCTTACCAAGCCCGCTTGATAGTGGCGATATAACAGGAATAAATCCTGATGTTAAAGAAGAAATTACTCGTACTGCTGATGTTAACGAGCCTTTTGCTGCGTTGGCATTTAAAATTGCAACCGACCCATTTGTTGGGCGATTGGCGTTTATGCGGGTCTATTCAGGCAGAATTGATGCAGGTTCAACAGTATTGAATTCTCGTACAGGTAAAAAAGAACGTATTTCTCGCTTATATCAGATGCATTCAAATAAACAAAATCCTAAAGATTTTATTGAAGCAGGAGATATTTGCGCAGCAGTTGGTTTTAAAAATATACGAACCGGCGATACACTTTGCGATATTAAAAATCCAATCGAATTGGAAAGCATGGACTTCCCGGAGCCGGTAATTGGTGTGGCAATAGAACCAAAATCTCAAAAAGATATTGATAAATTGTCAAACGGATTAGCAAAACTTGCCGAGGAAGATCCAACATTTCAGGTAAGAACAGATCCTGATTCAGGTCAGACCGTAATTCGTGGAATGGGAGAACTTCACCTTGAAATTTTAGTCGACCGTTTACGTCGCGAATTTAAAGTTGAATGTAACCAGGGTGCACCGCAAGTTGCATACAAGGAAGCAATCAGCAAGAAAGTTGAGTTGCGCGAAGTATTCAAAAAGCAAACTGGTGGACGTGGTAAATTTGCCGATATTATTGTAGATGTTGAGCCAGCAGACGAAGGAGTAACCGGATTGCAATTTATCGACAAGGTTAAGGGAGGTAGAATTCCTAGAGAATTTATTCCTTCAGTTGAAAAAGGATTTACTCAGGCATTAAGAAATGGTCCGTTGGCAGGATTTCAGGTTGACAGTTTAAAAGTAACACTACTCGATGGTTCTTTCCACCCGGTAGATTCAGACCAATTGTCATTCGAAATTTGTGCTAAACAAGCATTTCGAAATGCAGCATCAAAAGCAGGTCCAAAATTATTAGAACCTATTATGAAAGTGGAGATTGTAACTCCGGAAGAGTACATGGGTGATATTATTGGAGATTTAAACCGCAGACGAGGCGAAATAGCAGGTATGGAAGATAAAGGTGGTGCAAAAGTTATTAGTGCAAAAGTGCCACTTTCAGAGCAATTTGGTTATGTAACCGTGTTGCGTACACTCTCTTCCGGAAGAGCAACATCGTCGATGGAATTTAGTAATTACAGCGAAGTTCCACGAGGTATTGCAGAGAAAGTTTTAGAAGAAGTTCAAGGAAGAACAGATTTATTATAATAATTATAACAAATTCTCACTATGAGTCAAAAGATCAGGATTAAGCTAAAATCGTACGATCACAACCTAGTTGACAAGTCGGCTGAGAAAATCGTAAAAACCGTTAAAACTACAGGTGCTGTTGTAAGTGGTCCTATACCGCTACCCACACACCGAAGAGTTTTTACCGTATTACGATCGACCTTCGTAAATAAAAAATCGAGGGAGCAATTTCAGTTGTCTTCATACAAACGTTTGATTGACATTTATGGCTCATCCGCAAAAACAATCGATGCACTAATGAAACTGGAATTACCCAGCGGCGTCGAAGTAGAAATTAAAGTTTGATAATTTAAAGTAGTCAAAATGGCTGGTATTATTGGAAAAAAAATCGGAATGACATCCGTATTCAGTGTTGAGGGGAAAAACATCCCATGCACTGTGATCGAAGCCGGTCCTTGTGTTGTAACACAAGTTAAGACCGAAGAAACCGACGGCTACAACGCGCTTCAGCTTGCGTATGGTGACAAGAAAGAAAAAAGAACCACGAAAGCAGAGTTTGGGCATTTTAAAAAGGCCGGGGTAACACCCAAGCGTAAAGTTGTAGAGTTTAGAAACACCTATCAAGACACCTTTGAATTGGGACAAGAAATTGATGTTACCGTATTTCATGAAAATGATTTCGTTGACGTTGTTGGAGTTTCAAAAGGAAAAGGGTTTCAGGGTGTAGTAAAAAGACACAATTTTAAAGGTGTTAACGATGCAACGCACGGACAGCACAACAGGTTAAGAGCACCGGGTTCCATTGGAGCTTCGTCTTGGCCATCGCGTGTTTTCAAAGGAATGCGTATGGCAGGTAGAGATGGTGGCAAAACTGTAACCATCGAAAACCTTCAGGTAATAAAAATTATTCCTGAAAAGAATTTAATAGTGGTAAAAGGTTCAATACCTGGAGCCAAAGGTTCATACATTATAATGAGGAAACAATGGAGTTAAGTGTTCTAAATATTGAAGGAAAAGAAACCGGAAGGAAAGTCACTTTAAACGACCAGATTTTTGGAATTGAGCCTAGCGACCATGCGATTTACTTAGATGTAAAACAATACATGGCAAATCAACGCCAGGGAACTCATAAATCGAAAGAACGTGGAGATATTACGGGAAGTACTCGTAAAATCAAAAAACAAAAAGGTACAGGAACAGCGAGAGCAGGTAGCATTAAGTCTCCTATTTTTCGTGGTGGCGGTAGAGTTTTTGGACCACGTCCGCGCAACTATGGTTTTAAACTGAATAAGAAAGTAAAACAGTTGGCCAGAAAATCTGCTTTAACTTATAAAGCAAGCGAACAAAGTATTTTAGTTCTTGAAGATTTCAATTTTGAATCTCCAAAAACGAAGGAAATGGTGGCAATAAAAAGTAATCTGCAAATAGCAGATAAAAAGTCACTTTTCGTATTACCAGTCGAAAATAATAATATATATTTGTCCTCCAGAAATTTACAGGACGTTTCGGTTGTAATAGCTTCAGAATTAAGTACTTACCAGATTCTAAATGCAAAAACCATTGTAATCCTGGAAGGTTCGGTAGAGAAAATTGAAGAAGCGTTAAAATTTTAAGGCGATAAAGAAATGGATATTTTAGTAAAACCATTAGTAACCGAAAAAATGACCACCCAATCAGAACGGTTTAACCGTTACGGATTCGTGGTAGATCGCAGAGCAACCAAACCACAAATAAAAAAGGCTGTCGAAAGTCTTTATGATGTAACGGTTGAACGCGTGAACACCATGGTTTATGGTGGAAAAATAAAATCAAGATTTACCAAAGGTGGTGTAATCACCGGCAAAACTGCTACATACAAAAAAGCATTTGTTACATTGGTAGATGGCGATAGCATAGACTTTTATAGTAATATTTAATATAAAATGGCAGTAAGAAAATTAAAACCAGTAACACCGGGTCAAAGGCACAAAATAATTGGCGCTTTTGATACCATTACTGCATCTACGCCTGAGAAATCATTGTTGGAGCCCCTGCGGAAATCTGGTGGTCGAAATAACCAGGGCCGCATGACAATGAGGTATAGAGGTGGGGGACACAAACGCAAATACCGTATTATCGACTTTAAACGCGATAAAGACGGAGTTGCAGCTGTTGTCGATTCCATACAGTACGATCCAAACCGTACTGCTCGCATCGCCCTTCTGAAATATGAAGATGGTGAAAAAAGATACATCGTTGCGCCTAACGGGTTGCAAGTTGGCCAAACGGTGAAAAGCGGGACAGGAGCAGATCCTGAAGTGGGAAATTCTCTACCTCTATCTGAAATACCTCTTGGTACTTTGGTACACAACATTGAACTCCACCCTGGGCAGGGTGGTGTGATGGCTCGTAGTGCAGGCGCTTATGCGCAACTGACCTCTCGTGAAGGTAAATTCGCAATTTTGAAATTACCTTCAGGCGAATCTCGTATGGTACTCGTATCCTGTAAGGCTACAATAGGTACTGTTGGAAATACAGAACACAACCTCGAAAAATCGGGTAAAGCCGGTCGCTCAAGGTGGTTAGGAAGAAGACCACGAGTTCGTGGTGTTGTAATGAATCCTGTCGATCACCCAATGGGTGGTGGTGAAGGTAAATCTTCTGGAGGACATCCACGCTCACGCACAGGTGTTCTTGCGAAAGGGTTTAAAACCCGTTCTAAGAAGAAAGCTTCCAATAAATATATTGTAGAACGTAGGAAAAAATAAATAAGGAATAATTATGAGTCGTTCATTAAAAAAGGGTCCTTATATCGATTTTAAAGTTGAGAAAAAAGTATTGGCTATGAATGAAGCCAATAAAAAATCGGTATTTAAAACATGGGCCAGAGCATCAGTAATTTCTCCCGATTTTGTAGGCCATACTATTGCAGTACACAACGGAAACAAATTCATCCCGGTTTATATTACCGAGAATATGGTAGGACACCGTTTAGGTGAATTTGCGCCAACTCGTACATACAGAGGGCATGCTGGTAACAAAAAGAGGTAAGGCATAACTATTAATTTTAAAAAGAAAAGAAAATGGGTGCCAGAAAAAGAGTAGCAGCTGAGAAAAGAAAAGAAGAAAAAAAACAACAATATTTTGCTGTTTTAAAAAACTGCCCTACATCTCCAAGGAAAATGAGGCTTGTAGCCGATATGATTCGTGGAGTTGAGGTAAACAAAGCGCTTGACCTTTTGAAGTTCTCTTCAAAAGAAGCATCGCTTAGGGTAGAGAAACTTCTTCTTTCGGCCATTGCCAATTGGCAGGCTAAAAACGAAGGAATTCGTTTAGAAGAAAGTGAACTTTACGTACAAAAAATCATGGTAGATTCAGGAAGAATTTTGAAAAGGTTGCGTCCGGCCCCACAAGGTCGTGCACACCGAATCAAAAAACGCTCGAACCACGTGACTTTATTCGTAGATAGAAAAGAAAGTGTTGTTGAAGAAAATCTTAATTCGTAATTCATGGGACAAAAAGTAAATCCGATATCAAATCGTTTGGGGTTCATTAAAGGATGGGACTCAAACTGGTTCGGTGGTGACGATTACGGCGACAAGTTGGTTGAAGACCACAAAATCAGGGAATACCTGAACGCTCGTTTAGCGAAAGCCAGTATATCAAGAATCGTTATAGAACGAACCTTGAAACTGATTACCATCACAGTACATACTTCGCGCCCCGGTATTATAATTGGGAAAGGCGGTCAGGAAGTTGACAAGCTAAAAGAAGAATTAAAGAAAATTACGAACAAAGAGGTTCAAATCAACATTTTCGAGATTAAACGTCCTGAACTCGATGCCAAAATTGTTGCAAATAACATTGCACGGCAAATCGAGGGTAAGATTGCTTACCGCAGGGCAACTAAAATGGCTATTGCTTCAACCATGAGAATGGGAGCTGAAGGAATCAAAGTATTGGTTTCCGGAAGGCTTAACGGAGCAGAAATGGCTCGTTCTGAAATGTATAAGGATGGCCGTACTCCGCTACATACTTTGCGTGCAGATATTGACTACGCATTGGCTGAAGCATTAACAAAAACCGGACTGATAGGTGTAAAAGTTTGGATTTGTAAAGGTATGGTTTATGGTAATCGCGACTTATCGCCAAATTTGGGTCAAAAACCCGGACGCGGAGGAAAAGGTGGTGGCGGCAACCGTAACAGACGTAGAAAATAGTGGTTTAACACTTAGAATATAAATTAAGGATGTTACAGCCGAAAAAAGTAAAATTTAGAAGAGTACAAAAGGGTCGAATGAAAGGCAACGCAAATCGCGGAAACCAATTAGCATTCGGTTCATTTGGAATTAAGTCGTTGGAAGAAGCGTGGCTTACGGGCCGCCAGATTGAAGCTGCAAGGGTTGCGGTAACTCGTCACATGCAACGACAAGGTCAGATATGGATTAGGGTTTTCCCTGATAAACCTATTACCAAAAAACCAGCCGAAGTTAGGATGGGAAAAGGTAAAGGTGCTCCTGAAGCATTTGTTGCTCCGATTTCTCCTGGGCGTATTATTATTGAAGCAGACGGTGTGCCATTTGCAACGGCCAAAGAAGCTTTAAGATTAGCCGCACAGAAGTTACCGGTTAAAACAAAGTTTATGATTAGACGTGATTATGTTGAAGAATAAAAAAGGTGAATAATGAAAACTTCTGAAATCAAAGAACTGACGAGCAAAGAAATCGTCGAAAGGTTACAGGTTGAAAAGGAAAACCTTGTTCGCCTAAAGTTAAATCATGCAGTTTCTCCGCTTGAAAATCCTATGATAATTAAGGAAAGCAAGCAAAGTATTGCAAGGTTAAAAACTATTCTTCACGAAAGAGAATTAAACGAAAATCAGAATTAATTTTCAACGATGGAAGAAAAAAAAGTAAGAAATCTCAGGAAAGAGAGAATCGGAGTAGTTGTTAGCGATAAAATGGACAAATCTATTGTGGTTGCTGTTAAACGTAAAGTTAAGCATCCTATATATGGTAAGTTCGTTAACAAAACAACTAAATTCCATGCTCATGACGAAGACAATACCTGCAACGCAGGCGATACTGTAAAGATAATGGAAACACGTCCACTCAGTAAAACCAAGTGTTGGAGATTAGTTGAAATAATGGAAAGAGCTAAGTAATCATGATACAACAAGAATCAAGATGTGCAGTGGCTGACAACAGCGGAGCAAAAGAAGTTCTCTGTATTCGTGTTCTGGGAGGAACAAGAAAACGGTACGCTTCTTTAGGCGATACTATTGTAGTTACTGTTAAAAGTGCAATGCCTGGCAGCGAAGTTAACAAAGGAACAGTATCTCGCGCAATTGTAGTTCGTACGAAAAAAGAAAATCGTCGTGCAGACGGTTCTTATATTCGTTTCGACGACAACGCAGTAGTTCTTTTAAATACCGCTGGAGAAATGCGTGGAACACGTATTTTCGGGCCAGTAGCACGTGAATTGCGAGAGAATAATATGAAAATAATATCACTCGCACCTGAAGTGCTTTAATTAGTAAAAAGCTCAATATGCAGAAAAAGTTACACATAAAGAAAGGTGACACTGTGATTGTGAATACCGGAAACGACAAAGGACAAAAAGGTCGCGTGTTGGAAGTATTCATAAAAAACAGCAGAGCAATTGTAGAAGGTGTTAATTTGATGAAAAAACATACCAAACCTAACGCGGAATCGCCACAGGGAGGTATCATCGAAAAAGAAGCACCTGTACACATCTCAAACCTAATGTTAGTAGATCCTAAATCGGGTGAAGCTACACGTATTGGTAGGAGATTGGATGACAATGGTAAATTAGTTCGTTTTTCTAAAAAATCTGGAGAGGAGATAAAGTAATGGCTTACATACCAACTCTTAAAAAGAAATATCAAGAAGAAATAATCCCTTCGTTAAAAAAGGAATTCGATTATACTTCAGTGATGCAGGTTCCAAAATTAGAAAAAATTGTTCTTAACCAAGGTGTTGGAGCAGCAATAGCCGATAAAAAGCTAATTGATATTGCCCAAACCGAAATGACAATGATTGCAGGTCAGAAAGCCGTGCAAACCCTGTCGAAAAAGGACATATCTAATTTTAAACTAAGAAAGAAAATGCCAATTGGCGTGCGTGTTACATTACGTCGCGACCAAATGTATGAATTCTTAGATCGTTTAATTGCTGTGGCATTGCCACGTATGCGCGATTTTCGCGGAATAGAAAGCAAAATGGACGGTCGAGGTAATTATACGCTAGGTATTCCAGAACAAATTGTTTTTCCTGAAATTGTCCTCGATAAAGTGAGTAAAATTAACGGGATGAACATTACCTTTGTTACTTCAGCAAATACCGACGAAGAAGGTTTTGCTTTGTTGAAAGAAATAGGTTTGCCATTTAAAAACGTTAAAAAGAACTAAGTATGGCTAAAGAATCAATGAAAGCACGCGAAGTAAAACGTGCCAGATTAGTTGAGAAATACGCCGAAAAACGTGCCAAGCTGAAAGAAGAAGGCGATTGGGTAGGTTTGCAAAAACTACCTAAAAACTCGTCGAAAGTTCGTTTACATAACAGATGTAAACTTACTGGTCGTCCAAAAGGGTATATGCGCCAATTCGGAGTCAGCAGGATTAATTTCAGGGAAATGGCGTCAGCCGGTTTAATTCCCGGAGTTAAAAAGGCAAGTTGGTAATCGTTAAAAGAACTTGAAAAAATGAGTAAAATAACAGATCCAATAGCAGATTTTCTTACAAGGATAAGAAATGGTATTCAGGCAAAACATCGCGTGGTTGACATTCCTGCTTCGAATTTGAAAAAAGAGATGACAATACTCCTAAAAGAGAAAGGTTATATCTTAAACTACAAATTTGAGGACGGAGTAGGATACCAGGGGAATATTAAAATTGCATTGAAATACAATCCTGAAACGAAAATATCTGCAATAAAAAAGTTAGAACGTATTAGTAAACCAGGTTTACGTCAATATTGTGATTCAACCAATATTCCACGTGTACTAAACGGTTTGGGCATAGCAATTATCTCAACATCGAAAGGTGTTATTACCGACAAAGAAGCTAAACAGCTTGGCGTTGGGGGAGAGGTTTTATGTCACGTCTATTAATAAGGAGGAATAGTCATGTCACGAATAGGTAAATTACCCATTACAATTCCGGCAGGAGTAACAGTTAATGTTAGCGACGAAAATGTTGTTACCGTTAAAGGTGCACTTGGCGAATTGACGCAAAAAGTTGATGCTAAAATTGAAGTGTCAACAGAAGACGGCGTAATCAATGTAAAAAGAGAAGACGATTCGAAACGTCAGAAATCGATGCACGGATTGTATCGCTCTTTAGTTAACAACATGGTTGTTGGCGTATCAAAAGGTTACGAGATTAAGTTGGAATTAGTTGGTGTTGGTTACCGTGCAGAATTACTGCCCGGCAACGTGCTCGACCTAGTATTAGGTTTTGCTCACCATACATATTTGCAACTTCCTTCCGAAGTAAAAGTTGAAGCAGTATCTGATAAACGCAAAAACCCAATTATCACATTAAATTGTATTGATAAACAATTGGTGGGACAGGTTGCTGCAAAAATCAGATCATTCCGTAAACCTGAACCTTACAAAGGAAAAGGTATTAAGTTTGTTGGCGAGGTATTAAGGCGCAAAGCTGGTAAAGCCGCTGCAAAATAATTTATAAGATTAATTATTATGGCAATAACAAAATTAGAAAGGCGTACTAAAATTAAAAGTAGAATACGCGTAGTTGTTTCCGGCACAGCAAACCGCCCAAGATTGAGCGTTTTTAGAAGTAATAAAGAAATTTATGCTCAACTTATCGACGATGTGCAAGGAACAACGATAACTGCTGCCGGCTCTACCGACAAAACAATTGCCGGTAAAGACGGAAATAAATCTGAGAAAGCTGCAATGGTTGGTAGTTTAGTAGCCGAAAAAGCAAAGGCTGCCGGAATTACCGAAGTTGTATTCGATAGAGGTGGTAATTTATACCACGGCAGAATTAAACAATTAGCTGATGCCGCCCGCAAAGGTGGCCTTAAATTCTAATACATTATGGCGAAATTAAGTAATAAAGTAAAAACAAGCGACCTGGATTTAAAAGACAGGTTGGTAGCCATTAACCGTGTTACAAAAGTTACTAAAGGTGGACGTACATTCAGTTTCTCTGCCATTGTAATTGTTGGTAACGAAGACGGTATTGTAGGATGGGGCCTTGGCAAAGCTAGCGAAGTAACAACCGCTATTTCGAAAGGTGTTGACGCAGCTAAAAAGAATCTTGTGAAAATTCCGGTTATCAACGGAACCATCCCTCACGAACAAACTGCAAAGTTTGGCGGTGCAAATGTATTGTTAAAACCAGCTTCATCGGGTACCGGTGTTAAAGCAGGTGGTGCGATGCGTGCTGTACTCGAGAGTGTTGGAATCCACGATATTTTGGCTAAATCAAAAGGTTCATCAAATCCTCATAATCTTGTTAAAGCAACAATGGCTGCTTTGCTCGAATTGAGAGATGCATACACAGTTGCCGAACATAGAGGTGTTTCATTACAAAAAGTTTTTAAAGGATAACACAGTTATGGCGAAACTAAAAATTACACAAGTAAAAAGTAGCATTGGTTCAACTAAACGTCAGAAGTTAACACTGGCGGCGTTAGGTTTAAAAAAACTAAACCGACCAATTGTACACGAAGCTACTCCTCAGATTGTTGGCATGGTTAACAAAATGAGGCATTTAATTAGTGTTGAAGAAGTTAAATAATATTTAATAATATGAATTTAAGTAACTTACAACCTGCTCCAGGTTCGACAAAAACTACTAAACGAATAGGAAGAGGCCAAGGCACAGGTCGTGGCGGCACTTCTACTCGTGGACATAAAGGACAAAAGTCGAGATCAGGATATTCAAGGAAAATTGGATTCGAAGGTGGGCAGATGCCTTTACAGCGCGTTGTTCCTAAAATGGGATTTAAAAACATTAACAGAGTTGAGTACAAAGGTATCAACCTCGATATGTTGCAAATTATCGCTGAAAAGAATAATCTGACTGTCATCGACAAAGAGTCATTGATTAATGCGGGAGTCGCTTCGAAAAACGATAGAATTAAAATTCTTGGTGGTGGTGCTTTAAGTTTAAAACTTGAAGTAAAAGCCAACGGATTTTCGAAAAGTGCGAAAGAAGCAATAGAAAAATTAGAAGGAACAACAGAAATACTTTAAGCCAAATGAAACGATTCATTGAGACCCTAAAGAATATATATAAAATTGAAGACCTTAGACTTCGTATTGGAACAACTTTATTCCTCCTGTTAATATACAGGCTGGGATCATTTGTTTCACTTCCGGGAATCGATCCAGCTCAGTTACAAAATCTGCAGTCACAAACTTCAGACGGACTACTTGGCTTGATTAATATGTTTTCGGGAGGTGCGTTTGCGCAGGCTTCTATATTTGCTTTAGGAATTATGCCATATATTTCTGCCTCAATTGTGATTCAATTAATGGGAATTGCTGTGCCCTACTTCCAGAGGTTGCAGAAAGAGGGTGAGTCAGGAAGAAGGAAAATTAATCAGATTACACGGTACTTAACCGTAATAATCTTAATTCCACAGGCATCGGCTTATTTAGCTAATCTACATGCTCAGTTACCCGAAACAGCATTTGCAATGACAGGCGTTTGGTTTTCCATTCCCTCTATTGTAATATTAACTGCTGGTTCGATGTTCGTCCTTTGGTTAGGAGAACGTATTACCGACAAAGGAATTGGTAATGGTATTTCGCTGATTATTATGATTGGTATTATTGCACGTCTCCCCTCATCGGTTGTACAGGAATTTGCTTCCCGTATCAACCAACAGGGTGGTGGACTTGTTATGTTCCTTGTAGAATTTGTTATCCTGTTTATTGTGTTTATGGCATCAATCGCGTTGGTTCAGGGAACCAGACGAATACCGGTGCAATATGCCAAGCGAATAGTTGGTAACAAACAATACGGCGGTGTACGTCAGTACATTCCTCTTAAAGTTAATGCTGCAGGTGTTATGCCTATCATTTTTGCCCAGGCAATTATGATGGTGCCTATTACCATTGTTGGCGTTGCTAACTCTGAAAATCTGCGTGGTGTTGCGGCAGCTTTATCTAACATCACAGGATTTTGGTACAATCTAACACAGTTTTTATTAGTGGTAGCCTTTACGTATTTTTATACGGCAATTACTATTAACCCAACACAAATGGCTGAAGACATGAAAAAGAACGGTGGCTTTATTCCGGGTGTAAAACCAGGAAAACGAACCGTTGAATTTCTTGATACTGTTATGTCGAGGATAACCCTACCGGGTTCTATATTCCTTGGATTTGTAACAATACTTCCGGCATTTGCTATGTTAATAGGAATTAATCAGTCGTTTGCACTATTTTATGGTGGAACGTCACTGCTAATTCTTGTAGGCGTTGTGTTAGATACATTACAACAAATCGAAAGTCACCTTTTGATGCGTCATTATGATGGTTTGATGAAATCAGGCCGGATTAAAGGACGTCCGGGAGGAGGAATGTAAATTGGTAAACTAGAGATTATCTTTGTTTATTATTTATTAAAAATTGTAAATTAGATTTTTATGGCAAAGCAGCCTTCCATAGAGCAAGATGGTACAATAATAGAAGCATTATCGAATGCTATGTTTCGTGTTGAACTGGAAAACGGACACATTATTACAGGTCATATTTCCGGTAAAATGAGGATGCATTATATTAAAATATTGCCTGGCGATAAGGTAAAAATCGAGATGTCTCCATACGATTTAACCAAAGGTAGAATTACATTTAGATATAAAAACTAAAATTAAATTGAAATGAAAACTCGTGTTTCAGTTAAAAAACGTAGCGACGACTGCAAGATAATTCGCAGAAAAGGACGTTTATATGTGATTAATAAAAAGAACCCTAAGTTTAAACAACGTCAGGGATAACATTAATCTGTAAAATTAAAATTTATGGCACGTATTGTAGGTGTTGATATTCCAAATAATAAAAGAGGTGAGGTAGTACTTACCTACATTTATGGCATTGGTCGCAGCAGGGCAAACACTATCTTAAAAGAAGCTGGTGTTGAAAGTAACCTGAAGGTGCAAGAGTGGAACGATGATCAGTTTGCAGCTATTCGTAAAGTAATTAACGATAGCTTCAAAGTTGAAGGTGAATTGCGCTCTGAAGTTCAAATGAGTATTAAACGACTGATGGATATCGGTTGTTATCGTGGTATTCGCCACCGTATTGGTTTACCGGTACGCGGGCAAAAAACCAAAAATAATGCTCGTACACGTAAGGGAAAACGTAAAACTGTTGCGAACAAAAAAATGGCCACTAAATAAGGAATTTGAGTTATGGCAAAAAAGAAAGGATCAAGTAGAAAAAGAGTTGTTGTGGTCGAAGCCAATGGAATGGCTCACATTCACTCTTCTTTCAACAATATCATCGTAACGTTGACAAACATGAATGGCGAAGTCATCTCATGGTCGTCAGCCGGAAAGAAAGGATTCCGCGGTTCAAAAAAGAATACACCGTATGCTGCGCAAGTAGCTTCAGAGGAGTGTTCTAAAACTGCTTATGACCTTGGACTTCGTAAAGTAAAAGTGTATGTTAAGGGACCTGGTAACGGGCGTGAATCAGCAATCAGAGCAATGGCATCAATTGGCATTCAAGTTACTGAAATTGTTGATGTAACTCCGCTTCCACACAATGGTTGCAGGCCTCCTAAACGTCGTCGTGTTTAATTATTAAAAGCAAAAGGTAATGGCAAGATATAGAGGACCAAAATCTAAAATAGCTCGTAAATTCGGTGAGCCGATATTCGGCCCCGATAAAGTATTCGAACATAAAAACTATCCACCCGGAATGCACGGTTTATCTGCAAAAAGGAGGAAAAAGTCAGAATACGGAGAGCAGTTAAAAGAAAAGCAAAAAGCAAAATATACCTATGGTATTTTGGAAAAACAATTCCGCGGGCTCTTTAAAAAAGCTTCGGCTTCTAAAGGAGTAACCGGTGAAGTATTGTTACAATTGCTAGAATCGCGATTGGATAATGTTATTTTCAGAATGGGTGTAGCTAAAACACGGGCAGCAGCTCGTCAGTTTGTTTCGCACAAACATATTACAGTAAACGGAAAAGTAGTAAACATTCCTTCGTATTCGGTTAAACCAGGAGACATTGTTGGTGTTCGGGAAAAATCGAAGTCGTTGGAGGAAATTACAACCTCTCTACATTCGCGCCGGAGTTCTAACTATGAATGGTTGGAATGGAACGGTGATTTAATGTCAGGGAAATTCCTAAATCGTCCAGAACGTGAGGAGATACCTGAAAACATCAAAGAGCAACTTATCGTAGAGTTGTATTCAAAATAATAATTTTATTTAGGATATTATGGCAATATTAGCATTCCAAAAGCCTGACAAGGTGATAATGTTAGAATCCGATGATAAATTCGGAAGATTTGAATTTCGTCCGTTAGAACCGGGGTACGGTATTACAATTGGTAATGCGTTACGCCGAATTCTTTTATCGTCGCTCGAAGGTTATGCAATTACAACTGTAAAAATTGAAGGCGTTGACCACGAGTTTGCTACGATTAAAGGTGTTATTGAAGATGTAACAGATATTATACTTAATCTTAAGCAGATCCGTTTCAAAAACGAGGTGGATGACTTTGACAGTGAAAAAGTTTCGATTACATTAACCGGACAAGAAGAATTTACTGCAGGAGATATCAACAGGTTTATGACCGGTTTTAGGGTGTTAAACACCGACTTGGTTATTTGCCGTATGGAATCCGATGTGAAAATTCAGATTGAGTTAACAATCAACAAAGGACGTGGATATGTTCCTTCTGTTGAAAACAAACCGGTTGAAGCTGAATTTGGAGTAATCCCAATAGATTCAATTTTCACACCAATAAAAATAGTAAAATATGCTGTTGAGAATTATCGTGTTGAACAAAAAACTGACTATGAAAAATTGGTTTTTGATATCACTACCGATGGTTCAATCCAACCAAAAGAAGCGCTGAAAGAAGCAGCAAAAATTCTGATTTATCATTTCATGTTATTCTCAGATGACAAGATTACTCTCGATTCTGATGAGAAATTTGCAAATGAGGAGTTCGACGAGGAAGTACTTCACATGCGTCAGCTATTGAAAACTAAATTGGTTGACATGGATTTGTCTGTAAGGGCATTGAATTGTTTAAAAGCCGCCGATGTTGATACATTGGGAGATTTAGTTACGTACAACCGAAACGACTTACTAAAATTCAGAAACTTTGGTAAAAAATCACTTACCGAGTTAGATGATCTTCTGGATAACATGGGGCTGAATTTTGGAATGGATATTTCGAAATATAAACTAGACAAGGAGTAAGAGGTAATGAGACATAATAAGAAATTTAATCATTTAGGCCGTAAAACTGCACATCGGAAAGCGATGTTGGCAAACATGGCAAGTTCTCTAATTCAACACAAGAGAATTACGACCACGGTTGCTAAAGCAAAAGCTTTGCGTATGTACGTTGAGCCACTGATTACAAAATCTAAAAAAGATTCGACACATTCGCGTAGAGTAGTATTTAGTTATTTGCAGGATAAAGAAGCGGTTTCTGAATTATTCAGAGAAGTTGCTGCTAAAATAGCTGAACGCCCGGGAGGATATACACGTATTCTGAAAACAGGAAATCGTTTGGGCGACAACGCCGAAATGTGTATTATCGAATTGGTAGATTACAACGAAACAATGTTGGCTGCTAAAGAGGAAGCTGCTGCACCTAAAAAACGTCGCTCGCGTCGTGGTGGTGCTAAAAAAGCAACAACTGCTGCTAAAACAGAAGTTGCAACCGATAAAGTTGAAGTTGTTGAAGATGTAAAACCAGTTGAAGAAACTGAGGCAAAAGCCGAAGAGACAACTACTGAAGAACCAAAATCAGAGAATACTGATTCTGCTGAAGAGAAAAAAGAAGAATAGATTTTTCTTGAATATATTAAAAGCCGGCCTTTTTTAAGAGCCGGCTTTTTTATTGAAATTATCCTGTAAATTTTTAAAAGTATTCTTCCATAAAAAAAGGAAAGCCCTTTTATTGACTTCCCCTATTGTTGGGATACCAGAATTCGAGCATAGTCCTAGTTATGCCTTTATATCAATGATTTACATCACTCTTGATTTTACGGATCACCGTTTAGTTCACATTTAAAGAACGTTGCTTTATAATATATAAAGCTATTGTAAAGATAAGGTTTTCAATTCAATTATTCTTCTAAGTTCAGAAACCATGCTTGAAAGGGAATTGATGCATCAAGGAATATAGTGTTCAATAATGTTTAAATTCGTTTAAATGCAGATTCCATCATTACCTGTTCTGGACTTGAAATGTTCATACTTCCTGCTCTTTTTGCTCACTGCTCCACCTGTGCAAAGAAACTGAAGGCTGTCCAATCCGTTCTATAAATACAAGTATCTTTCATTATAATATCTCTATATCTAAACATTATAATGAAAGATTCGAATAGTATTCCACACTGTAACAAGTACACTTATTATTCCCATTACAATTAAAAAGGACGTGTTTTCTTTAGCTTGCCCGGACTGTAATTAAACTGTTTTTTAAACTGGCGATAGAAATAAAATTCATTGTTGTAGCCCGATTCAAAAGCAATTTCTTTTACGCTTGTATTCGTAGTAGTAAGCAGTTTTATAGCATGCTCCATGCGTAACCTTAGCATATAATTGTAAGGGGTTAATCCAAAGTTCTTTTTAAATATGCGATGAAAGTAATTGGGTGCAAAGTTCGATTTTGAAGCGATCTCTTCTAAGGGTGGATTCTGTTTAAATTCATTGTTCATGAATTTTAGTGAAGGGTCTAAATTTGTAATCTCACCTGATGCAGAAAAACTTTGTACGGGAAAATCTTTTATAATATCAGCTATAAAATTTAATATATAACTGTGCAATTTAGCCTCTTCAAAACAATAGTGTAGGGTTAATATATTTGATGACAATAAATTATCGTTGTTGAATACTTTTTTTGTAAACTTATTGAAATTATCCATAAAAGGAAAATCGGTATTATCCCATACATGTACCGGTTCAGAATTCAATAATATATGCCTTAAATACAACGATGTAGGAATGAAATGCAGCCAGAAGATATCCATAAAAGAGTTGCATTTTTGCGAAACGATATTAAATCCTGAAATAAAATATATATTGCCTGATTCAATTAGATATTCCGTATTGTCAACATTAATAATGGCATCTCCCTTAACAGGATTATAAATTTTAAAGCAGCGATCAAGTTCACTGCTGGATTTATTCCATGAGCTGTCGCAATGGTTAAAACCTCCGGTAATAATCTTACATTCAAACGAATCAATTGTCATAATAGTTAAGATTGTATATGTTTTAGTTTGAATCGTTTATTTTATATCTGTCTGTTATTGTGTTCATTTGACTGAATAAAAGTATTAATAAAGTTTAGATAGTCAAAATATAATACAATTATGAAGGAAAATGAAGTAACCAGAAAGTTTACACCTGACAATAGAATGCAGACGCTTATTGACCGACGATTACAATTAGTAATTGAAAAGAAGAGGGATATCTATGTTGATAATGCCGAATTTTTGGTTTATCATTGGTCAGGCGAAGCTGCATCATTCTCTCCTGCCACCGGAGAGCATGCCTGTGATATTGACAAACGAATTGGAATTGGTGACCATAATGCAAGGGTTGATATTGGCATCCCTTTCCCAAAAGCAGATGATATGCCTTCAAAAAAAGGCAATTTTGAATACACCCCTTTAAACTGGGCGAAAGATTATGCTTTTTTTATTGATAATAGTCCGGCAGAGGTTTATGAGAATGAACTGATTGTAGGTGAATTTCATTGGCAGTTAGATGAAGCGCGTTATTTTCAATATCCTGATGAACAGCGAAACGATGGTTTCGAGGCACGGGAGTTGGGAGCAGGTGGAATCAGTTTTACACATACCACTCCCGATTTAAGTATTGGACTGGAATTGGGTTGGAATGGTCTGCTGGATAAAGTAAGAAAAAACATTTCAAAATTTGAGAAAGAGGGTAAAACCGAACAAGTTGATTATTTGAAAGCCTCGGAATTAATTGCACTTTCAATTCAGCGTTTTATTAAGCGCCATGCAGATGAAGCACGAAACAAGGCAAGTAAATTGTCAGATTCAAAACAGATAGATCTCTATTTATCCATTGCAGAAGTGTGTGATAACCTCGCGATACGAGCTCCTCAAACACTCCACGAAGCGGTGCAGTGGATCTGGTTTTTTCAGGTTGCCGAACGTATGCACGGACATGGAAATGGCTATGGACGAACAGACTTGCTCCTGCAACCATTCTACAAAAAAGACATAGCAGAAAACAGAATTACCCGACAGATGGCTCGGGAACTGGTTGGTGAGATGTATATAAAATACGGAAGCTACACAGCCATTGGTGGAAGATTGCAAGATATGTCGGACGCCACAAATGAGATGAGTTGGGTCTGCCTTGAAGCCTACGATTTAGTGGGCGGAATAAATCACATGGGTGTAATGTGGCACGAAGATATGGATAAGAAGTTTTACCGCTATGCCAATGATGTTTTGACACGACATGGATGCGGCGTACCCATCTTGGTGAATTACGACATACTTAAAGCCAGTGAAGTGCGAAGTGGGTACAAGCCCGAAGACGCATGGAATGTTGCATACAGCGGCTGCCAGTGGTATTGTGGGGTAGGAACAGAGTATAACGACCAGGATGTTAACAGCCTTGTACTTGTACAGCCTATGCAAAGAGCAATTGAACTGTCAATAAAAAATAGGGTTGAGGACTTTGATGGTTTCTGGAAAATATACAACCATGAGGTTGACCGGACAGCAGATGCATTGGTGAAATTTAAAGATGTAACTTACGACTGGCAGGCAAAAGTGTGGCCTGAGATGGTAACTACCTTTTGCATGCACGATTGTATCGAAAAGGGTAAGGATTGTACTGATAAAGGTGCCGTGAGATACAACTACACTTCTGTAAATGTATTGGGTGTTCCCAATGTGGCAGACTCAATGTATGCCATAAAGGAGTTGGTTTTCACAAAAAAACAGTACTCTCTTGAAGAGTTGGGGGATGCCCTTAAGGAGAATTGGGCAGGACGGGAAGTTATGAGACAGCACTTTTTGAACGTTCCCAAATTCGGTAATGATGAGGACGGAGTTGATGCAATGGCAATTCAGGTTGCAGAGCAGGTCAGGGAAGTGCTGGAGAGCAAGCAGAATAACAAAGGGTTTAATTATCGTCCTTCACTGTTTCAGTACATGGGGCATACTTATGCCGGGCCAATGTTGGGTGCTACTCCTGATGGTCGACTGGCAAAAGAGCCGTTGGCACACGGAATGAATCCCATGCACGGTCGCAATAGTAATGGCATTGCAAGTACAGTAAATTATTTTACAAAACTCGATTTCTCTAAATATCAGGGCGGTTCTTTTCAGATTGAATTAACTCCCGATTTCTTTAAAGCCGGTTCTGAAAAAGATAAACTTATGGATGCCTTTTCTGTAGGGTTTTTCAAGAAAGGCGGGGTGCAGATAAATTTTAATCTGGTTGATTTAGACGTTCTTGAAGATGCTATGAATGATAATGAAAACCCAATTTATAACGATATTAATGTAAAAGTAACCGGTTACTCCAGCCACTTTGTAACTATGGATAAACGTTTCCAGAAAGAGTTTATTGAGCGGGTAAATTATAAAAATTTGTAGCTTAATATCTCCGAAGGAGTTCAACAATAATTGTCAGCTTTTAATGGACAAGCAAAAATCAAACAACGAGATAAAAGGGCGAATATTTAAAATTGAATCGTTAAATACGCATAACGGCCCGGGTTACCGAACTGTTATATATTTAAAAGGATGCCCTCTGAATTGTCTTTGGTGTCATAACCCGGAAGGTATTTCGCAAAAAAAAGAGATATGGGTACTGCACTCCAAATGTATTGGATGTTTAAGCTGTGTTGATGCCTGTCCCCAATCTGCCCTTTCTATGCAGAAATCAGGAATAGCAGTTGACCGTAGCAAGTGTGTTGGTTGTTATACTTGTGTTGATGTATGTCCTTCAAAAGCTATCGAAAAGTTAGGGGAAGATTATACTGTTTCAGAAGTTTTTGATCGGGTGTTAAAAGACAAACTTTTCCTCGAAGAATCGGGAGGTGGAATAACAGTAACAGGTGGTGAGCCGGGGATAGCCCCCGAATTTGTAAGCCAACTGTTTCAGAAATGCCGCAATGAGGGTATTCACACTGCATTTGACACTTCCGGATTTATCTCAAAAAGGCTCTCGAAATGATAATCCCTTATACCGACCTTCTCTTTTTCGACCTGAAAGTTATGGAGGATGAGGCAGCCGTAAAACTAACCGGACAAGACACCTCCCACATATTTGAATCATTGGAATGGATTAAATCGTATAATTTAGCACACAACAAACCGGAGTTGCAATTTCGCACACCAATCATCCCGGGGTCAACAGACAGCACAAAAAATATGAAGGCCATTGCCACAAAAATACGAAATGAATACGCAGGACTTTTTACCGAGTGGGAATTAAATCTATTCAATGACATCTGCGAAGATAAATATCAAAGGCTAAATAAAACATGGCATTATACCGGAATAAGTTTCGATAACAGTGCCTACAGTAAAGTGGACAGATTCAGAGAAGATAATTTAGATTTAAAGATTAAAATATCAGGTTTTTATCAAAAGAAATAGAGTAAATTATTATATTTACAGTTACCGGACTACCTGCTCTCTACTGCTGTTTTCCGACATAAGCTTAATTGATCAATTATGAAAAATCAAACATCAAAATTCTTACCTCTGCTTTTAGTTTATATCCTATTTTTCATGTGGGGATTTATCTGGAACATGTTTAATGTTCTGGCCACTTTTTTTCAGGAGTCGTTTAATCTCTCCAACACTCAGGTCTCGTTCGGAACATCCTTGTCTTTTCTCGCATTTTTTCTGATGTCGTACCCTGCAAAAATTATTATTGGCAAATTCGGAACTCAAAAAGCCATTGCTCTCGGCGCAGCAGTTACCGGAGTTGGGTTATTGATATTCTATCCCGCTTCAGTTGCCGAAAGTTACAACATCTTCCTGATTGGGTTATTTGTCTTGTTTACCGGAGTAACTATTCTCCAAACAGTTTGCAACCCTTATGTTGGTATATCCGGAAAGCCAAAAAACAGAGCAGCCCGAATTAATTTCGCACAGGGTGTGGGTGCTATTGGTGCTGCTTTAACTGCCCCTTTGGCCGGATGGTTTATACTCAAACTGTATGGAGATGACATTTTTGGAGGGATAAAAATATTCTACTTGCTTATTGCCGGTGTCTTCTTTTTGTTGGCTTTTCTGGTTATTGTCGTTAATATGCCTCCTAATCCAACAGAAGAGAAACAAAAGAGTGTTGCGATTAGCTTTAAACCGGGGGGTGCCTTTAAACACCGTCATTTTGTGATTGGCTTTATTATTATGTTTGTTTACATGGGTGCCGAAGCAATATTGTACCAGTTAATGACACCCTACTTTAAAGAGGTTGGACAGATTGGGAATGCCAAAGCAGTACAACTCTCATCTATTATTTTTTATGGATTGATGGCAGGCAGACTATTAGGTGCCTGGGCTATGACAAAAATTGATCCTGCTAAGATTCTCGGTTCATTTGCCTTGATAGCTGCACTCTTGGTAATTACATCGATGGTTGCCGGGGGAACAGTTGGGATATATGCCATAACTGCCATTGGATTTTTTATCTCCATCATGTTTGCTTCAATATTTGCCCTCGCAACAAAAGGACTCGGGAAAGATACAAATGAAGCATCTTCGTTTGTTATTATGGCTATTTCGGGAGGCTTTTTTATACCGCTGCTATTTGGTGTAACTGCTGATTACTTTAGTTTGTCGGCATCATTAATTGTTGTTGTTATTCCTTTACTCGCAACTTCGGCCTATGGTTTCTTCTACAAAAGGATTATAAATTATAACGATAATTAACATGAGGTAGGCAATAGAATTAAAAAATTTAAATGTATCGATTAAATTGCTTAATGAATCGGAACATTTGGGAGAATCTGATATTCATACAGAGATATAATTTATTTAAAAGAAATAATCATGAATAAAAATTTAACAGGTATTATTGCAGCAGGAATCTTGCTGATTACCATTTTTTTCGCTTGTAAAACTGTTAAAACGCAACCAACCGAGAATCAGAAAAAACTTACCGCATACAATGTTATTTGGGACTCACCAAGCATAGACCATCATGGATCGATGCCCATTGGTAATGGAGATATTGGCTTGAATGTATGGGTTGAAGAGAATGGCGACATCTGCTTTTATATAGGCAAAACCGACTCGTGGGGCGACAACGGACGTTTGCTGAAAGTTGGTAAAGTAAGGGTGAAATTCAGCCCCTCCATTATTTTTCCCGGAACAGAATTTAAGCAGGAACTGGATCTAAAAACCGGAACCATCCAAATCAATTCCGTCGGCAAAATAGGAGATAAGAAAGTTAATCTTAGTTTTCAATTGTGGGTTGATGCCAATAATCCGGTTATTCATATTACACAAGAATGCTCTGTTCCGTTAAGCATGACTGCAAACATTGAATTATGGCGTACCAAACCTTATTCATTACCAAAATTGGAATCAAGCGATTTGATGGAAGATAGGTCAAAACCGGGTAGTTTGCACCAGCCAGTAATTGTAGAGCCGGATCGGTTAATTCAGGATACGAAAGATTATATAGGTTGGTATCATTACAATAAAAAATCGGTTGGTTTCGATTTGAATATGAAATTGCAAGGATTGTCGGAGTTTATCACAAACGATCCCATTCTTCATCGTACCTTCGGAGCAATTATCACCGGAATAAAAGCCAAACGAACAAGCGATAAAAGCTTGCAAACTGAAGCTGCAAAATTAGGTCGGTTGAATGTATATGTTTTAACTCAGCAACCTTCGAAACCTGAAGAGTGGCAAAAATCAATTGAGAACCTTGCTGTCAATACTGAAAAAAAATCTTTCACCAACCGAAAGAAAACTCATCGGAATTGGTGGACTGCATTCTGGAACAGAAGCTGGATTTATGCCAGTTCGAATGACAGTGTCCGGCAGCCCGAAGACGACGATGCATTTATTGTATCGCGTGCATACAATTTACAACGGTTTATCGATGCTTGTGCAGGGCGTGGTAACTATCCTATAAAATTTAACGGATCCATATTTACGGTTCCAACCGGCGACAATCCAGGTGATGCTGATTACCGCCGTTGGGGACCCGGTTACTGGTGGCAAAATACGCGCTTGCCTTACCTCAGTATGTGTGCTTCCGGCGATTACGACCTGATGCAACCATTTTTTAAAATGTATGCCGATGAAGTTTATCAATTGAGTAAAAAACGCACAAAAAAATATTTTGGGTTCGACGGAGTTTACTTCCCTGAATGTGTCTATTTCTGGGGTGCTAATTTTATAGCTACTTATGGTTTGACACCTTATGAAGAGCGGGAAGACCCCCTGCAGGAAAGTGGCTGGCATAAGTGGGAGTGGGTTTCCGGTCTTGAGTTGGTTTATATGATGCTGGATTACTATGATTATACCCTCGATAAAGAATTTCTTCAGCATAAAATTCTGCCGGTAGCAAATGATGTATTGCGTTTTTTTGATAATTATTACAAAACAAACAACAAGGGACAATTGGTAATGCATCCCTCCATGGCCTGTGAAACATGGTGGGACTGTACAAACCCAATGCCCGAACTGGCAGGGTTGCACAGTATTACAAAAAGGCTTGCTGCACTACCGAAAAACTTAACAAGTGAACCAGACAGGAAATTCTGGAGCGAACTTAGCGTTAAGCTGCCTGAAATTCCTTTACGGGAAACACCATCAGGAATTGCTTTAGCCCCTGCTGAACGTTTTGAGAATAAGCAGAATGTTGAAAATCCGGAACTGTACGCAGTTTTTCCATTCCGACTGTTTGGTGTTGGAATGCCTAATCCGGAGTATGGAGAAAATGCGTTGGAACACCGATGGGACAAAGGACATTTTGGCTGGCGTCAGGATGATATTTTTATGGCTTATCTGGGATTGACGGAACAGGCAAAAAATGGTTTGGTAAGTCGTGCAAAGAATTACGATAAAACAAAACGTTTCCCGGCTTTTTGGGGACCTAATTACGATTGGACACCCGATCAGGATCATGGAGGTACTTTAATGAAAGCTTTTCAGTCAATGTTATTACAAACAGACCCATATTCAAAAAAGATTTACCTGACACCTGCCTGGCCCAAAGATTGGGATGTTGATTTTAAACTTCATGCACCTTATAAAACCGTAATTGAAGGACGGATTATAAAAGGGAAAATAGAAAATCTGAAAGTAACGCCTGAATCAAGATTGCAAGATGTTATTATAAAAGGCAATTAATAACTAAGACTAATAATACTATGAACCGCAAAGAACGCTTTTACGCAACAATAGAAAATAAACCTGTTGACCACCCGGCATCATGGCTGGGGCTTCCGGTGGCTGAAGCTTTACCAAATTTATATAAACATTTCGGAGTAAGTACATATAACGAACTCAAAGAAAAAATAGGCGACGATATTTATCCAATTGAAGTTCCTTATAACCATCCCCCGCTAAATCACATTGCCTGTGCCTTTGATTTTGCCCAAAAAGGAGCATCGTCAAATGACGAACGCACACTAACTGCTCCTGGTTTTTTCGAAGATTTTACTGACCCAGCAAAAGTTAACGAATTTAACTGGCCTAAACCGGCAGAGCACATGGATTTTGAAACATGTAAAAAAGCAGTCGAAGATGCCCCACAGGATTATGCATTGATGGGGATTATGTGGTCGGCACATTTTCAGGATGCATGCGCTGCCTTTGGAATGGAAAATGCAATGACAACAATGTATATGGCACCCGAAATGTTTGAGGCAGTTATAGACCGGATTACCGATTTTTATTTGGAGGCAAACGAAATATTTTACAAAGCCGCCGGCGATAAGTTAGATGCCGTGTTGATTGGAAACGACTGGGGAAGCCAAACCGGTTTGATGCTGTCGCCCGAACTTTTACAGCAGTTTGTTTACAAGGGAACAAAGCAACTTATAGACCAGGCGCACTCTTATGGCTACAAGGTAATCCATCATTCATGTGGTTCCATCGCCGAAATAATTCCCGATTTAATTGAACTGGGGGCAGATGCAATTCATCCTATTCAGGCTTTGGCTGCCGGTATGTCGGCAGCTGAATTGAAAGATAAATATGCCGGCAAAACATCTTTTTGCGGAGGTGTTGATGCGCAGGAACTATTGGTAAACGGTACTCCTGAAGATGTGAGTAAAAAGGTGAGGGAGCTAAAAGAACTTTTTCCAACCGGGTTAATAATTTCTCCAAGCCACGAAGCTATATTAACCGATATCTCCCCGGCAAATGTGGAGGCAATGTTTAATGAATTATTACCAGCTTAGAGTTATTTTATTTACCTTAAAAGCGAAGGATATGAATTTGTTTAGATTTATCGCAATTTTTATTTTGTTTGGTTTTGCAGCATGCAATAGCCACGAAGAACAAAAGTTAACAATGGATGAGGTTATCAATGACCCCGAAGCAGCTCATTTGGCTCGTCCAAGTGAAGCTCAATATAAGTATCACGAGCGTGAAAGAATTATGTTCGTCCATTTGTCTCCAGCTTCATGGCAGGGAGTTGAGTGGGACAGGGAAACAACACCTCTCAAAGACATAAATCCAAAACAACTGGATACAGATCAATGGGCAGAAGCTGCAACATCTTTTGGTGCCAAAACCATTCTTTATGTAGCAAAACATGTTGGAGGTTTTTGCTGGTGGCAAACAGAAACCAGTGAGTATTCGATTAAAAATACACCCTACAAAGGAGGGAAAGGTGATGTGCTTAATGAACTTATGGCAAGTTGTAAAAAAAATAATCTTCAAATGGGAATTTATATTTATCCGGGAGATCAGAAAAAGTGGGGAAATCGTGTAGGTACAGGTGGAGTTACTAAAGACCCATCGAAACAAGAGGCATATAATAAGGTTTTTAGGGGGCAATATACAGAGGCCCTTAGTCGCTTTAAAGATAATCCGGACCTACTTAATGAGCTTTGGTTTGATGGCAGCTGTAAAATTGATATCACAGATATTATAAAAAAATATGCACCGGATGCCGTGAACCTGCAAGGACCATTAGCGAACGTCCGTTGGTGTGGAAACGAGAGTGGTGTTTTACCTTACCCGGCATGGAATTCTTTGTCAAAGAGAGATTTAAATACGGGTCTGGCTACAGTGAAACAGAGCAATCCCGATGGAGATGTCTGGGCACCTTTGGAAGTAGATATTCCGAATATGGGACGCCACTGGATTTGGAGTCCTGAGAATGAGGGAAAGATGAGAAGTGTCAAAAACCTTATTACACTTTATTATAAGTCTGTTGGGCGTGGTGGAGTTTTCCTTCTTAACTCTTCACCTGATACGACAGGACTTATTCCCAAAAGCCACATGAAAATTTATAATGATTTTGGGAACGATTTAAAAAGGCGTTTTGCCAATCCTCTCGGAGAAACAAATGGATGCGGAAATAAGTACATCATCAAGTTTGATAAACCGCAAACAATTAACCAATTAATGCTTCGCGAAGATTATCGCTACGGAGAGCGGATTCGTCGCTTTGAAGTAAAAGTTAAAAACGAAAAAGGCGAATGGCAACTTGTAAACAGAGGTTCAGCTGTTGGGTACAAACGTATTGTTGTTTTCGATGATGTTGTGGCTGCTGAAGTTTCTTTAGAAATTGTAAACAGTGTAGGAATCCCTATTGTAAGAGACTTTAAAGTTTATAAGCTGGAAGGCGACAATGATTTCTTAAAATTTTCTGATGATAATGTGGAATTTGTTAAGGAGATTAAATGGCTGCCTTGTTCTTTTGAAACCAACGAGAAACATGCAACAATTGACATTTCAGATAAAATTTCGATTCCGGCACAGTATCAATTCAAAATTATTACAAGCTTTACTCACTCCATTACCAGTGTGAGAGTGGCTTATGACGGAGAATTTGTAATGGAACAGATGGTGCAAAAAGAAAAAGATGGAATCTACAACTTCACACATACTGCAGCAACAACAGATGAACATAAAATAACAGTTCACATCGAATTTGATAAAGATGCCAAGGATGCCGGCCTTAGTTTTTTTATGGAAGATGTAATAGAATAGCTAATATGAAAAAATTTAAACTAATCCTCGTAGCAAGTATTTTGCTCATTGGCAAAACAGCAATTTCACAACACCTGCCAAAACCATCAGAAGTTCAGTATAAGTGGCACGAGCAAGAGAGAATTATGTTTGTATGTTTGGACCCCTGTACCTGGCAGGGGAGAGAATACGACAATCACTCCACTCCGCTGGAGCAGATAAATCCTAAAAAACTGAATACCGACCAATGGTGCGAAACTGCACAACTCTGGGGTGCCAAGGAGATTCTTTTTGTAGCCAAACACACTGGTGGTTTTTGCTGGTGGCAAACCGAAACAACAGACTATGGAATTAAAGACACACCCTACAAAGATGGTAAAGGCGATGTAATAAGAGAACTCTCTGAATCTTGTAAAAAGTACGGATTAAACCTGGGAATTTATGTTTATCCGGGTGATGAAATCTGGGGAGCCGGAATTGGAAGTGGCGGAAAAACCAAAGACCCGTCGAAACAGGAAGCCTACAATAAAGTTTTTAGAACACAATTGGAAGAAACATTGGCAAATTATGGAGATATAATTGAGGTTTGGTTCGATGGAAGCTGTGTGATTGATGTTTCTGATATTTTAGAAAAGTATGCCAAAAATTCTGTTGTTTTTCAAGGGCCACATGCCACACTTCGTTGGCCAGGAACCGAATCAGGAAAACTATTCTATCCGTTTTGGAATACTGTAAAAAGTGAAGATTTCAAGTCAGGTGTTGCAACACAGGTACATGATGACCCTAATGGTGACGTTTGGGCTCCGATAGAAACAAACACAACACTATATGACCATAATTGGTTTTGGTCGCCTGAAAACGAAGAGAAACGTAAATCTCTCGATGAGTTAATGGAGTGCTATTATAAATCGGTTGGTTATGGCAGTGTGTTTTTACTGAATTCAACACCCAACACAAGCGGCTTAATCCCTGAAAACGACCGAAAACTCTATAAAGCTTTTGGCGATGAAATTGACCGCCGGTTTAAAATCCCCATTGCTTCAGTTAATGAACAGAAAGGGAAAATTGTTGAGCTCGACATGTCCGGAAAGAAAAAAATAAACCATGTGGTGACCATGGAAGATTACCGTTTGGGGCACCGGATACGGGAATACAAAATTGAAGGTTTTATTGATGGGAACTGGAAAGAGTTGTGCCGTGGTCAGTCCGTTGGACGTATGAAGATAGATTATTTCGATGAAATTGAAGTGTCAAAAATACGGCTCAATATAACTAAAAATGTAAACGAACCGGTAATCAGAAAACTGTCGGTATATTATGTCGAAGATTTTGTCGCCCCGCCAAAACGTGAGATTCGCCCCTGGTCAAACTGGCAAAATATTGGTAATTTTAATACAAAAGAAAATACGATAATAGAAGTTAATCTTACCGGAAAAATTAAAATGCCCGGTCAGTTTACAGTGAGGGTTGAGCCTGAAAATGCAGATACAAAATTTAAAATCAGCAATGTAGAACTGATTTATGACGGACGGGTTGTATTAGAAAGTTTCACAACTGTAAAGGGGAACGAAATAAACATTAATCGCACAGCACAAGTTACCGACGAAAGTAAAATTACTTTACGTTTTAGTTTAAAAAGTAAAACAGATTTTAGTGGAAAAATACAATTTAAGCCCGCATTAATTTATTAAAACTACAAACAGATGAAAAAGTTAATGATTCTTTTTTCTCATAACTGTAAATATTTGTTGTTGACATTAACAATAATACTATCGTCATTCCCGTCCATTAAAGCTCAGGAAAAACTCCCATACAAGAATGCGGATTTGCCCGTTCAGCAGCGGGTTGCAGACCTGCTTTCGCGTATGACATTAGACGAAAAAATAAGCCAAATGTCGATGCTTAGTTTAAGGAAACTGAAAACCGATAATGGTGGTGTGATTACTGAAAGCTCCTTGGAAAGGCTCTTTGACGGGCGAAGTACAGGATGTTTGGAAAGTCCGTTTATTGGAGTTGAAGAGATTGCCAAATATTCGGAAGCTGCCGACAGATATTTAAGAGAGAATACCAGACTTGGAATTCCGGCCATTCAAATTGCAGAGTGTTTACACGGACAACTGGCTTTTGGTGCAACTATCTTTCCACAGGCAATTGCACAGGGGAGTACCTGGAATCCGGAATTAATTAAAAGAATGGGCGAAGTAATTGCCAAAGAAGCTACATTGTCAGGTGTTGACCAGGCACTGTCTCCATTGTTCGATTTGGCGAGAGACCCACGCTATGGTCGTGTTGAAGAGTGTTTTGGAGAAGACCCTTTTCATGTAGCCGAAATGGGAAAAGCTTTTGTTATTGGCATGCAGGGTGCTCCGGAAATCACAAAAAATTATATTCCTGAAAACCATCTAATGTGTACTGCCAAGCACTTTGTGGCTTACAGTACACCTGTTGCCGGAATAAATCTTGGCCCCAATGATATTGGAGAAAGAACATTGAGGGATATTCACCTCTATCCATTTAAAAAAGTAGTTCAGGATGCTAATATTTATTCAGTAATGCCTTCGTATAATGAGTTAAACGGAATTCCTCTTCATGCATACACTCATCTAATAAAGGATGTTTTGCGCAAAGAGTACGGATTTAATGGCTATATTTTTTCTGACTATGGCGCAATTCAAATGCTCGAATTTTTTCATAAAACATCGGAAAATAAGCCACAAACAGCAATGCAAGCATTAACTGCTGGTATTGATTTGGAAGCTCCTCAACCTTATGCATATTCACATTCAGTATTAAAAGATTTAGTGGAAAAAGGAGAGTTAGATATCAAGTTAATTGATGAAGCTGTCAGTAATATTCTGACTGTCAAATTTAAGGTCGGCTTATTTGATAAACCGTACAAAGCACCAAAACAGATATCCAAACTGGTACATACCGAAAGCTCAATTCTGTTAGCACGTGAAATAGCAGAAGAATCGACGGTTCTATTAAAAAATGACAATCATCTGTTACCGCTGAATATATCAGACTATAAGTCGATTGCTGTAATAGGACCAAATGCTGATAGAATTCAATATGGCGATTATAGCGCTACTAAAGCTAAGTCGTCGGGAATAACAGTACTTGAAGGTATAAAAAATTATGTTGGTAATAAGGTTGAAATAAACTATGCCGAAGGCTGTGATATTACAGATTTAAATGATGAAGGCATAGAAGAGGCTGTAAAAGCTGCCACAAAAAGTGATGTTGTAGTTTTGGTTATTGGTGGCACAAGCATGACATTGTCAGGTATTGGTTGGGGAGACGATAATTCAGATGACAGTCCGACCTGTGGTGAAGGTTTCGACCGGGCTGAATTAAGACCACCGGGAATACAACCCGAACTGATAAAGGCTATTTATAAAACAGGCAACCCGATTGTTCTGGTTATGGTTCACGGGCGTGCCTACAATATTAAATGGGAGAGTGAGCATATTCCTGCCATCCTTGATGCATGGTATCCCGGCGAGCAGGGAGGAAATGCCATTGCCCGAATTCTGTTTGGTGAGGTGAACCCCTCAGGGAAACTTTCTGTTTCATATCCGCAAAGTGTGGGGCATGTGCCGGTATTTTATAATTACCAGCCTTCCGGAAGGGGTTTTTATCATCAACCTGGCACAAAAGAAAAACCGGGCAGAGATTATGTTTTTAGTTCAACAGACCCTCTTTTTCCGTTTGGTTTTGGATTGAGTTATACAAAGTTTAAGATTTCAAACCTCAAAATAAAAAAGAACGTACTTAAACCTGATGAGACCATTCAATTGACAGTGGATATTAAAAATACGGGTAAAGTTGCAGGAAAAGAGGTGATACAGGTTTACATTAATGATATGATTAGCTCGGTTGCCACTCCGGTAAAGCAATTAAAGGCATTTGAAAAGGTGGAATTGAAACCCTCGGAAACGAAAACTGTTGAATTTGAAATACCCTGTTCTGAATTAGGCCTTTGGAATAGAAATATGGATTATGTTGTAGAACCGGGCAAATTTGAAATACAGATTGGTAATTCTTCCAGTGATATACATTTAAGAGGTAATATAAGAATTGAATAATTTAAAGGTTTAGAAATGAAATCAATACAAATGTTAAATATAACTGCGATACTAATTTTTGTCGTATTGTTTTTTGGTTGCACAAAACCAAAAACGGGGAGTGACAATGTAACAACACAAGGACACGGGTTGTCTTTTGATTACATACCGGTTTCATGGGACGAAGCTATTCCTTTAGGAAATGGGATGCTTGGTGCATTGGTTTGGCAAAAGGATGGAAACTTACGTTTGTCGCTCGACAGAGCCGATTTGTGGGATCTAAGGCCAATTGAAATAAAAGATACGGCGATATGGAATTATAATTGGATAATAGAACAACGTAAAAACGGAACGTTCTCAGAGGTGCATGATAAGCTCGATTGCTTGTACGATGATAATCCTGCCCCCACTAAAATTCCGGGTGCAGCTCTTGAGTTTGATATAAAGAAATTAGGGGAGGTTGAGAATGTATCCCTTAACGTATCTGATGCTCTCTGTATAATAAAATGGAAAAACAATACAAGTTTAACCACCTTTGTGCATGGAGATAAGAATAATGGATGGTTTAAGTTTAAAGGTGTTGATAACGATTTTATTCCAATCCTCGTCCCTCCGGATTATACACATGGTGATATGAACAAAAAAGCCAATTCGCTAAATCCACAAGATCTTTTGACCTTGGGTTATTCACAAGGTAAGGTTCATAGCACTTCAAACAGCCACAGTTATATTCAGGAAGGTTGGGGTGGTTTTAAATATCATGTTTATGTTGAATGGGAATATCACAACAATCAACTGGTAGGTTGCTGGTCGATTAGTTCTGAATATCCGGAATGGGAAAAATCGGAGGATGCGATGGCAGTTGTGAAGAATAGTTTTAGTCGCGGTTATCCCAACGAATTGGAAAGCCATAAGAATTGGTGGAAAAACTTCTGGAGCCGGGCAAACATCTCGCTTCCCGATTCGGTAATTGAACGACAGTGGTATCTGGATATGTATAAATTTGGTTCAGCTGCCCGTAAGAATGCACCTCCGGTGGCACTGCAGGCAGTATGGACTGCAGATAACGGGCAGATACCACCATGGAAAGGCGATTACCACCACGACCTGAATACCCAGTTGTGTTACTGGCCGGCTTATAGTGGAAATCATTTGGACTTGGAAGAGGGTTTCCTGGATTGGCTATGGAGATACAGGGATAACTTTAAAGAATATTCGCGCGAATTTTTTGATGCAGAAGGTATAAATGTACCCGGAGCTTCTACTCTTGAAGGAAAGGTTATTGGAGGTTGGTCGCAGTATGGTTATACCCCTACTGCTGCGGCATGGTTGTCTCACCATTTTTACCTGCATTGGCGTTACTCTATGGATCGGGAATTTCTTAAAAACAGGGCATACCCATGGATAAAGGATGTTGCCATATTTTTGGAAGATATTACTGAAAAAGATGAGAATGGTAAACTTAAGTTGCCTTTAAGTTCGAGTCCGGAAATTTATAGCAACAAAGCAAAAGCATGGTTTTATGATATAACCAACTACGATCTTGCGTTAATACGATGGACTTTTGAAAAAGCAGCCGAACTGGCTTTTGAACTCGATAATACTGAAGATGCAAAAAGATGGGATAGTTTACTGAAGGCTTGTCCTGAATTTGCAATTGATGAACAGAGCGGATTAATGTATGCTCCCGGTTTTCCCTGTAATGAATCACACAGGCATCTTTCTCATCTTTTGGCTATTCATCCTCTAAGTAGCATCGACTGGTCACAAGGAAAAGAAGCACAAACAATAATTACCAATACGGTTCAAAACTTAAAAGAGCTTGGTACTGATTGGTGGACCGGATATTCATTTAGCTGGTTTGCCAATGTTCAGGCACGGATGTTTGATGGAGAAGGAGCTGCAAAAACCTTAAGGATATTTGCGGAAAATTTTTGCCTTCCAAACTCCTTTCATGTTAATGGAGAACAGTACGATCGCGGGTTTTCGAAATTCAAGTACCGGCCGTTTACCATTGAGGGTAATTTTGCTTTTGCGGCAGCTGTTCAGGAGATGCTGATACAAAGCCATTCCGGTATCGTCCGGGTTTTTCCGGCCATTCCGGCTGAATGGAAAGATGTTGCTTTTAACAACCTAAGAACAGAGGGGGCATTTACCGTCTCTTCGGAAAAGAAGGATGGAGAGGTTCAATTTGTAAAAATCAATTCTGAAAAAGGAGGAGTTATTAAGATTCATAACCCTTTTACCGGCTTAAAATACAGAGTGAATTCAAAAAGTGTTACCGGAACCTCTTTGATTGAGTTAAAAATGAAACCGGGTGAAACAACTGAATTGTATAAAACGGAATAAAACTATGAATTTACACAATAAAAGAACATACTTATTAGCTCTCATAATCAGTTTTACATACTTTTTTATTGATGTTAATGGGCAAGGTAGAGAAACTGCAAAACAAATTCCTTATGTTGATATTATTGAGAGAGCGAAGATTGAAACCAATTCGTTACAATCACCAACAATGGAAGCCTTGATACAAGGGAATGGTGATATTCATTCTTTGGTTTATGCACAGGGTAATCAGATTATCCTTCGGTTGGCAAAAAATGATGTTTACGATGCACGTATTGATACCGAAGATGATCCCGAACTGGCTAAAATTGATATTGCAACCGGTAAAACTTCACGGGAGTTGACAATACCACCAAGTTGGGACAAACCATATCCACTTTCAATCAATTTTGCCAATATAACAATTGATTACTCAGGTAGCCAACATGCTGTTATTGATATTTTACGTTCAAACACAAATATAAATAATGATGAGATTGTTATTCGCCCACTTTTACAAGACAATGTTTATCATATTCAAACAAAGCAAAAAGTAACCCTAAGCGGCAAGGCATGGCAACCAATACCTGCCGCAAAAATGGGAGAAACCGATAATGTAAAATGGGTAAAGCAGGTATTGCCGGCTGATGTTTCCGGCGACTGGAAAGGTATGCATGTAGTAACTGCCATGGCATCTAAAGGGATTAACCATTTTGTGGCAGTTGTTTCATCGCTTGAAAACGAAAATCCTATGGAAGCAGCTATTGCGTTGGCCAAATCGTATGTTCAAAAAGATATTGTTACAGTTGTTAAGAAACATGAAGATCTTTGGCACAAATTCTGGCAGGCAAGCGGTATTAAACTTTCTGATAAAAACCTTAATGATATCTGGTATCAAAATCTCTATTTTAGCCGCTGTGCCCAGAATCCAAAATCACAGGCAATAGGCCTTTTTATCGGGCCACTTTTAAACCCACCCGAAGGCTGGCACGATAACTACACTATTAATTATAATTTTCAGCAAACGTTTTGGAGTTTCTTTAATACCAACCATGTAGAGTATGTCAATCCTTACAATAAAGTGGTTTTGGATTATCTTCCCCGTGCGCAGTGGTTTGCAGAACAAACTTATGGCATCAAGGGAGCATTTTATCCACATAATCTCTACCGTCACGAACCGGTTAATCCTGAAGAGTGCAAATCGAATAATAACCGGATGTTTGCCGGAGGCCCCTGGGCATATACACTGGGTCTTTCCGGCTTCTTAATGCACAATCTTTGGTTGTCGTATAAGTTTTATCCTGAACAAGAGAGGCTTCAGGAGATCTATCCTGCTATTCGGGAAATGGCAAGGTTCTACGTTAATTTTTGTGAGAAATGTGAGGTTGGAAAAGATGGTAAATTGCATCTTGGTCCAACCGTTTCACCTGAACATTTGCCCTTTGGCGTATATAATTGTCCTTTCGATATTGCTTTTATGAGGTTTTTGTTTCGGGGTTTTATAGAGGCGTCCGGCAAATTGAATCAAGATCAGGAACTTGCCAATAAAGCAAAAATATATATGCGGATGTTACCCGATTATCCTGTTGAAAAATCATCAGGATTTGTGGTTGACCGAGAAGGTGGTAAGCCGCTGAACTACAATATTCCTGTACCCATCACCCCAATTTTTCCAGCCGAACAGGTTACTTTTTTCTCTTCTTCCGAAGAAAAGAAACTTTTTGCACATACCTTAAAGCATATTAAAACAAATGAAAATAACTCAACCATTATGCTTGCCGTTTCCAAAGCACGACTAAGTACTCCCGATGCTAAAAGTTGGCTTGAAGAAGCACTTCGGGTTCGTCGAAAACCAAACGGAAGTATTCGTTTTTCCACTTATGAGCTTTTCGACAGTTTCGGTCATTATACCGAGATGTTTGCTTCAACCGGTGCGATTACAGAACTTCTGTTGCAGAGCGTTGATAACATTATTCGTGTTTTTCCGGCCTGGCCTAAGGAAGAGGATGCTGAATTTACAACTTTGCGAGCCAGGGGAGGGTTTCTGGTTTCAGCTCAGTTAAAGAACGGTGTGGTTTCAGAAATTGAAATTGTATCTGAATTTGGAGGTCAGTTTAGTCTTGTAATTCCTTGGGGAAATGTGGAAATCAGAAATGAAAGAAGTGGCAGGTCAAAAGAGGTAGAAATAGATGATAACGGAATTGCTACTTTTGAAACTATAGCCGGCGAAAAGTATATAATTTTAGAAAATAGAAATTAGGAGTTATTTCCATAAAAACTAATAAATCAAAAGCATGAATAAAGCTAAAGTACTTTTAATTATTTTCATTTCTTTTCAGTTTTTTCTTGTGGGTTGTACAACACAAAAGCAAGAAACAGATGAGCCTATCCAGGCTTTTTCTATTGATTTTAATTGGGGTGAGGGAGGCCCGAATGCATTTGCCAAGCCAGGCTTGTGGGCTGATGCTTCTCCCGAAGAACATATTCAATGGTACAAAGACATGGGTGTAAATACCATTCAAACTTTTATAGTATCGTGCAATGGTTATGCCTGGTATAAAAATGGAGTCGTTCCTGAACAACCCGGATTAAAGCACGATTTCCTACCCGAGATGGTTCGGCTTGGACACAAAGAAGGAATGAAAGTTATGGGCTATTTCTGTATTGGCTCAAATACACGTTGGGGCTTGGAGAATCCTGAATATAGCTACGGAATTCCCACCGACCGCCACATTCCTTATACAAAAAAATACCTTGGTTATTTGGATGAAGTAATTCGCGATGCCGTTAAAAATACCGGTATTGACGGATTTATGATCGACTGGTTTTACCAACCCAATAGAAGCAGTACCAACGGTAAATGGCTCGATTGTGAAAAGCAGCGTTATGAAGAACTGATGGGAAAACAGTTCCCCGGAGAGGACAAACTTTCAGAGAAGGATTATGATACATACAGCCGGCTTGCCATTTCTGCTTGTTGGGATGTGATTTACAAGGCAGCAAAGGAAACCAATCCGGATTGTATTATTTGGTTAACAAGTTTCGATATTACCCATCCGCACATTGTTAATTCAAAAATGTTCCAACAAATCGATTGGCTTATGAACGAAGCAGGAGATATAGAAGGAGTTGAAGCAGTACGGAATATGGTTGGAGAAAAAACACGTTTGATTACTTGTTTGGCCAATTGGAACAAACAGGATCCAGCGGTGGTAGTGCCAAATGCTATTAAAGCAGGAGTCGGGCTTTACGGTTTTACTAAACCGGGCAAGAATTCCTTGTTGCCACCTATTGAAAAATATCTTGAGGCGCCTGTTGATAGTTTGAAAGGTGATGAGAAAAATATTGCAGTTTTGGCAAGAATTTTCAACGGTTATTCAATGAGTTACAAAACGCATCAATTAATAAAAACAGATACAATGCACCGTTACGGACAAATTATCAAATTAAAACCTGAAAGGGTTGAGGAATACAAAAAACTTCATGCAGAAGTTTGGCCAGATGTTACCAAAGCAATTGCTAAAAGCAATCTGAAAAATTATTCCATATATTTAAAAGATGAAATATTATTTGCCTATTTTGAGTACCATGGAAATCAGTTTGAGAAAGATATGGCTGAAATGGCAGCTAACCCGGTAATTCAAAAATGGTGGGATGTTTGCAAACCCTGCATGTTGCCCATCGAAACCCGCGAAGAAGGAGAGTGGTGGGCCAATATGGAGGAGATTTTTCATCAGGATTAAGTTTTAAACTATGATTACACCAAATCCACTCATCGGAACCGGGCTTCATGCAGTTGGGGGCATTTCTGCATCAACCTGTTATATTCCATTCAATAAAACAAAAGAATGGTCGTGGGAAAGCTATTGGTTGGTTCAGGCACTATTTGCCTGGATGATTATGCCGCTTATAATTGGCTTTTTAACCGTTCCTCAATTGTTCGAGGTATTACGAAATTCACCTACCGAAGCTTTAGTTATTCCTTTTATATTAGGAGCAGTTTATGGTTTTGGCGGAATGTCCTTTGGTTATGCCATCAGGCACATCGGATTTTCGTTAACCTATACTATTTCTATAGGGATCTCTGCAGTTTTTGGAACAATAACACCACTTATTTTAAACGGGACTTTAGTTGAGCATTTTCAAAAACCGGGCGGACTAATTGTGTTGGGTGGCATGGTTTTGTCTATGTTGGGAGTTGCCCTTTGCGGTTCTGCCGGGTACAAAAAGGAGAAAGACATAAAGAGCATCCAGATAGAAAATGGCGGCATTCACTTTAATATGAAAAAGGGGCTTACCTTAACTCTTATTGCCGGGCTCCTCTCTGCCGTATTCGGAATTTCGCTGGAATACGGGCAACCAATTTCAGATGTGGCGGCAGAATATGGGGCAGGTAATTTTGAAGGAAATGCAAAGCTAATTGTATCAACGGCCGGCTGTTTTTTTACAAACATAATTTGGTTTGTTATTCTGGGCTTTAAACAAAGTACTATTATGGAAATTGTTAAAACTGGAGATATCAGCAGAAAAGCATTTTTAAGTAATTATTTATTAGCAGCTTTTGGTGGCTCTTTGTGGTATCTACAGTTTTTCTTTTACGGATTGGGACATGTGCGAATGGGAAATTTTATGTTTGCAAGTTGGGTCATCCATATGTCAATGCTGATTTTTTTCAGCTATATAATTGGTCTGGTTCTGAAAGAATGGAAAAATGTAAAAAGAAAAACCTATGCCAGATTAATTATTGCATTGCTTACTCTAATCATATCTTTTGTTGTTATGACTTATGGTTCGATGCAGGGCGAAAATATAGCTGAAGTTGAACAAGTTTCAGTGGGTGCCAGAACAGATAAAATTTTTTCTATTGATGGTAATTATCTCATTTACTTTGACTTTATTCTAAAACTGCAACAATAAAAAGATAACTATGAAACAATTACTTATCATCGCTCTTTTGGCAACTCTAACTACATCTTGTTTTGCCCCCAAAGACAAATTTAAAAAAACAGGAATCTGGTTCAATCAACCTGCTAAAAATTGGAACGAAGCCATCCCAATAGGCAATGGTGCCCTTGGAGGAATGGTTTACGGTGGTATCGAATCCGATACTGTAAAAATTAATGAAGAGACGCTTTGGTCGGGTGAACCACGTGATTTGCAGAACTATGAAGCTATAAAGTATTTGCCCGAAATTCGGCAACTTCTACTTGACGGGAAAACCCAAAAGGCAGAGAAACTGATTAATAAAACCATGCTTGGCGAATACAACGAAAACTATTTGCCCATGGGTGATTTGGTAATTAACACAACCCCTATTGGGAAGGCTGAAAATTACTATCGTCAACTCAACCTTGATAATGGAATAGTAACTGTTGATTATTCCATTGATAATGTTGATTACAAAAAGGAGGTTTTTGCATCCTTTCCCGACAAAGCAATTGTTGTGAAAATATCTGCGAGCAAACCCGGGCAATTGAATTTTTCTACATCGCTTATAAGTTTGTTAAAATATCAGGTTGAAGTGAAAGGCAACCGGGTTATTTTGAGCGGTAATGCACCAAAACATTCTTATCCAAACTATACAGGTAAAAGACCACCTGTTTATGAAGATGGTCACGGAATGCGTTTCCAAATGAGTTTATTGGTACGAAATAAAGGTGGGGTAGTAAAAAGTAAAAACAATGAAATTATTGTGGAAAATGCCGATGAAGTAGAACTCATCCTTACCGCAGCAACAAGCTTTAACGGTTTCGATAAAAACCCGTTTACCGAAGGAAAAGACTTCAATGCAATTTGTGAAAAACGTATTGCTGCTATTGAAAAATTAAATTATGGGGAGCTGAAAAGTAATCATGTCGAAGATTATTCAAAGCTGTATGGCAGAGTTAAACTTGATTTAGGCGACATTGGTTCAGACTCTGTTTCTATTAACGAACGTATAAAAAACTACACACCGGGCAATGACCCGGAACTCACAGAGTTGTATTTTAATTTTGGCCGTTATCTGTTGATCTCAAGTTCTCGTCCGGGTAAATTTGCACAGCCGGCAAATCTACAGGGAATTTGGAGCCGTTGGTTGCAGCCAGGTTGGAGTTCCAACTGGACACTAAATTGCAACGCTGAAATTAATTATTGGGGTGTTGAAACTGCCAACCTGCCGGAACTCCATTTGCCTTTGATAGAACTTACCAAAGAGCTTTCGGTTGACGGGGCAAAAACAGCAAAAAACATGTATGGCGCCCGTGGTTGGATTGCCCACCACAATGCAGATATCTGGCGAACAACATCACCGGTGGGAGGTTCCGGGTTATGGGCAATTTATCAGGTGGGAAGTGCATGGCTTTGTCACCACCTTTGGGAACACTACGAATTTACCCTCGATAAAGAATATTTAAGAGAAGTTTACCCGGTGATGAAAGGGGCGGCTCAATTTTATATGGATAATTTGCAACGCGATGAAGAGGGGTTTCTCGTTACCAATCCATCAGAGTCTTTCGAGAATCATTTTAAACAACCTGATGGAACAACTGGGTGGGCCTGTGTTGGTGCAACTCAGGATATGCAAATAATACGCGACCTTTTTCAGAATTGTAAACTTGCAATTGCTGAATTGGATACCGACAAAGAGTTTGATGCTAAGCTGGATGACTATCTGAGCCGGTTGCTGCCAATGCGAATAAGTCCGACAACCGGACGACTGCAAGAGTGGAAAGACGATTGGAAATCAGCTAACCCCAATTCGGGACAAGTTGCACATGGCTGGGGATTGGCTGTTGGAAATCAGATTTCACCTCGTGAAACACCTGAGTTGGCAGAAGCATTTACAAAAACTCTGGAGTATAGAAAGCCTTGGAAAACAAACGAATGTTCAAGCTGGACAGGCAGCTTTTCTGCTAAGTTTTGGGCAAGGCTTGGTAATGGAGAAATGTTGCAGAAGGTATTTGATAACCATTTTAGTTGGGCGCTATTCCCTAATTTAACTTCCAATTTCCGTGGCTTCTGGGAGATAGATGGGAATCTTGGTATTATGTCTGCAATTGCCGAGATGTTGTTGCAAAGCCATACCGGCGAAATAGTATTGTTGCCGGCTTTACCCTCAAAATATCCTGACGGCGAAGTAAAAGGATTACGTGCCAGAAATGGTTTCGAGGTTGATATAAAATGGGAAAATAATGAATTAATTGAGGCAATAATTTATTCCAATCATGGCGTGGATTGTAAAGTTAGATATAAAGAGAAAGTAATAACTTTAAAGATAAAGGAAGACGAAAAGTCAACTTTAACAATTAACAATTTTCATTAATGAAAAGTAATATGTTGAAAAATCGTTGTGTTGTTTTGTTTGTTCTTGGCATCTTGTTTACGATGGGAAGTCATGCACAGCAGCTCCGAATGGTCGTTAAATCCCCTAATGGGAAGATGATTACCGAACTTAATTGGGGTAATGACGATATTCTGAAGTATAGTATTTTAAATGAGAATGATACTTTAGTTTATTTTTCGGAAATGGGTGTAACGGTTGATGGTATAAATTATGGTGAAGATGTTGAATTTGTTGAAAGAATTGATTCTGTTATAAATGAAACTATACCATCACTATGGAACAAATCGGAAATAAAAAACAATTGTAGTTATTCTAAAATCAAGTTCTTAAATAGGTCAGATCAACTCTGTTTTTGGATTGAAGTTAAGACTTTTAACAATGGAATTGCCTTTCGATATATAATTCCCGGAGAAACAGAAAGGACAATTGAAGATGAAAGTACAGAATTCAGGATTGCCGGCGAAAATCAATTCTATTATGCAAGTGGCCCTTTCCAATATGGTTGGTTGCAGGAGTATCAGAAACGTTCGGGAGATTCAATCAAAGGGGAACTTCTTGCTCCTCCGGTTACCATAAAACGTGCAAACGGGAAGGGGTTTCTGGCCATTTCCGAATCAGCTTTGTTCAATTATCACGGGATGGTTCTGCAGGGAGTATCAGCTAATACTTTACAAACCGTTTTTGTTTCCAACGAAGGGCATTTGAAATCAGGGAAGCAATTTGGCTTGCCTGAGTCAAAGTATGTTCATTCGGTTGTGTTTGGAGCAACGTGGAAACACAAAGGTGATATTGTTAGTCCGTGGAGAGTTATCATGTATGGAAAAGATTTAAACGAGTTGGTGAATAATGACATAATCAGTTCGGTTGCTCCCAAACCTTCAAAAGAACTTTTCCCCGAAGGCCCACATACCTCCTGGATCAAACCCGGACGCGCCTTTTTTACCTGGTTAAGCGAAAGATATCAACGTAAAAAGAACGATATAAAGACTTATCGTTTCTACATTGATAAAGCATCTGAACTGGGAATTGAATATGTTCTTGTCGATGAAGGCTGGTATGGCTGGCAATCGCAGGAAAAAAACAGGTGGAAAATATTGTCGGAGCTTGTAGCGTATGCCGCGCAAAAGAATGTGGGAATCTGGGTCTGGAAATCAAGCTATGAACGTAATGATATTCCCGGTTTTGACGATGTATCCTTCAGGCAGGAATTTATGCGTAGATGTGCCGAAACAGGAGTGAAAGGTATTAAAGTGGATTTCTTCCATTCCGAAAATTACTTTACTGTTCGGTTAATGGAGGATATATTGAAGGATGCTGCAAAGAGTAAACAACTTGTTATATTTCATGGTGTAAACAAACCCACAGGTGATTTTATTACCTATCCTAACCTGTTAGCGAAAGAAGCCGTTCGGGGATTAGAATGTGTTGGAGGAGAAGATAGCTGGGCTCCCGGCCCGCCATGGCCAGTGCACAATACAACTTTACCATTTACCCGATTATTGGCCGGCCCTGCTGATTATTGCCCTCTACATTTCGACAGGTTTAAGCCGGCAGGAACCACAAATGCACATCAAGTTGCATCAATCTATATGTTTACATCCCCTATGTTAATATTTTCTGCCGACCCCCAAGATATAGAACGTAGTCCGGCAAAAAAGTATATTACCGAAGTTCCGGTAATCTGGGACAAAACAGTTGTGCTGCCGCAAAGTATAATAGGGGAACTGGCTGTTATTGCTAGACGAAAAGATACAGCTTGGTATGTAAGCTGTTTAAACGGAGAGGAAGAGAGACAGGTGGCATTGAGATTAGATGACTTTCTACCGGAGAATAAAAATTATAGACTCGATTTGGTACAAGATGGAAAGAAGAAGAAGCTTGAAATTGTAAAGTTTCAGCATAATTCTTCAAAACCCATTATTTTGGATTTGCGCTCAGGCGGCGGCTTTCTATTAAAAGTAATACCTGAATCTGATAATTAATAACACAGTAAAATTTTAAAATATAAAATATGAACTTTTCAAAATTAACCATTACAGTTCTTTCGTTTCTAATTTTTTGTTCATTTAACTATGGACAGAACACAGATAAACAGCACCTCAAACTTTGGTACAATCAACCTGCCGATGCATCGGTAAAAGATTTGTCCGATGGGAGGAAAGACGATGCTGAATGGCTCAAAGCACTTCCTTTGGGCAATGGCTCGTTAGGAGTAATGGTTTTTGGCGATGTAAACAAAGAGCGCATTCAACTTAACGAAGAGAGCGTGTGGTCGGGCAGCCCGTCTGATAACGATAACCCGGATGCATTTGCCTTTCAGAACGAAATTAGACAATTGCTTTTTGATGGTAAATATAGAAAAGCCACCAAGATTACAAATAAAACTCAGGTTTGTAAAGGATTAGGTTCCGGGCATGGCAATGGTGCTAATGTTCCTTTTGGCTGCTTTCAAACACTTGGTGATTTGTGGATTGAAAACGGAAAAGATATCACTTACGAAAACTATTATCGCGAGCTCGACCTTGACGATGCTGTTGTTCATGTAAGTTATTCGCAGGGAGGAGTCAACTTTAAACGGGAAATATTTACCAGCCGGCCTGACCAGGTGATGGTTGCCCGTTTTACTGCCAACAAACCGGGGCAAATCTCTTTTACCTGTTCTATGACCCGTCCTGAGCGTTTTAAAAGTTATACTGAAAACGGACAATTGATTATGTCAGGTAAACTTTCAGATGGGAAAGGGGGAGATGGATTGCAATACATGGCAAGATTAAAAGCTATAAATAAAAATGGAAAAGTAAGTTATTCCGATTCTAAAATAATTGTAGAGAATGCCGATGAAGTTATACTTTTTCTTTCCGCATCAACAGATTATTTATTGAAATACCCGGAATATAAAGGGCGTGACTACGTAAATTTAACCAATAATAATATCGAGAAGGCAGTTGCAAAATCTTATTCTGAACTTCTTGATAATCACAAAAAAGAGTATCAGACCTATTTTAAACGGGTAAGTTTTGATATTACACCCGAACCAATTACTGAAATACCGACCGATGAGCGGGTGAAGAATTTTAAACAAACTCACAGTGATCCACATCTGACTGAACTCTTTTTTCAGTTTGGTCGATATCTGCTAATCTCATCATCTCGCCCGGGCACGCTGCCGGCTAACTTGCAGGGGATATGGGCGAATAAAATCCAAACGCCCTGGAATGGTGATTACCATACCGATGTAAACGTTGAGATGAATTACTGGCCCGCCGAGGTTACCAATCTTTCCGAGATGCACTTGCCATTGTTCGATTTAATTGAATCGCTGGTTCAGCCGGGCAGTAAAACAGCTACCATTCAATATCATAAAAAAGGGTGGGTTGTTCATCCCATAACCAACGTTTGGGGATACACTTCTCCCGGCGAAAGCGCAGGCTGGGGAATGCATGTAGGAGCAGGAGCCTGGATTTGTTCGCACATTTGGGAGCATTATATTTTTACGGGAGACGAGGAGTTTCTAAGCAGAATGTATCCGGTTTTAAAAGGGGCAGCAGAGTTTTATATGGACTGGCTGGTTGAAAATCCAAAAACAAAAGAGTTGGTGTCGGGGCCCGCTGTCTCTCCCGAAAATGTTTTTATTGCACCTGATGGAAGCCGAAGCCAGATTAGTATGGGCCCGGCACACGACCAACAGGTAATTTGGCAACTGTTTACTGATTTTCTTGCTGCTTCAAACGAATTGAAAATAGAGGATGATTTCGTTTTAGAGGTTAAGAATGCAAGGGAAAAACTAGCCGGTCCTAAAATTGGTTCTGACGGCAGATTAATGGAATGGGCGGAGGAATTTAAAGAAACAGAACCCGGTCATCGTCATATTTCACATCTGTTTGCCTTGCACCCGGGGTCGCAAATAAACCTTGAACAAACTCCGGAATTGGCTAAGGCAGCGGAGAAATCATTGGATTATAGGATTGCCCACGGCGGAGGGCACACCGGATGGAGTGCCGCCTGGTTGATTAACCAATATGCACGATTGCAGGATGCTGAAAAAGCAGAAGAGAGCTTAAACACCGTTTTGTCAAAAAGCACATCGCCAAATTTGTTCGGACAACACCCACCGTTTCAGATGGATGCTAATTTTGGCTCAACTGCGGGTATCGCCGAAATGTTGCTTCAGAGTCATGCCGGCATAGTTCAATTACTTCCGGCTTTACCAAAAGATTGGGTAACGGGTGAAGTTAAAGGATTAAAGGCTCGTGGTGGTTTCGAGGTTGATATAAAATGGAAAGATAATAAACTAACAGAAGTAGTTATTTATTCCGACAATGGCAAAGATTGTAAAGTTCGGTATAAAGACAAAGTCATAAATGTAAAATTAGCAAAAGGTGAAAAATCAATCTTAACAATTAATCGTTTTTAAATATATAAATGAATAACTTGAACCGAAGACAATTTCTAAAAACATCCACAGCAGCAGGGATGGCGGGTTTAATAGCACCATCGTTTGTTCTGTCGTCTTTTACAAACACAAAGAACGAAGTTGCACTCACCGTTGGAGATGTTAAAGTAAACCTACGTTTAGTTTATTGGGATAAGTCAAAAACATGGCATCCGCTGGAACTTGTGCAGGATGGAAATACAGTAAGAAGCATAGGTCCTGTTAAAGTTACTTTTTCATTTATTGACGAAGGGCAATATCTGACATATAATCTGGATGTTCATTCTAATGATCCCACACGAATTGGCATGTTTCTGAGCTTGAGTGATACAATACCTCAGGCTCCGGTATTTCATGTTTTGCCTGGGCTTCTTTTTGGAGATAATAATCTGGCAAATGTTATCGATAAAAATGCTTTTCATCATTTAACAAATGAACCGCTGGAAGGAAAAGCTTTTTCCCCGATGTGGGAATTCCGTGCCGATAGGTGCGCCATGCCCCTGTCTGCCATGTGCAGCGAAAAGGCAACTGTTGCAATCTCTATTGATCCATATGCCAAATCAAATAAATCAGAAACAATTACTTGTGGTGTTACATCAATGCTAGCTGATGACGCTGCTCCGGCATCTTGTGGCGTCACACTGGGATATGCAAACCTACCCTATTCCTACCCGTATCAAGGCTCATTTACTGCTCCTATAGAAGAAACACTTCTTTCAGGCAAGGTAAGTGGGCGAATTTATGCAGAAGCTACTGGAGACCGTCGCAGTGTAAATCGTTTTGTGCGGGAAGAATATAAATATAGAAGAGCTTTGCCAAAAATTGACAATACAAAAAATGAAGCATTAGTGGCTTGTGCTACCGCAATGCGGGATGTACTTTGGAGTTCTGAAGACAAAGCTTTCTGCAACCTCTATTTTGATAACGGTGCTACCCATGGCAAAGATGCGCGTAAACGAATTCTTACAGAAATCGGCTGGTGTGGAGGCCCTTCTATCGCTCTGCCTGCCATCCAGACCGGGCTTTATTTAAACGATAAGGAATTAATCCAACATGGTATGGATACCTGCAATATTGTTCCGACTTTATTGAACGAAAAATCCGGACTGCTTTACGATAATGGCATGACCGGGAATAAAGATGTAAATGGCTGGTGGTCTGGCCGCTCGGGTCGCGATAAACATTTTGCATATACCAATGGAAGTTGTATCTCTGACCTTATGAGCGTGGCAAAAGTGATGGAAGATGCAGGTATGGAGGTTCCTGAAGACTGGTATAAGATTTCTACTACTGTTCTTGATACAATTGCTTCATTACAACTGGAAGATGGAAACCTTGGTTTTGCCTACTCGATGGAGCAACCAGAGATAATTGATTCGCATGGAAGTATTGGTGCCTGGTGGATTCCCGGATTTGCTCTGGCTTCAAAACGACTAAACAAGCCTCATTATATGAAGGTTGCCCGCCGGGCTTTAGAATATTATCATCAGTTTTATATCGATTTGGATGTAAACGGCGCTTCAATGGATACCGGGAAATCTCCCAACGAGGAGTCTTCCAACGCATTTATTCGCGCAGCACGAGTACTGCATGAATTAACCGGTGATGATTATTATCTGGAAGCACTCCGTGACGGTATCGATCTTGAATGTCTCTGGCGTTACGGATATGCCACTAAACCTTTGGTTCCACCTCTTTCAAATTCGGGGTGGAACTCCTGCGGCGGTTCGGTTACCAGTGTTGCTAATCCGTGTATTCATCCCATGGGAATCAGGGTGTCTGACGACCTTCGTTACTATGCGGAGATAACAGGGGATGAGTATGTTTACAACCGCTGGGAGGATGGTATTAACTGGTCTGTTGCTTCACTTGAGTTATATCCTGAATATACCGGAATTGGTCCGTATGGAATTACCAGTGAGCGTTATTGCCAAAGTGATGGTATGCTCTATCCAAATTTCTATGGAGGAGAACTTTGGAGTATTTGGAATACCTCCCATTGTTTTGGTGTTGCTGCAATGTTGGAAGGACTTGTGGACGCAGTGGAATTGAAATAATTAAGGTAAAATTATATATATAAAGAAGAGTTATGAGAAGAATATTGGGATTAATGGTTATTTCGATTTTGTGTATTTCCACGATTTCATCTAAGGAAAAAACAGCGACGAAAGACAATGAAATTGTAAGGATGCAAGGAAAAAATATCATAAGTATATACTGTAGTGAAAACAACGATCTCTACCAGTTATTAAAAACAAGGGAACAAAGTTGCACACGTTATGATAATATCGTTGCAGCACTCGAAGCTAGTCCAAAAAATATAACCTTACTAATTTTGGCAAAAGACTATCCAAATAAAAAAACAGTACTTCCCGAAGGTTTTTACAGGAAAACAAAGGAGAAGAATTTAAAAGTATATATAGAATTTCCAGACCGACTAGCATCAGGTAAAACGGGCGAAATTAAGCCAACAGAAAAAGAACGCATGGTAGTTACATCCTCATTTCTGGGGAAGAAACATTTATTGGATGTTTTGGATGCCGGCCTTTTTTCTTATGTAGAGGTAGCCGATAGAGAAAGTCATATAAAAGGAGCCAAAGTAGCGGGTTTTAAAAAAGCAGTTTATGGTCTTGAAAATACACCTAATTTTCCCGTTTTGTTTGAAGATGGCGATGTGCTGATATCTACTACAAAACTGAGTGATTTTAAAAAAAGCCGTTATTCTCCTTATGGAACATGCCGGAATATTATTGGAGGTATCTTATCTCATTTGTCTATTGGTATGGAAGAGGATTTAATACAATGGAAACCCATTGTTCGGCCAACTTTCGATGCAACAATTGCCATTTCTCCGGAAGATTACCGCACAGCAGTGAACCGCGGTGCGGAATGGTACGATAAGGCAAAGTTTCTTATTCATCAGGATTGGGAAGCACATTGGAAGACTATCGATGTCAAAAATCCACCAGTCGGTCCGCCCATGGATTTAAACCTTCCTTCGGGTGATGGCTCATTGGGCGTTATGGAAGGCCATTATTCTTATATTAATCCCGATGGAAGCCAGCAATACAGATATTGGCTTAGAGCAGATTGTGTAGCCGAAACAGCCATGACCTTAGCTACGGCAAACGGGGTAAAACAAAATTCCAAATATTTGGAAACGGCAAATAATCTGATGGATTTCCTTTTCAACACTGAAACTTTCAAAACTGCCAGCAGCAAAAATCCTGATAAATCTTCTTTCGGACTGGTGGGCTGGGCCGATACACATAAAGACAGGTACTATGGCGATGACAACGCACGGGTGATTATCGGTTCGGTGCTGGCGGCACAGACCATGGAAAACCCTAAGTGGGACAAACAAATTCTGGAACTAATTCTGGCCAATTTCCGAACTTCCGGTAAAAAGGGGTTTCGAAGTGGGGCACTTATTGCGTCAGATATAGACCAAACTACCTGGCAGGTATTAATGGAAAGAGATCTGGAGAATATAGCCCCGCACTACGAGTCATGGTTGTGGGCTACATATCTATGGTTGTACGATAAAACAGCCTACAAACCGTTGCTTGAAAAAGCAAAAAAAGCGATTGAAATTACCATGAACAATTACCCTGTAAACTGGCTATGGACCAACGGGCTCCAACAGGAACGTGCACGGATGATTCTGCCCCTTGCTTGGCTGGTACGAGCAGAAGATTCGCAACAACACAGGGACTGGCTGAATTTAATATGTGATGATCTGTTAAAACATCAAGTAGAATGTGGGGCATTTAGAGAAGAATTGGGAATTGGCGGTAATGGCAAATATGGTGCACCAAAAACCAATGCCGATTATGGAACAAACGAAGCTCCACTAATACATTTTAATGGCGACCCCGTTGCCGATATGCTTTACACCACAAACTTTGCCTTTTTTGCCTTGAACGAAGCAGCCCAGGCAACACAAAATCCAAAATATTTAGAAGCGGTAAACAAGTTGTCCGATTTCCTGATTCGTATACAGACAACCTCCTCTGGGCGCGCCGATTTAGACGGCTGTTGGTTCCGAGCTTTCGATTACGAAAATTGGGAGTATTATGGCTCCAATGCCGACCATGGTTGGGGAGCATGGGGAACCTTGACAGGATGGACACAAAGTTTTATTACAACAACTTTGGCACTAAAACTTGAAAATACAAGCTATTGGGAAAAGACTAAGGAATCGACAGTAGGAAACCAAATTGAAGAAGCTTGGGGACAGATGTTACCGGGAGTGGAACATTAATCATATTTAGGAATCCCTAAGTTTATTCGTTATCAGTCTTATAAAGTTGTGCAATATTTTGGGATTTGTGTACTTTTAATGCCACTTTAATTAATTTTGGCATCCTGCCAGACTATGTTTGGTTTTTATAACTCGTTAAAGAAAAAAAATGTCAAAAATTCCGAAAAAACTAAATGGATTGAGTATAATTATCAAGATATTAAAATAAATATTTATCATGAAAATCAATAAAAAAATTTCGAGTGTTTTTGTTATTACAGCTATAGTTTTTATAGGATGTATAAACCCAAAATCAGTACAGGAAAATGTAACGAAACCTGAGCCATTTCTACCCATCCCAAACAAGTCACAATTGAATTGGCACAAAGCAGAGTATATTATGTTTGCACATTTTGGAATGAAAACATTTTATCCCAGCAACGACCACATGGGCTACGGAAAAGAAGACCCGAAAAAATTCAACCCTGTAAATTTCGATGCTAAGCAATGGGTTAAGGCTGCAATAGCAGGTGGATTTAAGGGGATTGTAATAACGGCAAAACACCATGATGGTTTTTGTAATTGGCAAACAGAAACAACCGACCATAGTGTAAAATCCTCGCCATGGGAAAATGGTAACGGCGATATAATAAAAGAACTGAGTGAAGCATGTCGCGAATCCGGAGTGTATTTTGGTATTTATGTGTCTATTATTGATAAACATTTCGAAAATGTTGGCTCTGAAAAATACACCGAATATGGAGAATATTATTTGGCTCAGCTTAAAGAATTAAGTACCAAATACGGGCAGATTGATGAATATTGGTTTGATGGTTACCAAGCTGATGAATTGAAAATGGATTACAAAAAGATTGCTGACCTAATTAAGCAAACTCAACCTAATGCAGTAATATATGATTCAGGAGTATTGGCAAAACTTATGCCCGACCGTTGCCTTGCATGGCCAGGTGCCCACGGTGGAATTGAGAGCAACCAAAACTACCGTATAGAAATTAATGGAGAAATGTGTTGGTATCCAATGGAACCGTCAATTATCCTTCAAGGAAACTGGTTTCATAATAACACCGCAATAGTTAGTCTGGAAAAAATTCAGGATTATTACTTAACCTCAGTGGGTTATGGGGTAACTCCGCTAATGAATATTTCTCCAAACTCTAAGGGTTTGATAGATGAAGGTACAATTACGAGGATTACAGAATTCAAAAAATGGGTAGATAAACTGAATGGAAATGAGCTTGCCCGCTCTGAAAAAGTGAAAGTAATTGCCGATAGTTTTCGTGGGAATGCAAAAGAATATGCACCCGAAATGGTTATCGATGGAAATTATGAAACATATTTTGCTACCAACGATAGTATTAAAAGTACTGTATTAGAGCTTGATCTTGGAGATGTTCAGGAAATTGCCGGATTTATTATTCAGGAGTACATTCCATTAGGTCAACGTGTTGATGGATATTCTATTGAATGTCGGGTTGACGGAAAATGGGTGGAAGTCTTCTCTGGTCAAAAAATCGGTTACAAAAGGATTATTCTCGAAGGGAGGGCTTCGGCTAAAGACATTAAATTTCCTGAAACAAATAGTGTTCGTCTAAAAATTAATAATGCGCTTGCTTGTCCACTAATCAGTACGTTTCAGGTTGTGGAAAGCATTGAGTAATAAAAATAGATATACTTATGCGAAAACATTTCAATATTGGAAAAATGTGGAACTGCATATCCCTGTTTCCAAAGAGTAATCTCATATTCGCACTCGGATGAAATAAAAACTATTGAAAATAATTCGGGCAAGACCACCAAGGATTTATCTTTCAAATTATTAAAGAAATCAATAAAAAGAAGAATCAAAAGTTTCTAAAAATGAATATGACAAAATATACTGAACAATATAAGGATGCCCTGTTAAATAATGTAGTTCCCTTTTGGGAGAAATATTCGCCAGACAAAGAACATGGGGGTTATTTCACTTGCCTTGATCGTGAAGGAAAGGTTTATGATACTGACAAATTCATCTGGTTGCAATGCCGCCAGGTATGGTTGTTTTCGATGCTTTACAATAAAGTGGAACAAAAACAAGAGTGGCTGGACATCGCCCTTTTAGGAGCAGATTTTCTAGAAAAGCATGGTATGGACAAGGACGGTAATTGGTATTTCTCTTTGACCCAAGAAGGAAATCCACTTGTTCAGCCCTATAATATTTTTTCCGACTGTTTTGCAGCAATGGCATTTGCCCAGTTAAGTAAAGCAACCGGTAATTCAGAATATGGTGAAATTGCTGAACGTACATTTAAAAATATTCTTCAACGAAAAGAGAACCCAAAAGGGATTTATAATAAATCAGTGCCGGGAACTCATCCTGAAAAAGGATTTGCCCTGCCAATGATATTGTCTAACCTAGTTCTTGAACTTGAACACCTTATTGATTCTTCGCAGGTTGAAGAAACCATCAATTATTCAATCCACGAGGTTATGGAAGTTTTTTACAGGAAAGATATGGGATTGATAGTTGAAACAGTTGCTGCTGATGGAAGTTTTGTCGATACATTCGATGGGAGGCTCGTTAACCCCGGGCACGGACTGGAATCCATGTGGTTTATGATGGATATTGGAGAGCGGAATTCAGATCTTGAACTGATAAACAAGGCCGTGAATATTGCTTTAAATATCTTAGATTACGGTTGGGATGATAAATATGGTGGTATCTTTTATTTTAAAGATGCATTAGGCAATCCTCCCGACCATCTTGATTGGGATCAAAAATTATGGTGGGTTCATCAGGAAGCTATTTTAGCAATGCTAAAAGGTTATAAACACACCGGTAATAAAAAATGTTGGGAGTGGTTCGAGAAGCTCCATGAATATACGTGGACTCATTTTGCCGATAAAGAATATGGAGAGTGGTTTGGGTACTTAAACCGGCAAGGCGAAGTACTATTGCCTCTAAAAGGAGGGAAATGGAAAGGGTGCTTTCATACACCTCGTTTCTTGTTCCAGGGATGGAAAACGTTGGAAGATATAAATTCAAAATTTATTTAATTCTATGGAAAAAATAATACAAATAGAAGGAAAAGGAAGTAAACTGTTTCTTGGTCTTGTTTGTTTTGTGGCATCATTAGGCGGAGTACTTTTTGGATTTGATACAGCAGTAATTTCCGGAACTTTTAGTTTTGTAGAACAGTATTTTTCCCTCGACAAAATTGAAGTAGGATGGTTTGCAAGTTCAGCATTGGTTGGTGCCATTATTGGTGCTGCAGTGGCAGGGGGGTTAAGTGATAAATATGGAAGAAAACCGATATTAATAGTTGCAGGATTACTGTTTTTTATTTCTGCTTTTGGTTCTATGATTCCTCCCTCTTTTTTAATGTTAATCGGAGCCAGGTTAATTGGTGGTTTTGGTGTTGGAATGGCATCGGTGCTTGCCCCGTTATATATTTCGGAGCTTGCTCCTCCAAAAATAAGAGGAAGGTTGGTGGCACTGTACCAGTTATCAATAGTAACTGGGATTTTGTTGGCGTACTTTTCCAATTGGTTTTTGCTTGGATTGTCCAAAGAAAATCAAATGGTTTTTCAGGAAACCGGAATTTTTCACAAAGTTTTTATTGCTGAGGTATGGCGGGGAATGTTTGGTTCCGAGATGATACCTTCCGGGTTGTTTATCCTTCTATTATTCTTTATTCCTGAAAGCCCCCGGTGGCTGATAAAAAATAGTGGCGAACAAAAGGGCTATGGCATTCTTGCCCGAATAAGTGGCGAAACCATTGCAAAACTTGAACTAATTGAAATTAAACAAACCCTTGAACATGTTCAGGAGAAAATAATAGAATTACTTAAACCCGGATTAAGGCTTGCATTAATTGTTGGTGTCGGACTATCGGTTTTCGGCCAGTTTACAGGAGTGAATATAATCGTATATTATGGTCCTTCAATTATTGAAAGTGCAGGTTTTAAGTTAGATAGTGCTTTGCAGTTTCAGGTTGCAATAGGGATAATTAATTTAGTATTTACGCTTATTGCTTTGTGGAAAATAGATAAGTGGGGCAGGCGTCCATTGTTGATAGGCGGAATGTCTGCCGTTTTTATTTCATTAATTATCATTGCAATTCAGTTTTCAACAGGTCTGGCATCAGGAATATGGATTGTAATCATGTTATGCGTTTATATGGCCAGTCTGGCAATTTCAATAAATGCGGTAATCTGGGTGTTGATTGGAGAAATTTTCCCAACGCGTATTCGGGGAAGAGCCATGTCTATAGCAACTTTTGCCAACTGGGGAATCAACTTTCTAACTGCATTTATTTTTCCGTGGTATGTTGCCAAAATAGGAATGAGTGCAGGATTTTTCACTTTTGCAGCTATGTGCCTTTTAGCAACTATATTTTTCTATAAATATGTGCCTGAAACCAAAGGTAAAAGTTTAGAGGAGATAGAAAATCATTGGGATGAGGTAGGAGAAACACAAAAATAAATAAGGGTAAAAACAATTAGCGAATTATGAAATCACTAAAATTAACAGTAAAATGAAAAGCATAGAATTATTCTGTTAACTAATCAGAATTTACTCGCAATAAAAAAATATCATGTATAAATTGATTTACATATCTCTTTTGGTTTTTGTTTTATTTTCATGTAATGCAAATAATTCAATTGAAATAGAACAGGCGGCTACAAGCGTTCTTATCCGCACAATTGGCGAAAATGAAGCCTCTAAGTTTGAATTTAAGTATGTTAAAACAGAGGCTTACGATAGCTATTCAATTGAGGTAGAAAATAACAAAGTTTATATCTCAGGTAGTTCGGCAACAGCACTTTGCCGTGGAGCTTACGATTATTTGCGTAACGAATGTCATTCTATAATTAGCTGGTCGGGTAATAGAATAAATGTTCCGGAGCATTTACCGGAAGTTAATAAAACGGTGAAATCACCCTTTAAATACAGGTATTATATGAATACCGTAACCCATGGATATACAACGCCCTATTGGGATTGGAATCGATGGGAAAAAGAACTTGACTGGATGGCCATGCACGGCATGAATATGCCTTTAATTGCCGGAGCACACGAAGCAATATTGTATCGCGTTTTCAGAGAAATAGGCCTGACAGAAGATGAAACTTTAAACTATTTCTCGGGACCGGCACACTTTCCATGGAACCGTATGGGGAATATAGGTGGTTGGGATGGCCCGCCACCGGTATCCTTCTTTAACAAACAAATTGAACTGACTCATAAGATGCTAAACCGGATGAGAGAATTGCAGATGTTTTGGTAAGGAGCAGTTTTAATCAACTATTATAAGTGCCCTATAAGACCAGAATCTATTTTTTTTGCATCGATTTAAACTCCTCAATATATTCGCTTGGTAACATTCCAAACTCCGATTTAAAACATTTTGTAAAATAGGAAGCACTGTTAAAACCTACTTGATAAACAATTTCTGAAACTGTAAATTTCTCGGTTTTTAAAAGCTGAGCCGATTTTTTAAGACGGAGCGAACGGATAAAATGATTTATTGATAAACCTGAAAGTGATTTCACTTTTCGGTATAACTGGTCCTGACTTATTTGCAAAACATCAACAAGACCTTGAACCGAAAATTCGGGTTCCATAATATGTTTATCAATAATTTCAATAATATTTTGCATAAATTTTTCGTCAACCGAAGTGGGACTTATTTTGCTTGCCGGCAAATCAATAATCGATAGTTTCTTTTTAAGAGTTTGCCTTTGTTCGATAGTTTTTTTAATTCTTGTTAGAAGAAGCTGGCTATTGAATGGCTTTTCTATATATGCCTCAGCACCACCCTCGAAACCTGCAATACGCGACTCCAATGAATTTTTAGCAGTAAGTAAAATTATTGGAATATGAGAAGTGTTAAGATTTGATTTTAATTGTTTGCAAACTTCAATTCCATCAATTCCGTCCATCATTATATCGCAAATAACCAATTCCGGGTTTTTTCTTTTTGCAATTTTCAACCCCTCTTCTCCCGAAGAAGCTTGTATCACATCATAATCATCAAACAGTAACTCTTCAATATATTGTCGCATGTCAGAATTATCATCGACAACTAAAATTTGCTGTTTGTTTTTATTTTCAGACAGGTCAGAATTATTTTCTAAATGTTGAAAACTGAGGGCTGTATTTTGTTCAACGTTAGGATACAACTCATAATTACCTGAATTTTGTTTTACGGGGAAATGAATGATGAATTCTGTTCCTCTTTTTTCAACACTATTTACATGTATTTCTGCATCATGCATTTCAACATATTTTTTCACCAACGCTAATCCAATTCCAGTTCCCTGATTTTTGTTTAATCCTTTAAATTGAAAGAATCGTTTAAAAATTGAATGAATCTCCTTATTCGGTATGCCAATGCCTGTATCTTTAACTAATAGTGTAATCTTTTTTTCTCTCCGAATAACTTCAACAAACACGTTTCCGTACAGAGGTGTGAATTTTAGTGCATTCGATAAAAGATTATATAATATAGATTCTAATTTCTCGGGGTCAGCAATCAAAAAAACGTCATCTTCAGGTAATTCAATCTCAAAGTCAATATGTTTTTTGTCAGCCTGTTCTTTAAACTGATTGAAAATATTTTGGAATAAATTAGAAATATTAATTTGTTTCAGTTCCAATGTAATGTTTTGAGTATCAATTTTTCTAAAATCAAGGATTTGGGTAATTAATTTTAAAAGCAATTCAGAATTCTTATAAATTCGTAATAACTTATTTTTTTGATTTATATTTATAGTATCGTCATTTATTAAATCTTCGACAGGTCCTTTTATTAATGTCAACGGTGTGCGGATATCATGCGAAATGTTGGTGAAAATTGCTAGTTTTTGTTCATAAAAGTCATGGTCTCTTTTGTGTTCTATCATTTCCATTTTTAATTTCTGTTTCACTCTAACTCTTTCTCTTATCTCTTTCAGAATAATAACGAGGATTATCACAATAATTATAAAATATCCGAAAATGGCAATGTTCGAAAACCACCAGGCTTTCTGTATAATAAAAACTACTTTCCGCATTTCGGGATTCCAATTTTGATTTGAGCTTGCAACTTTTACAAGTAACTCGTATTTGCCAGATGATAAGTTTGTGAAAGTTGCCAAAGCAGATGTTCCCACTCTATTATTCCAGCCTTGCTCAATTCCGGTTAGCTTGTAACTAATAATACTTTTATTAGATATTCCGGGATTAATTGCTCTGATATCAACTGAAAAGGAGTTGCAGAAATATGGCAAAGAGATTTTATCATAATAATTTATATTTTTTTCGAGTACTACATGGTTTTTAATTTTTTCGAATGGTGCTACCTCTTTGTCGAATATACGTAACGATGATAAAAATATAGTTGGATATCCGGCTTTTGATTCGACAGTATCGAGATTAATTTTTAACAATCCATTGTCTGAACATGCTAAAAGCGAGTTGCTGGTTTTATCGTAAATAATATTATTTAGCGAAGTATTTCCAAATATTGTTGTTAGTTTATTTGTTTGAGTATTCAGCCGAAATAGCCCGACGAATGTGGCAATCCATAATTTGCCGGAATTATCTTCCGTCATAAATTTGCAGTTTATTCCATTAAGTATTGAGATTTTTTTAGGTGTATCTTCCTTATCGTCAATCACTCCCAAACCATTTCCTGTCAGAATCCAAATAGTACCGTTTTTAGCTTGATATAAACTGTTTATATTAATCTTTTCGTCTGTATTACTAAAGTGCGAGAAATATCTGTTTTCTAATATTACACCGGGTTCTTTTATTTTAACTTTGTAAAGACCATATAAATGAGACCCTATCCACATCGAACTATCTCCTCTTTCGGGCAAAACAAATCTAACATCGGGGTTTTGTTCTTTCCCCATCTCGAAATTTACTAACGATTGTTTTGTGAGTTTGCCTGTGCTATACGAATAGCTATACAGTCCGTTGTAAAATCCGCCTATCCAAAGCGTCCCTTTGTTATCGTTTGCAATAGAGTAGATACGTTCGTCTTTCAATTCAGTAAATTGATTCTCTAAATTAAGGTCTCTTGTCAATGTTTTGTTATCAAGTACTCTAATACCATTTCCCCAAGTACCAATAAATAGTCTTTTTGATATTGTGTCGTTGTATAAACTTTTAATCGATTGAATATTTTCATTTTTAATTACAGAATAAAAATTGGCATCATTAATACTGTACGAACAAAGTCCATTTCCGTGCGATCCAATCCAATATTGTCCTTGTTTACCTTTGTTTATACTCCAAAGGATATTGGAGTGTATATCGTTTTCATTTTTGCTATCGTAAATATAGTTGTATGGTTTATTTTTAAGGTTTAACATGTTTGCGCCGCCAAACCAGGTTCCTATCCACAGATTTTCATTAGTATCGATAAATAGGGAGATAATATAATTGGAGTTAATACTATTTTTCTTTACCGGATTATACTTAAAATGTTTTAGCCGTATCTCTTTCTTACCATATTCTAAATTATATAACCCATTATTCTGAGTGCCTATCCAATAACTATTATTCTCATGCTTTATTATTGAGCGAATTTGGCTCTCCTTCAAATTCTTTTTTATTAACTCGTTTGTACAATCGGCTTTATTATCGAAGAAATAGAAAAGTCCTTTGTCGGTTCCAAGTAATAAAGAATCGCCTCTGTTCGAGTAACAGTATATGTGATTTATTTGAGCGATGGAAGAACTTTTTTCTATGAAATAGTTGTTTTCAAATCGTCTGATACTAAAAATAATATCGGTGTTGGTACCAATATAAATTTGTTCTTTGTATTCGAAGAAAGAGTGGATACTTGAAGCACCATCGCAAGTTATTTCATCACATTTAATTATTTTTTCAGAAATATCAGGGCTAATCAAATCTTCAAGTTTAACAAGGTATATTTCTCCTGTAAAGCAACCTATCCAAATAAAACCATTTTTATCGGTATGAAAAACTGAAACCGATGGATTAATACTACTCCCTTTTAGTTCAAGGTTTACTTTTGATATTTTTTCGGTTACTTTATCCAGAATAAAGATTCCCTTATCCATAGTACCAATAAGGATTTTGTTCTTGCCAATAAGCTGAATATCAAATATTTTATTACTTAGTTCCGAAAACCTGTCAGAGTTGTATGTTTTAAATTCTGTTCCATCAAAAGTTGAAAGCCCGTTATTTGTACAGAAATAAAGTATCCCATCTTTGTCTTGGTAAATATGGTCGACATTATTAAAAGCCAATCCATCTTTAGTAGTCAATTGTTGGAAAGCATACTGGTTTGCCACAACATTACCGTAAGACATAAAAACTAACAACAGTCCTGAAAAAATTGCTCGTATCATTTTAGCATCTCTTTTTATACTAAATTAACATCTCTTTTCATAAAAAACCTACATCTCCGAAAAAGTACTATAAAAATCCCGAATTTGTTTCATTGTCCCGAAAAAGTATTACACAACACCCGAATTAGTTGTTTTATTTAAATCTTTAATGAAATAATTTTGAGGTGTTAATTTTTATTAAAAATAAATTTATAGCTTATGAAAAATCTACTGTTTTTTATTTCATTTTTATTATTGACCGTTTCGGCAATGGCACAACCCATTACAATTAAGGGTACTGTTTCCGACAAAAGCGGGTCACCCATACCGGGTGTGAATGTTGTTATTAAGGGAACAACAACGGGCACAATAACAGATATTGATGGTAAATACTCCATCGATGTAAGTTCCAACAACGATGCTTTAGTGATATCGTTTATTGGTATGAAAACTCATGAAATTTCTGTTGGCGGACAAACAGAAATTAGTGTTACGATGGAGAGCGATGTAATTGGTCTCGAAGAGGTAATTGCTATTGGTTATGGCACAACTTCTAAAAAAGATCTTACCGGTTCGGTAGCTAGTGTTCGGGTTGATAATACTCCTTTAGTGAACCTTCCAAATCTGGGAGCTTTGCAAATTTTACAGGGAACAACTGCCGGAGTAAACATTGGTGCCGTTACAAGTGCAGGTGGAACACCTGGGCTATTAATTCGTGGGCAAAATTCAATTACAGGAAGCAACTCACCTTTAATTGTACTTGATGGTATGATATTTACCGGAGGTTGGAACGAAATTAATACCAACGACATCTCTTCGATTGATGTTTTGAAAGATGCCAGTGCCGCAGCTATTTATGGTTCTCGTTCGGCAAATGGCGTTATTATTGTTACAACTAAACGTGGAAAAGCTGGAAAACCGACAGTTAATATTAATTCTTATTGGGGGGTTCAAGACTGGACCCGTGTTCCTGAAATGAGAGAAGGAGAAGATTTTCTTGACTGGAGACGCGATAACCTGAAACTCACCGGAGTTGAAGACCTAAGCATTGAAAATATATTAGGACCACGAGAGTTAGAAGCATACAATGCTGGTCACCAAATGAATTGGATGGAAGAGGTAACTCAATTTGCACCAATCCAGAATTATCAGGCAAGTATTTCTGGTAAAACTGACAGAACTAACTATTATGTCTCTGGTAATTATGTTGACCAAAAAGGTATTCTTGATGATGACAATTTTACTAAAGCAAGTATCAATGCAAAGCTTGAAAACACCATTACCGACTGGTTGTCGTACGGAATAGATATGAATTATACTGAGAATGATTATTCAGGTACTTCGCCCAGTATGTATATGGCAACCTGGTACACCCCATACAGTTATAAATGGGTTGAAGGTTACGAGGATGAAGTGCTGCAAAGATACCCGACTACAAGTTTTCTTTATAATCCATATACCGGATTTTATACCGATGATTTGAATAAGAGCTGGAGTTTTAGCGGAAAAGGATTCGTAAATGTGAAAATACCTTTTATTGAAGGACTGAACTACAAATTTAATTACTCTAAGCGAAAAGGAGTAGGACAAAGAGGATCGTTCACGCATGAAATGCGTTATGCAAATACATGGAAACCGGAGGATATTGAGAATCCTACAAAGTTTTTAAATAGTACAAATGGTTATAAACAAACAAGTACTTCTGAACGTTGGGTAATGGATAATTTATTAACCTATAAAAGATCATTCGACAAACATAGTGTTGATGTACTTGTAGGTTATACTCGCGACCAATATATCGGAGAGACTGTTAGATTCGCTGGCAGTGATTTTTCAGCTTTGGGAACTTCGGTGCTGGGTTATAATGGATTGAACCTAGCCGACCCGGCAAAAAAGAGTGGAAGTACTTCTGTATATGAATATAGTAATATTGGTTATATTGGAAGAGCAAATTACAGCTACAATGGAAAATACCATGCTACAGTAAGCTTCAGGAGAGACGGATATTCTGCTTTTGCCGAAGGAAATAAATTTGGTAATTTTCCTGGAGCATCGGTAGCCTGGACAATTAGTGAAGAAAGTTTCATAAAAGACAATATTTCTTCGCTCGATTATTTAAAACTACGTGCATCGTATGGTAAAAACGGAAACCAGGGAATTAGTCCTTACGCAACAACAGCAGGAGTAGCATTTGGAACTACTATTTTCGGAGAAACTTCTTTCAACTATTCATATCCTTCATCTCTTTCAAATAAAGAGCTTTCTTGGGAAACAACAGCAGCTATGAACTTTGGGCTTAACTTTTCAATATTTGGTGGCCGCCTTAGCGGTGATATTGACATATATAAAAGTTCAACAACCGACCAGTTGCTTACAAGAAATTTACCTATAATGACCGGATATGGAAGTGTTCCTACCAATATCGGGCAAGTTGATAATAAAGGATTCGAATTGTCGCTAAACAGTATAAATATACAGTCATCCGACGGATTTAAATGGCAAACAGGTGTGCGATTTTGGCTGAATCGTAATAAACTGGTTTCATTGTACGGATTAGATGCTAACGAAGACGGAGTGGAGGACAATGATATTGGCAGTAATTGGTTTATTGGCGAATCTTTAGGGGTTGTCTATAATTATACCACCGATGGTATTGTTCAGGTCGGAGACACAGAATACCTTGAAACATACGGAGGAAAACCCGGCGATGTGAAATTTGTTGATATCAATGGTAAAGATGAGGATGGCAACCTAACCGGAAAACCCGATGGTAAGATAAATGCCGACGACCGTTCCATTATTGGAAACAGTAATCCAAATTTCAGGATGAATATTTCGAATACCATAAACTATAAAAGCTTTGAGCTTTATTTCGATTTTAACATAGTTGCAGGAGGTGGTAAGGAGAATTATTACATGGCTGGTAATCAGAGAGCATATTTGGGATTAGTTCCAATTACAGGAAATTGGTTAAACCAAGACTACTGGACTGAAGAAAAACCAAGCAATACCATTCCTCGTCCTGATTATCAAAATTCACACGGATATGGATTCTATCAATCAAGAGCTTTTGCACGTTTGGCAAATCTGACGTTGAGTTACACCTTTAATAATAAAGTAAAAGAGACTCTTAAAGTTGGAGATTTAAGAGTTTTTGTAAGCGGTAAAAACCTATTGACATTTACAAACTGGGTAGGTCTCGATCCTGAAAATGCAGGTCAAATAGGATCATCAAGCCCGGTAATACGTACATTCACAACAGGAATAAATCTTAGTTTTTAAGGAAAAAATACATAGAATATGAAATTATATAAAAATATATTAATTGTAATAGCAGCTGGTTTCTTCCTACTGACCGGCTGTGAGTCGGATACAGACTTTTTATTCGAAGAAAGGAAGGATGCACTAACAACAGACAACGCATTCTTAAGTAAGTCTCAGTTCGAATCGTTGTTGGGTTCAAATTACAGAACCTTACAATCGATGTATAACTCGGGAGATGGAGCTGCTAATATCTGGCAAAATGGTTATGGTATGGATGCAATGCACTATGCCTTAGCAGAGGATGTGGCATACAACGACTGGACTAAAGTCAACGAATTTGAAGGCTTTAACAGAAAATGGTATAACAATAACTTTCAAATGATTAAATATGCCAATACAGTTATCGATGCAGCTCAAAAAGAAGGCGTTAAATGGAACAGTGAAACCGAAAAAAATGAAATTATTGCAGAAGGCCGGTTTTTCAGAGCTTGGTCGTATCGTAATTTAGTTAACATTTATGGTGGAATGCCTATTATTGATAAACCTGTAACAGAACCTAAAGTTGATTTTGAAAGAAATACCAGAGAAGAGTGTTATTTATTTATTAAAGAAGATCTGGAATTTGCAAAATCTAATTTGCCAATAACTACTGCTACTCCCGGTAAAATTGTTAGAGCGGCAGCCGACCATTTATTGGCTGAAATTAATATCTGCTTAAAAGATTGGGATGGCGCAATTGCAGCAGCAACAAGAGTTATTGATGGTACCGATGGTGATTATAAATTAATGACGGAACGTTTTGGACTTCGTGCCGATGAGCCAAACAAAACGGTTTACTGGGATTTATTTCGTATGGGAAATCATAATTATCAAACCGGAAACAAAGAAGCAATTTGGGTTGCCCAATTTGAATACAATTTGCCAGGTGGAACTGTTATGTATGGACGTCCAACCATAGAACGTGCAATGTGGAATCGGTTTTGGCTATTTAAAAAAGCAGGTTATAGTGGTACTGCAACCGATTCAACCGGACGTGGAGTTGCTTTTTTAAGAGGTACCAATCTGGTTAATTATGGCATTTGGAAAAATACGGATGGTGATATTCGAAATATAGAATCAAGTGTTAAACGTAAATATTACTTTGCAGATGATGTAACAGTTGATGGAAACTCTTATTCTAAGGGTGAACTGATCCCTAAATCATTCCTTACAGTAAAAGAAGACTCCATGTGGTACGTATATCCAAATTTTCAAAAATTTGGAACTGACAAGCATAAAGATGGCAGACCAGACAATGGATTTGTTCCCGATTTTTATGTAATGCGTTTAGCCGGAACTTATCTGTTAAGAGCCGAAGCATATCTTGGAAAAGGTGATAAAGGCAAAGCAGCTGATGACATAAATGTAATTAAAACCCGAGCTTTGGCACCTTTAATTTCTGCCTCTGACGTGACTATTGATTATATCCTCGACGAACGCTTACGCGAACTTTATGGCGAAGAATTCAGAACTTTAACGCTCGGCAGGTTGGGATTAATATATGATCGTACCAAACGTTTTGGATATTCACTTTCTCAAAGTACAATTCAAGAACACAATAACTTGTTCCCAATTCCTCAGTCGGCTATCGACCGGAATGTGGGTTCGGAATACGCGCAAAACCCAGGATATTAGTTTTTTGCATAAGCTAATAGTTTATAGATAGAGTTAAATCAGAAGGTGTTTCATATTGCATGATAATACCTTCTGATACTTCTCCGTTTAAACCTTTTAAATGCTTATCCGTTAGTCATATTCTTTTATTTTAATGATTTATAATTTTGTCAAACATTCATTATTTTGAATGTTAATTTTGATATATATATTATTAAACATATTTGGATAAAAAGTATTAGATATATGAAGATTTCAGTTCTCTTATTGTTTTTTTTATCCTTTATTTTTGTTGTAAATGCACAGCATACAAAAGATTTTTATGAACAGGTAGCATCTCTAACAGCTGATACTAATCCTCGTAAAAATAGTTTAGTTCCTTCACCTCCGGCTGAATTGCCCAATATTGAATTAGAAGCTAAAAAGAATAATAAAAATGCCCGGATAGGAACATGGAATCGTATGGAAACTCGTGAAGAGTTTGAAAATGAACTTACGCGCTTAAGAGAAGAGTACAAAAAATATTTGCAAAATTTTACCCCTGAATTCTCATCTACAAGAGTACGAAAGTATTTAAAAGATTTTAGTCATCGTTTTCAAATTGATGAAGATTTAAACAATTTCTCAAATGTTTTATCGGGATATGGAGAGTGGCAGCAGGTAAAAATTCCGCACTACGGAGGTCCGGTCGGATATAAAACGGCATTTTACCGTACAACTTTTGACCTGTCGGATAAAATGGCTGCAAAAAAACGAAAGGTAATCCATTTTAAAGGAGTTGATTACGAGGCACGAGTATATTTGAACGGTAGATTTATCGGAAGTCATACCGGTTTTTTCGAGGCTTTTGAATTTGATATTACTTCTTATGTGAAAAATGAGGGTAACACCCTTCTTGTGGAGGTTATTAATCATCATTCAGTTTTAGGATTGGATAAGGATGGGAAACGACTTTCTGGGAATAAATTATTTGCTGCCGGCGGAATTGGCTGGGATACTCCCGGTTTTGGATGGCACTCTTGTCAGCCCGGAATGGGAATTTCGCAAGATATTTATATCGAAGGCAAATCAGATATTGCAATTGCCGACATCTTTGTTCGTCCTGATATCGATAAAAAAGAGATTGAATTATATATTGGTGTCGATAATTTTAATCTCAATACATACCGTTTGCCGAAGCTAAGTTTTTCAATATATTCAAAAAATTTTAAAGGTTTCGCTATCGAAAATATAGAGGTTGATTTAGGCCATTCGTATGCCGGTCCCGGTTATAACAGATATAAAGTATTAGTCCCTTTTCCCAATTTCCGATTATGGAATACGGAAACTCCCTGGCTTTATAGTTTAAGGGTTGAATTGAATTGTGATGATGACAATGATATTCAACAAACTCATTTCGGGATGCGGAAATTTCATCAGGATACGGTCAATATTCCCAAAGGACGATATTTTTTAAATAACAAACATGTGATATTGAGAGGTGCAAATACTATGGGGAATTTGCAACGTGCTGTTTACGAAAAAGATGAACAACGACTTATCGATGATATTCTTATAGCCAAAATGACCAACATGAACTTTTTCCGTCTTACACAGCGACCTGTTCAGGAAGAGATTTATGACATGTGCGACCGCTTGGGAATAATGCTTCAAACCGATTTGCCAATATTTGCATTTCTACCTGTTGAAGTATTAGAAGAGGCTGTTAAACAAGCTGGTGCAATGGAAAAATTGGTACGTAACCATCCATCTAATGTTGTTGTTACTTTCGAAAATGAACCACACGACCCATCACATTTTGGAAATGGCTCGCGCTCAATGACCCGAATTGGAAAGGAGAATTTTTATAGAGCTGCTGCCGAAATTGTACATATCCATAATCCTGACAGAGTAATAAAACCTATCGATGGCGATTACGACCCACCAACACCTTTTGGTATGCCCGATTATCATATGTATGCAGGTTGGTACGGCAGTCATGGTGTGCCGTTGGGGAAATTGAACAAAGGGTATTGGATGAAAAATAAAAAGGACTGGATGTCGGGGTGTGGTGAACACGGCTCTGAAGGATTGGAAGCGATGGAAACTATGTTTAAATATTATCCCGAACAGTGGCTTCCGGAGAAAAAAAGTGCCAATGCAAAATGGCATCCGAAAAAAATGAGTATTGCCTCAGTAATAGAGAAAAAAGATTATATGCGTGATGAGCCGCAACAAACAAGCAGAATGCACGGAATGTGGTTCGACGAACAGGAGACAATTGGAGAGTGGATAGAAGCTAGCCAAGAACATCAGGCTTTTGTTACCCGCATGGTAACCCGGTCATTCAGGCGGCAAAGCGATAGAATTGCATCAAACGCTATTCATCTGCTTATTGATGCCTGGCCGTCGGGTTGGCAAAAATCTCTGATTGACGTGCAACGAATTCCCAAAAAAGCATGGTTCGAATATCGGGATGCATTGTCGCCTCTTTTAACTGATATAAGAACTGACAGAAACAGATACTTTGGTGGCGAAAAATTGGCCATGGAATTTTGGTTAGCAAACGACAAAGAAGCAGATTTTAAAACCGGAGAGTTAGTTTGGGAGGTTCGGATAAAAGACAAAATAGTATTTGCCAATAAAAAGGAGGTTGATATACCATCAGTTCGACCTGAATTTATTGGGCATTTTCGTTATCAACTTCCTAAAGTAAAAAAACGTACCACTGCCAATATCAGAATTGCACTTCAACACGGGGGTGAAGTTATTCATAGTACAAATATTTCTGTTGATATTTTTCCGGAAATAAAACAGAAAACTCAAAGTATAATAGTTATTAAAAATGATGACCGGGCTTTTAAACTTGCTGAGCAACTTAACCTGTCTCCAGTATATTTGTCAGAATATAATAGTAAAAAATCACCTCCTGTTTTATTAAGCAATCATAAATCAATATCCAATAAAAAGGTGCAAACCTTGTTAGAATTGGGAGCAAATGTATTGTTAATGGAACAGACAAAAGACTCAGTTTTTACAATATCTAATACTAAAATAAAAATTTCACCACACGAAGAGGGTGTCGATTTTATTTCACAAAAAACCGGACACCCACTGGTAGCTGAATATAAACCATTTGATTTCTCTTATATGTATAATTCAAACGCCGGCTACATAACCAATGCTATGTATTCATATTTTGAACCAAATTTTGAATTAAAAACTGTTTTAAAAGTACTGAATGATAAACCGGTTCTGGCAGAATTGCAAATTGGAAAAGGTAAAGTTTATATAACCCAGTTGCAGTTAGAAAATTTTATTGAAAACGAGCCGGCATTAAGAAAACTTATATTAGATATTTTGGAATAGAATATAAGTATATTTGCAATGAATGGTAATCAAACTACGATTATGATGAATGATACTTCGGGAAAAAACAGAGCAATTTTACTGTTAGTTATAATAATTTTTACATTTTCAGGATGTTCAAATAATCAGTATTATGTTGCACCAACCGGCATTGATAATGGAGTAGGAACAATTAAAAATCCATTTAACTCATTGCAAAAGGCAATTGATATTGTTAAAAGCCAAAGAGAAAATGGGAACAATTCTTACGTCGAAATATTTCTGCGAGGTGGAGAATATCAAATATCGCAAACAATAATTATTAACGATAATATTTCGAACCTTAAAATAAGTGCTTATAAAAACGAAGAGGTAATTTTTATGGGAGGAGTTGAAATTCCTGTTAATTCAGCAAAAAAAATAGTTTTGAAAGGTAACGAAGTTTATAAGATAGACTTGAATAAACTGGGAATTGATGATTATGGCAAAATTAGGAATGTAGGTTTTGCACGTCCTTTTGGTCCTTCGTGGGGCGAACTTTTTGTTAATGGAAAAGCTTTGCACCTTTCGCGCTGGCCAAATGGTGGAATGATTTTAACCGGCGAAGTTATCGACCCGGGTTCTATTCCCAGAAATGATGATTTCTCAAAACGTGGGGCTACTTTCAGATACGATTCAGTAAGAATTTCGCAATGGAAAAATACGGGCAATATCTGGATTTCGGGATATTTTAATTGGGGTTATGCCGACGATGCTGTGCAAATTGCAGAAATTGATAAAACCGAAAAAACAATTACAACTGCACAACCTACGCTTTATGGTTTTGCATCAGGAAAAGATTTCAGGCGTTGGTATGCTTTTAATATTTTGGAAGAGTTAGACGAAAATAATGAATTTTTTGTTGACAGAGAAAAAGGAATTCTCTATTTTATTTCTGATGAAAAGCAACTAAACTCTCTAAATTTTTCTATCCTTGAAAAACCATTTTTCGAAATTGAATATGTAAATAACGTAACTGTTGAAGGTATTGATTTTAACTATTCGCGTGGTTTAGGAATTGCAATAAACAATACAAAAAATGTTACAATTAAAAATTGCACTTTCAATAATCTGGGAAGCCTTGGAATAACAGTTGGAAAAGGAATTGAATCTTTTACAGACTATCGCCATGCAGGAGATGGCACACCAAAAGCCGGAATAGTCGGTAGTTTACAACAGCATTTGTACGCAAACACTATTTTTAACAGAGAAGCGGGTAAAAACAATAGTATCATAAATTGCGAGTTTTATCAACTTGGTGCCGGTGGTGTTTCGCTTGGCGGAGGAGACAGGATAACACTTGTTGCAGGAAATAACTCAGTGGAAAATTGTCTTTTTCACGACTTAAACCGCATTGAAAAATCGTATCGCCCTGCAGTGCATTTAACCGGTGTTGGTAATAAAATTAGCCATTGCGAGATTTATAACGCACCAAGTATGGCGGTTTTAATTAATGGAAATAACCACATAGTAGAGTTCAATAATATACATAATGTTTGTCTCGATGTGGACGACCAGGGAGCAATTTACTACGGACGAAACCCATCCGAACTTGGTACAATTATTAATAACAACTATTTTCATCACATTCCTGATAAGCACTATACTTGTGCCGTTTATCATGATGATGGAGCTTGCGGATTAACAGTTACAAACAACATTTTTTACAAAGCCGGATATTGGGCAGTTTTAATGGGTGGCGGTTCGGATAATATTTACCAAAACAATATTTTTATTGAAGGAAAACACGGAATTCATATCGATAATCGTTTGCAAAACTGGGGTGCTTCATTGATAAAGCCGGGAGGTATTTTTGATAAACGATTAAAAGAAGTTTCATATCTGAACCCACCCTACAGTACACAATATCCTGAGTTGGTTTCGTACTTCGATAATCCGGCACTTCCCAAACGAAATTTGATTGAAAACAATGTTTTTTTGAATGTTGAACAAGTGTTGGATGGAAAAAAAGAGTGGCTCGATTATAAAGAAAGTAATTGGGAAACAACGCAAAGCCAGAAAGCAGATAGTCTTATAACTTCTTCCTCTTTAATGAACTTTCAATCTGAAGTTACTGAAAAAATTACTGAATTTCTGAGAATTGAATTCCGGAGAATAGGAATTAAAAAAGAATAATAACCATTGAATAAATTATAAATACAAAAACGTAACTAAAAAATGAAAATATTAACGCTGTTCTGCCTAACCTTGCTAATAATGTTTGTGAGTTGTAGTCAGTCCAAAAAAGAACAGATTGATAAAAGCTATCCCAATAAATATAATGTTATTTGGGAAAGTCCGTCAACAGATGCATCGGGACAGATGCCACTGGGCAATGGTGACATAGCAGCCGGAGTGTATGCAATAGAGAATGGCGACCTGTATTTGTTACTCTCAAAAAACGATGCCTTTACTCAACATGGAGATATTTTTAAAACAGGGCGTGTGCGTGTTACACTTTCTCCTAACCCTTTTGCTAACGGAAATTCTTTTAAACAAACTCTTGACCTAAAGACAGGCTCTATACTCATTGAAGCTAATGGTGTGAAGTTACGTATTTGGGCAGATGCCAACCGATCGGTTTACCATGTGTAAGTGGATTCTCCGGATGAGATTACAGTTAGCGCAACTCCGGAATTTTGGGAGCGGTTTGAGACCTGTAATTCAGATATCAACAAGGAAAATCCAAATGAAAATGAACCTGTTCAGGATGTTCTGATGGAACGTAACGGGAATATTTTATGGTACTATGCCGTAGGAGACAATAGCGATTATGCTGCTGATATGAAATACTACGGTGTTGAAGAAAGGATGTCTGAGTTCTCAGATCCTTATAAATACAATACTTTTGGTAACCTTCTGGAAAGCCCTGATTTGGTTTTAGAAAGTGGAGCATTGTCAGGTAAAGGCAAATCTTTTGATATTCGTATCCATGCACTAACGAAACAAACACCTGAAGTACAGGACTGGGTGGAATCGATTGAAAAACAGGCTTCGCATCCAATAGATTTAAAAACAGATTGGCAGGCTCATTGCCAGTGGTGGTCCGAATTTTGGAACCGGAGTTGGATTACGGTAACTGATAATACATTGCCAATTGAGGATAGGGAAAAATTTAATGGTGAAGGTTATTCCAATAAACGGACAGAAAAAGATGGTGGTGCATTGGTAGCTCAAAGCTACAATGTGTTTCGTTACCTGATGGCTTGCCAAAGTCGAGGACGTGTTCAAACCAAGTTTAATGGAGGTCTGTTTACCCAACCCTTGCGTTGTAACGAGAGCAACAAATGGAAAAAAGTAGTCACTTTACAGGAAGATGGAACATTGCTGAGCCATGAAGATGACCGCGATTGGGGACGCCGTTTTACCTATCAGAACCAACGGTTACTTTACTGGCCATTGGTAATGAGCGGAGATTTTGACCTGATGCAACCATTTTTTAATTATTATAGTAATTTACTACCTGTACGTAAGGCAATTACAAAGGAATGGTTTGGGCATGAAGGTGCTTATTACCGCGAGAATATTGAACCTACAGGAGCCGAACGGGATTGTGGGAGAGATGGGAAACCACCCAAAACAAAGTCTGGAGAAAACATGGGAGATGGATATTATCATAGCTATTATTTTACCTGTGGGCTTGAGACAGTGGCAATGATGATAGAATATGTGAAATACTCTGAGGACACAGATTTTCGGGACACTGTATTGGTTCCATTTGCCCGTGAGGTATTATTGTTTTTTGATAAACACTACCAAAGGGATGATAGCGGGAAAATTCATCTGGATCCGGCCATGGTACTGGAGACCTGGTGGATTGCTGTAAACCCAGCTCCGGATATTGCCGGGTTGCAGTTTTGTCTTGACGAATTGCTAGCTTTAAAAACAGGAACAGAAGAAGATATCGTTAATTGGCAACAGTTTCGATCTGAAATACCTTCTGTTTCTCTTCTTGATATAAATGGACGTAAGGCTATTGCTCCTGCCCAAAAATATGAGATGAAAAAAAATGCGGAAAATGGTGAACTCTATCCAGTCTTCCCATTCCGTCTTTTTGGACTTGGACAAGGGACAGAGGATATTGTGGCTGCTACAATGGATAACCGGACTGCTGTAAATAGCTTTGGTTATAAATGCTGGACTCAGGATCAAATTCATTGGGCTTATGCCGGGAATGCAATAGAAGCACAAGATGGCTTGGTTCATCGTTTTCGCAATGCTTCAATTCAATGTCGTTTTCCTCTTTACGGAAGTCATGGCCCTGATTCATGCCCCGATTTTGACCACTTTGGATCGGGAAATACTGCTCTTCAGCGTATGTTGGTACAAGAGGTTGGAGATTCGATTTTACTTCTTCCGGCCTGGCCTGCCGATTGGGATACCAATTTTAAGTTGCACTTATCTAAAAATACAGTAATAACAGGAATGGTAATAGGAGGCAAACTTACAGAATGGACTATTGAACCACTATCCCGCAAAAAAGATGTAAGGGTTTATCAGCCTCAGCTTTAGTTATTCTGAAGGATAGAATAATAAGAATTAAAACAATTTTGACTATATAATTTATTGATGGAAAGTATGAAATTAAGAAGATATTACTGGATTGTTTCATTGTTATATTTTTTAACCGCTTCAGCATGCACCTCTTCAAAACAAGAAACCCCGTTTTTCCCTGGAAATTATCCCGGAGAAGCAAATGCAATTATTGAAGATGGTAGAATTAACCTTTCGAATGATGCAATATCCACATATTTTGGATGGCAAAATAATACAATTCAACTCAAACAGCTAACCAATAAATACGACAACCAAACGGTAGATTTAAGCAAAATTACCCTTTTTGCCATTGAGTTAGGAAACGGGCAACAACTTACTAACCACGATTTTTTTATTCAGAACAGACCAATTGTTAGCGATATTGCTGCCTCCGATAGTTTGCCAACAGCAGCATTGCGTTTTGCCGGAAAAGAAATTTCGGTTCTTTTGGCTGAAAAGACTGGAAATATTACTGTTAAATGGACAGCACAACTTCGGGATGGTTCCAACTACATTCGTCAGAATATTGAAATAGAGGTAGCTAAAGAACCGGTTGAAATTAAGCAGGTTACTTTTTTTGATGGCGTGTTAGAGGGGGCTGAGTATGCAGGACTTGTGCTTGGTTCTCCCATTCAATACAAAAATTTCTTTTTTGGTTTGGAACACCCTATTGCACACAGTAAAGCTTTATTGGCACGAAATATTGGAGGAATTACTCAGAAATCGATTGATGTATCTGAATTTATTGATGCCCCGGCTGAATACATTATTTCGGTGGAGCATGGCGGTGGTCCTGCGAATTACAATGTAGAATCAGTTGCGTTGTTCAAAAATGGGAAACAAATTGCAATTGATGAACATCCGTTAAACGGAACGGGTGGTAATAGTTTTTATGTGTTAAAGGTGGTAGATTATGATGACGAGGGGAGTTACAAAATAAAATGTAAAATTAGTAACCTTTCAAATGCAACCGGCATTTTTCACATTCATCGAAAAACCAATGATATACTCAACTTTTATGTGGAACGAGCTGATGTTCTCAAGTCGGGTGAGACGATTTCGGAATGGGCGGTAATTGGTGTCTCACCTGAAAAGCAGAACCGAAGGGCATTTCAGTATTATTTGGAACGCGAACGGGCGCGACCGTACAAACAGTTTTTGCATTACAACTGCTGGTGGGATATTACCGATGACGGCGCATCAAGTTTTACTTCGGAACAACTCATTGAGCGGATGCATGCCTGGAATAAAAAGTTTATTCAACCTTACGATATTCAGCTCAACTCATTTGTTTTCGACGATGGTTGGGATAATTTGGACAGTGTGTGGTATTTCGACCCGGTGAAATTTCCCAACGGTTTTACCCCACAAGCCGAACTTTGCAAAAAATACAATTCCGGAATTGGTGTTTGGATGTCGCCATTTGGCGGGTATTTAGAGAATCAGCGGCGACGTATTGAGTCTGCCCGGCGGGAAGGATTGGAAACCAATGGCAGGGGACTTAGCTTAGCCGGAGCAAATTATTACAATCGCTTTTTGGAACGGTCTTTAGATATGCTTGACAACTACAAGGTTAACTATTTTAAATACGATGGTTTTGGTGGTTCCAATCCGGCATACCTTCCGGATATGGAAGCGGGTACCCGATTGATAAAAACACTTCGTCAGCATAATCCCGACGTTTATGTAAATATTACCGTTGGCTCGTGGCCATCACCGTTTTGGTTAAAATATGCCGATTGTACCTGGCGTGGTTCGGGCGACCTGCACATGGCCGGAGAAGGCTCCCGGACACAGCAATTCATGACCTACCGCGACGGAACGCTCTATAACAACATTGTGAAAAAGGCTCCATATTACCCGTTGAATTCAATTATGACTGTGGGAATTGCCTATGCAAATCTGGGGCATCCGATTAAATGCATCAACGACAGTATTGATGATTTTTCAGATATGGTGTGGTCGTTTTTTGGTGCAGGTTCAAGTTTGCAGGAATTGTATATTAGCCATGACAGGATGAAACCGGAATTCTGGCCAATTCTTGCAAAAGCCGCAAAATGGGCAAAAGAGAATGAAGACATTTTGAAGGATACGCACTGGATAGGAGGTAGCCCCATAAATCTGGAAGTTTATGGTTTTGCTTCCTGGACTCCTGAAAAGGGTATTATCACACTTCGTAATCCATCAGGAGATAATAAATCCTACAAGGTTAATTTAGATAAAATTTTGGAATTGCCTTCGGGTTTTTCAGGTGAGTATTTATTAACTCCTGTTTATGGTAACAATCCTACATCGATAACAATAGAAAATAATATTAATTTTGAAGTAAACTTAAAACCTTTTGAAACCAGAATTTATGAAACCTCAAAAAATAACAAATAGTTTAATATTTAGTGGACTGCTCTTGACTGTAATGCTCACAAGTTTACAGTTGGTTGCCCAAACTACGACAATTAAAGAAGAGTTAATTGAGTTTAAAACCTATCCCTTTTCCGACCCAAACCCGGTACCGGAAATAAACCGCATATATCCCTATTTTTATTTTCATGGATATACCAACGATGCTATTCAGCAAAAATGGAAAATGGTAGTGCTCGAAAATGAATTTATTAAGGTATATGTTTGCCCGGAAATTGGCGGTAAAATTTGGGGAGCAATTGAAAAATCTACGGGGAAAGAATTTCTCTATTTTAATCATGTGGTAAAATTCCGTGATGTAGCCATGCGTGGTGCCTGGACTTCGGGTGGTTTGGAATACAATTTTGGTGACATCGGGCATATTCCAACCTGTGCAACTCCGGTTGATTATACCACAAAAGAGAATGCCGATGGAAGCGTATCGTGTGTGGTTGGTGCCATCGATTTACCCTCGGGTACAAAGTGGAATGTGGAAATTAAAGTTTCTCCCGGCAAAGCTTTTTTCGAAACAAAAGCCAGTTGGTTTAATAATACAGAATTGCCCTGTACTTATTACCATTGGATGAATGCAGCTGCCAAAGCTGGCGACGATTTAGAGTTTATCTATCCTGGTAAAAACTGGATTGGTCATGGCGGGGAAATAGGTAACTGGCCTGTTGACAAGGGGCGAAGTATTAACTGGTACAAAAACAATAATTTTGGAAGCTACAAATCGTACCATGTAATAAATTCGTACTCCGATTATTTTGGCGGATATTGGCACAATGATGATTTTGGTTTTGGTCATTTTTGCGACTTTGATGAAAAACCCGGTAAAAAACTGTGGATTTGGGGCCTCGCACCGGAAGGTATGATTTGGGAAGATTTAATGACCGACACCGACGGACAGTACATCGAGTTTCAGGCCGGGAAACTGTTTAATCAGGCAGCAAACAGCAGCACGAAAACACCATTTAAACATAAAGAATTTGCGCCCCACGATGCCGATATAATGAATGAAATATGGTTTCCGTTAAAAGAAACCGGAGGGATGGTTGCCGTCTCAGAATTTGCCGTTTTAAATGTATCTGAAAAAGAAAATAAGCAGATTATAATTTTAAGTGCTTTACAATCAATTAATGAAGAACTTAGAATTTATAAAAATGGAGAATTACTTTCTTCTGAAACGGTTAAATTGAACCCTCTGGAACTATATGAAACTACAATAAATTTAAGTGGTAACGAAAACCTTAAAATTATTTTAGGTGATAATAAACTCGTTTATACATCCAATCAAAAAAATATCTTGGTTGACCGTCCTATATTGCCAAATATAAATTTTAACTGGGAATCTGCTTACGGACAATTCACAAAAGGATTGGAGTTAGAAAAGCAACGCGAATACATTGGTGCAAAAAATGCCTATCAAAAAGCTATAGAGAAGGATGCCGGATTTTTGCCTGCATTAAATCGTTTAGCACAAGGTTACTACAGGCAGATGAATTATAAAATGGCATTGGAGTTGATTCATCAGTCGTTGGCAATTAATACTTACGATGGCGAAGCAAACTATTTATTAGGACTGATTTGTAGAGAGACAGGCGATATTACAACTTCAAAAAGTGGTTTCTCAATTGCCATGGGCGACATTGCTTACAGGTCGTCGGCAGCCACCGAATTAGCCAATTTGTTTTTAGTTGACCAGAACTGGAATAAAACAGAGAAATATGCTTTTAGAGCTCTGGCTTTTAATCAGTACAATTTAGATGCACTACAAACACTGGCTCTTGTAAAACGTAAATTGGGTAAGACAGATGAAGCAAAAAAGGTGCTTAATAGAATTGCCGAATTGGATGGAACCAACCATTTTCAAAGGTTTGAGAACTATTTGATTTCAGATAAAACTACTGATAAAGAACTTTTTTTAAAGGGAATCACAAATGAATTGCCACACGAATCATTTTTAGACCTTGCTATAAATTACAGCAAAAAAGGGTGTAACGAAGAGGCGGTAGAAGTATTGAAACTGGCACCTGAAAATACCGTGGTTAATTTGTGGTTAGCGTATCTAATTCCGGTAAATAAAGAGTTGTATTTAAATAAAGTACTGAATCAATCGCCCCAATTGGTTTTTCCATACCGTGTGGAAACGGCTGAGATTTTAAAAATGTTTCTTGCTGAAAATCCGCATTAGAAACTTCACTATTATTTGGGATTAATTTTATGGAATAAAGGTTTAGTAGAAGAAGCCGGAGAACAATTTATGGCTTGTGGCAACGAACCGGATTTTGCACCGTTTTATCTGGCAAAATCTAAATTAGTAGATACCAAACCGGAGAAGTTAGAATGTTTCGAAAAGGCGAGAGAATTGGCTCCTGAAGACTGGCGTACAGCTTTGGGGTTGGCAAACTTTTATTTGGCAGATAATCAGGCAGAAAAAGCACGAAATCTAATCAAACCCTTTGTGAAATTATATCCTGAGCAATCTTCAATTGGGTTGTGTTATGCACAAACAATGAGTGCAATGCAAAACTACGAAGATGCCATATCTTTTCTCGAAAACTATGAACTGCTGCCATTTGAGGGAGCAACAATTGGACGTGACTTATACAACGAAGCTTGTATTCGTTCAGCATATTCAGCATTAAAAAGTGGAAAAAACAGTAAGGCAATAAAATTTGCGGAGAAAGCAAAATTGTGGCCACATAATTTGGGTGTTGGAAGACCATACGATGTTGATGAACGCCTGGAAAACTATATTTTATGGATGGCATATAAATCGAAAGGAGACAAAAAGAGTGCAGCTGTCTTTGCCGATAAAGTGATGCAATATTCACATCCCGGTTATCAGAAGGAAAATTCAAAATTATATTTGCAACTTAAACTGTTAATACAAAATGGAAAAGAGAAGCAAGCCCAACTATTAATGGCAAAGTTTTCAGAAGAATATCCCAAAAGTAACTACATGAAGTGGGTTGCTGCAAAAATTGAAAACAACAATGATGCCACAGAAATGGAAGAGTTAATTGTAAATGATTCAAGCTCAACCATGGCCTACGATACAAAATTTGTAGATGGAGGTTTTGAGTTATTACTGGATTTCTTAAAATTATTTGAATAATTTGAGAGTTAAAATCCGGAAAAATTTTGAAATAAGAATTATAGAAACCTCTTTTATTCTTTTGTTATTGTGTGTAGTAGCAAAAATATTTAGTGCAGTAAAAAAACGTGGAATTCCTTTTTGTGGTGTTATGAAACGAGCATGGCAAGATTTGGCACACAGGTGGATGATTATAAGCGAGATACATATGTTGCCGTTAAAAAATAAATAATTATAAACATATGAAATTATTATTGGCTCTTCCATTTACAGGCACGAAAAACATAAACTCGTTGTATAAAAATCAAACAGCACCAGCAACTACATGAGAGAAGGATGTTTATTACAGGGCACTTGGAGGATATGCAATAGAAGATATAAACACACATTTTGGGGAGCATCTCAAAAGTATCCCGGAGAATAACGTTCCCAGTGCCGATACGGTTTTTCGGGCGTTTAACTCTTGATTCACATCAGTAATTTTAAATTCTCCCTTCAAAATTTCACCCTGCTTTTTAAATTATACAATTGAATATATTTTGCCGGTTACGTACGATTTTAATCTACGAACGACGATTTTTACCACCAAATACATTAATCTAACAACAAACAACTCTAAAATACCTTTGTAGTGCAAATGATACACTTTGTACTGAATTGAAGGTTGATAATTGAAATAAATAATTTGACACGATTAGGTTGTATATATTTGACCTGAAAACATTTAACAATTATTGTCATGAAACAAGTACGAAAATAACTTCACCGGAAAAAGAAGATTTTCAAACGAGTTTCGTCGAATTCTATTAACAATTTAAAATTACAATGAGATGAAAACAAAATTATGGATTTTAACAATTTGCTTAGCAATTATTAGTGTGAGTGCCAGTGCCGGAGATATTAAAAACGGACAAGAGCTTAAAGGAACTTCGTTAACTGATTTTGGTAATTACACTATTTCGCACGCCGATGTTCCGATGGTAGTTAACAACATTATCGTCGAAACTTACGATTTGAACTATTCCAACAACAGTTGTGATGTTCGGATTGGACTGATTAAAGAGAAAAAATGTACAACTTTTATTGTACGAACTGATGATTTTGAGATTGAATATACCTGTAACCAAGGTGTTTTTGGGGTTAAAAAAATTGAGAAGAAATACCAGCAATTCCCTAAAGAAACAAATGATTGCAAACTCGACAGAGTTGGATATTTAGCTCAACAAGTAATTTGCCAAAACAAAAAGTCGGAAGATGAATTACTGGGATTAATTGCATGCTACTTCCCAAATTTAGTAAAGGAAGAGTATCAGGCCAGTTTATAAAATTATTTTAAACAGCGCAATTTTTTCATAGAAGTATGAAAATTAAGTCTCTGCCAGAGGGCGGGGACTTTTTGTATATATAACTAATCTGAACAAACCAGAAGTTTCAAATAATGCACAGTCTGCCCCTGCGCCCAATAATGTTAGAATTAAGATATTTAACTCAATAATTCAGACAAAATATTTTTTCAACAAACAACATTTCAGTAACTATCAACGACAGCTTTTTGTCTACAAACAAGGTTATTTACATTTCAAATAGGCGTCTTTCGTCACTCAATACTTTTTATAAATCAGTTTAAGTTGCTACCTTTAAACAACTACTATGGGATTATGAAGAAATAATATGACTGGAATTGACGAAGTTGTTTTGTGCGATAACAAGGCAAAAAACGCAGGCATAGCATAGATACGGCGAGGCTTTTTAACGAAGTTAGCGTGCAAAAGAACAAGTCAAAACGGTTAGGTTATTTCTTCATAATCCCTATATACAAAGACAGCTACAATTTGAAAATTCAAGATAAAGAACAATCTTTTTTGTGTTTTTAACTATTAAAAAATGAACAGGTTTTTATTCGATAATAATATTCGATACCGGCTTTTCAGACACATTCTGTTTTTCCTGATTACGGTTTTACTTTTTGCAGCTATTTTGTATGCACAAAACCAAACCGGTAATTTTTCGAATACACTGTTTATTACGTTTATAAATGCCACATTCTTTTTTGGATACGCTTATATCACCCTCTTTTTATTGATTCCAGAGTTTCTTTTGACCCGAAAAATTGGTTGGTTTATTGTGCTTTTTTTATTGGTTGGCATTGCACTTTCGGCTATTAAATTCATTGTATCCGACCATATATTTTATTCTTCAATTTCGCCCGAAAATATTCAGCAGAGTGGTTTTATCGAGTTTCGTTTTATCCTTGTGAATACCAAAGACATGACATTTATTGTGGCTCTTTTTTGTATTGCCAAGTATGTTAAAGACTATTTATACACCGAGCAAGTTCGCAAAAAACTGGAAAGTGAAAATAAAATGGCACAGGCAAAGTTAATCCAATCGCAATTCGACCCACATTTTTTATTCAATACAATAAATAATTTATATGCACTGTCGTTACTTGACCCTTTAAAAACGAAGGAAGTAGTTAAGCGAATTAAAATAGTTTTACAATATTTAAATACTGAAATCCAAAAAGATTATGTGTATTTAAAAGATGAGATTATATTAGTTGAAAATTACATACAACTGGAAAAACTGAGGTACGGCGACAGATTAAAAGTTGAATTTATTGTCGACAATAATCTAAACAAGTTTAAAATTCCACCGATGGTACTTTTTCTTCTGGTTGAAAATTGTTTTAAATATGGCAGTAGTCTTGATGCGGGAAATCCCTGGATTAAAATTTCACTAAAAACAGAAAACAGTAAAATTTATCTCACAACAGAAAACAGTAAACCCAAAACTTATGAAAACAGAGAGTTGTTCGAAAATGGTAATTACGATTTAAAAAACCTTAGAAAAAGATTGAAAATAATATACTCGCCCAATGGATATAAACTGGCAACGGAGAATTTTGAAAATACGTTTAAAGTAAATATAGAATTAAAAGAGGGATTTGAAATTATTCAAAATAAATATCGATAAAAACAGAATTATTCTGCATACAATTTTCTGGTTTGTATGGGTAGTTTCGTTTACTATAATCCAAAGTGTTGGAAACAACATTAACGAGTGGTTTATGTGGTTAATGTACTACGTAATTACTCTGCCAATATTTATTATTCACACATATTTAATTGCTTATTGGTTACTGCCAAAACTATTTTTCACTCGTCGTTACTGGCTTTTTATCGCGGGTATATTTCTGCTCTTAATTCTCTTTTCAGTAATCGAGCTAATTATAAGTAACGAACTGGTTTTCAAAGTTTTTGGCAGCAACAGTGCATTTCCTCCGGGCTATTTAAATCTTAAAAATATTATTATTAGCGGAATAGGAAACCACTATATTATTTTGGTATTTTTTGCTATTAAAGCGGGGCGATCGTGGTATTCTGTTCAAAACAAAAAAGACGAACTGCTACAAACAAAAATGGAAACCGACCTTGAAATTTACCACTACCAATTGCAACCAAAGTTGGTTTTAACATTAATTGAGGAGCTCGAAATACTCTCGGATAAAAGTCCGGAAAAAGCTCCGGATATGATTGTTAAAACCTCTAATTTCCTAAACCATTTTCTTTTTGAAGGGAAAGAAGACTTGCTTCCTTTAACAACCGAAGTTAAATTAATAGAAGAGTTTTTATCGATTCATGAATATGCATTAGAGGGACGATTGACAAGCAATTTTGTTGTTAACGGAATGCTTCAATCGTTTGTCGTTCCTCCACTTTTGCTAATTCCATATATAAATTGTGCAATAAAATTAGCATATCAGTGTAACAATTCATTCGAAAGCACCGTCATTATTAAAGCAGAAAAGAAATATTTGTTATTCACTTTTACTTTCTGGAGCGAAAAAGAGTTTCAGCTATTCGACAACGAGAATATTGAAGTAACAAAGAAGCGTCTAAAACATAATTATCCGGGCAAGCACCGACTTATAGAAAATATTGATGATAATTTCAGAGAAGTTAGTTTGGAGATTTTTTACTAATTTGTTGTAACGTATTATTAATAAACATACTTATAGAATAAGACAGTAACAGAAAACAGAAAAACAGAGGTTATTTTTTAGCCAAAAGTGACCTTTGAAAACAAATACTTCCAAGAAGTATTAAATTAAATAATTATGAAAACAAAATGCCTTGTTATTGACGATGAGCCCCTCGCGCGTGATTTAATGCGAAGCCACATCGAAAAATTAGAAAACTTTGAAATTGTTGCTGAATGTGGCGATGCTATGAAAGCCCTCCAGGAACTTCGAAACTACAAAGTTGATTTAATGTTTATGGATATTCAAATGCCCCAAATTACCGGAATTGAATTTTTAAAAACACTAAAACACCCTCCTAAAGTAATTATTACAACTGCCTATCGCGAATATGCGCTCGATGGTTTTGAGCTTGATGTAGTTGATTATCTGCTTAAACCAATAACTTTTGAACGGTTTTTAAAATCGATTAACAAGTATTATCAGATATCGCAAGATGAGATAAAAAATATTATTCCGGTTGCATCGGCAGCAAAATCCAAAACTGCATTTATTTATGTAAAGGAAAATAAGAAAGTTATAAAACTGCACCTAAACGAAATTTTGTACGTGGAGGGGTTGAGCGAGTATGTTAAAATTCACACAACTAAGAAAAGAATTGTGACCAAAACCAGCATGACCAATATGCAAAACAAACTTCCGGAAACTGGTTTTATGCGAATACATAAATCCTTTATCGTTTCGATGGACAGAATTGAAGCTTTTACTGCGCACAGCATCGAAGTTCCCGGGAAGGAATTGCCAATTGGCAGAAGTTATAAAAGTTCGGTTTTGAAAGCACTGAAATATAATTAGTGCCTATTAAAAGAACAACTCGAGGATTGTAATGAAAAAACCTTAAATTGTAAGCGCAGCAGCAATTTAAACAATCTCTAACTTTATTATTTCTTACGAAAACGATTATTCAGAATGTTAGTTACAAAAACCGATATTCCCAAAGAGATTGCAGGAAGAAAAACTTGCTTCTGCTTTTCGCTCTTTAAATAAGGCTCGGCAAACTGAATGATTAAATCGTTAAGCATTAAAATGTTCGAGTTATCGAATACTTTTTTATTATTATTTTTTCTGGTTAACAATTTCATTGTTGTGTTGTAAATACTATCAACACTTAAAATATCGTTATTAAAAGATTCCTCCTGTTTAGAGATATTTTTTCGTAACTCTCTTTTAATTGCAACAAATTCGTTATACCCCGATATTTTACCTTTTCTATTCATCTTCTTCATCCTCTGAATCTTTGTTTAGATTTCTAATCACAATATCCATAATAGGATTTTCAATTAATTTTTCCTTAAAATAAATGAGGATAAATAATATAAAGACGTAAAAGGCCGAGGTTACAGCAAATCCATACATAGTATTTCCAAGTAATTCCCCTAATAATATAGAAAAGGTTATACCTATAAAAAACATTATTAAAAATACCATACTAATAAACAGGAAAGAGCTAAGTAGTAGAACTATTAGTTTTGCAATTAACTCGTGAGATTCCAATTTGAGCATTAACAGTCTGGATACAAAATAATCCTCAACTTTTCTAAAAATATTAAGAGATGTCATTAAATGTAAATTTTATTGAAACAACAATGACGGGCATTTATTGATGTTGTTTAAAGTCAGATTGTTACGATGTGATTCAGATGAAAAAAATCTGTAATAAATCCCCTTTATCTTTAAACAGCTTCATTAAAAAAATGCAACCGTCACTTTTACTTTTCAAATTAAATTCTAAAAAAAATTCTTAGTAAAAAATTCAGAAAAAACTATTCTTCCGATACCTTTTCCTCAACTTTTTCTTCTTGCTTTGCAAGCATCTCTTTAATTCCTTCGAGTAGTTCAATTGTTTTATCCTGAACTTTTTCTCTGGTCTCTTTCCCTGGGGCTGGCGCAATTAGAACACCGGCAACAACACCTGCTGCTGCACCTATAACCATACCGAATAATACTTTAAATGAGTCAGACATAATAATAAATTTTAATATTAAACTTTTACAAAAATAGTAAAGTATTAATATACAAAAAAATAATCGTAAAACGAAGTGAATAAACGGATAACTTTGGTGTATTCGTAATTAAATATTTATTTGCCGGGGACGATTATTTCATCGTAATCAGAATTTTCTATGTTCCTTTCATATTTCAAGTAAACAAATGATAAATTGCACCAAATTAGAATTGCATGACTCTTTTACCAACTCATAATTATTTTGTTTTTAATGGCGAAATAAAACCTGTTTCAGAATTTGTTGATGCTGAAAACGATGGTGGAATTTACGAGGTTATTCGTGTAGAAAAAGGTGTTCCCCTGTTTCTACACGACCATTTATTAAGGTTTTACATATCTGCTAAAATTGCTAAAACACCGGTTGTTTATTCTAAAAACAAAATAGAAAACTCAATAAAATTACTTATTCAAAAAAGTACTGTTAACAAAGGTAATTTGCTGATTTCTTATAAATCAAACCTGAAAATATTTTACATTCCTCATAATTATCCAACATTTAAAAATTATTCGGAGGGTGTAAAATGTGGTATTTTATTTGCTGAGCGCGAAAATCCAAATGCCAAAGTCTTTCAAACTTCGGTACGACAAAAAGCCAATAAATTAATCTTGGAGAATAATTTTTTCGAAGTGTTTTTAGTCGATAATTCTGGAAAAATAACAGAAGGAAGTCGCAGCAATGTTTTTTTTGTGAAGGAGAACCAAATTGTTACACCACCCGGAACTGGTGTTTTACTTGGTGTAACCCGACAAAAAATAATCCGACTAACAAAAAAACTGGGAATTGATTTTATTGAAAAACAGGTTCCTTTTGATAAATTACATACTTTCGACACTCTTTTTATAACAGGTACTTCGCCCAAAATTCTTCCTGTAAAACAAATTGGTAACGTATTATTTAATCCGCAGAATGAAATTCTACAATCTTTAATTACTAATTACAATTTATTAGTTGATGAATATGTAAAAACCCATTCCCGAAAATAAACCTTTTCCAACACCCAGCATCTGACTTTCCGCTACAACCTTGCTCTCAATATTTCGCCAACTTCCTTAAAATCTATATCTGCTTTTTCGCCAAGTTTAGCTCCACGTTTTTCGAAGCGCGCCGTAATTACACCGATGGTCTCCTCCGGCACACCGTATTCGTGCAGAGTAGTTGGTACTCCCAGCGTTTCGAAAAACTTAACTGTTTTTACGATAGCAGCATCAATTTTATCGTCATCGTTTCCTTGTGTAATTCCCCAAATCCGTTCGCCAAACTGAAGTAATTTGTCATTTTTATTAGTCCTTTTTATGTGCATCAAACCGGGCAAAATAATTGCCAAAGTGCGCGCATGGTCTATACCGTGCAGAGCGGTTAACTCGTGTCCGATTTGGTGCGTTGCCCAGTCTTGCGGAACACCCGATCCGATTAAACCATTTAAAGCCATTGTTGCACTCCACATAAAATTTGCTGCCGGTTCGTAATCATTTCTGTCAGCCAATACTTTGGGGCCCTCTTCTATTAAAGTAGTTAAAATGCTTTCAGCAAAACGATCTTGAATTGGTGAGTTTACTTCGAAAGTTAAGTACTGCTCAATTACATGAATAAAAGCATCTACAACACCATTTGCAACCTGTTTGTCGGGCAAAGTAAAAACACACTCCGGGTCGAGAATTGAGAACTGCGGCATTACTTTTGGCGAACTAAATGCAAATTTTTCCAGTGTTTCAAATTTTGTAATTACCGAGTTTCCATTCATTTCGGAACCCGTTGCGGGCAATGTTAAAACTGCCCCAATTGCAATTGCATTCTCTATTTCAGCAGTCTCCGGTTTTGATAGAATATCCCACGGATCACCATTTTCATACAAAGCAGCTGCAGCAATAAATTTAGTCGCATCTAAAACAGAACCTCCGCCAACCGAGAGCAGAAAATCAATATTCTCCGCTTTAACTATTTCAGCCGCTTTCATACAAGTTTCGTAATGTGGGTTCACTTCTATTCCGCCAAATTCAATTAAATCTATATTCTTTAATGCGGTTTTAACTTGCTCATAAACTCCGGTGCGTTTTATACTCCCTCCTCCATAAGTGAGCAAAACTTTAGCATTTTTTGGAACTTCGTTTGCAACTTTCGAGATTGTGTCTTTCCCGAAAATAATTTTTACCGGATTTTTGTATTCAAAATTGTACATGTCGTTTTATTAAAATTTATATTTGCGATGTCAAAATTATTTTAAAATGGCTAAAAAATCAATAATAAAAACAAATAAGTCTCATTTTCGTTCATCTATTCCGCAATATAGCGATGAAGAAATTATATCTATTCTAAAAAAGAGGAAACAATACCAACCAGAAGCGTCAGAACTGGCAATTAAGGAAGCAATAAAAAGAGGATTAATTAATTCTGAACAAGACCTTTTTTCTGAGAAGTTTAATGATAAACCGTTAAAATCAGGTCTGTTTCCAGTTGTCAGCGATGATAAAAACAGAGATAAAATAAGAAAAAGCATATCACGGATTTTACTAATTATAGGTGCTGTTCCGGTAGTTTGGGGAGTTCTTGAAATTAGTAAAAGTGGTTTAGCAGAAAGTGTTTTACTTATTTTGTTGGGGGCTATCTGGATTTATGCTTCGGCGCAATTAATGCGGGCTATGCAAACAAAAATGGTGAATTTGCTTTTTGTAATGTTATTTGCATCGGCGGCGTACATTGTAAAAATAATGTTAGAAATGAGAGGACTTGTGGTTATGGATTTTCTAATTCCCTCGGTTATTTTTTCGTTTATAACTTATGGTTTACTTTTTATTAACCGGTTAAAATAGTCGAAACCAAAAAATTCCCTCCGTTTATCTGTTGATTGCATCCACTTATCGAATAATAACAAAATTTCGTATTTATTCGTATTACATTTGAGTTCATTAAAATAACAACTATGAAACTTATACTTATTTTCGCCTTCTTTTCAATATCTGTTACTTCGGTTAATGCAAATATTCCACACGACGAAGACTGGGAATCGAGAACCTACGAAATGGGCGAATTCACTGAAATATATTTAGAGGGTGGTTACAAGGTATTTTTAGCTCAGGGCGATGAAAACAAGGTAATTGTAAAAGCATCGGACGATGATGTTTTCGATTATTTAAAAATTAAAAATATTGACAATAAGTTGCGTGTAAAACTTGACGAAGACTGTTTTAATTACGATCGTATTATTTTGTACATAACATTCAAAAAACTGGAAAGTGTAAAAATTGAAGGCGGTGCTAAACTAAAAACAAAAGGCTATCTGAATTTAAACAATTTTGAAATGTATGTTGCAGGCGGCGCAAAAGTAGAGCTCGATATGAAAGCTGATAATGTTCGGATAGTTGGAGAAGGCGGCATGTTGTTTGAGTTGGATGGAGTCGCAAAATCTCTGGATGTAAAAATTACTGGTGCAGGAAATGTTGATGCTGATGAATTAAAGGCAAAAGATGTTACAATTAAAATTGAAGGTGTTGGCACAGCAAGTGTTTATGCAACCGAAACTCTGAATGCAAAAATAGAAGGTGTTGGTACTATTAAATATCGTGGAAACCCTAAAGTTACAAAATATATTGACGGACTTGGTTCGGTAAAAAGAGACTAATTTTTAACAATATGATTTCAGTAGAATATACTATTTACAAAATCATAGACGCCCCAAAAATAAAGATTTCTAAAAAGTATTCTTCCTCGTAAACCACCTCGACGACCCGTTTATAAATGGAAACAGTTTAAAGTATGGAGATAGGTTGCTGCAAGCTTCAAAAACTCATATAGGACAGTTCTTTCGATTGCAGAATAAACTCCCGATAACTATATTTTTCACCTCTGGTTTAAAATCGAAAGTTTATATATCGACAAAAACGATCCTGTTTCCAGAGCCACAATTTATGCTCACAAATACGATTACAGGAGAGTTGTATGCAAGGCTAAAAAGACAGCAGTACATTGATAGATTGATTTGAAAATTTAAATAAAAAGCGGATAAGAAAAAGAGCATTGATTGAAACTTACTGCAAGAAAAAATTAGTTTTTGCCGACCCGCTTTTGCCCTTCGGGACAATGAGAAAAGCCCACACTCAAACAACACATGCCGAAGAAAAATCGGCAAGAGTTGTTTTTTAGCTTATGCTTGATGCTATTGCGAAGGTTTGTAGTATTTTTGAGTTTTGATTATTATAAATAACAGGTGATAGAAAATATATGATAAATAAAGAACGGTTAGAGAATCTAACACAAGAAGTTTGGAAAGGTGCAATTAAATTAAGAGGTAAATTTAAAGCGAAAGATTATCCCTCGGTAATTTTACCTATGATTATGATTCGTAGAATCGAATCTGTTTTAGAGGTTAAACGCGAGCAGTTCAAAACCGCAATACTAACTAAAACACCTGAGATAGATAACGAAACACTACAAAAAAGAATTAAAATACAAGAACAGAACGAACCATTCTATAATAAATCTAACTGGACATTAAAAGGAATAATTGCAGAAAGTGCTTCGCAAGTTGAAGCTAATTTCAGAGATTATATAAACAGTTACAGCTCAAATATTGATGACATAATTGACAAATTCGATTATCGTAATTGGGTTACGCAAATGGTGAAAGCAAAACGTTTGTCGAGTATAATTCAATTGGTTGCTGAGGAAGATTTTAGTCCTGAGCGATTATCAAATATTGAAATGGGTTATGTTTATGAAAACCTTTTACAGCTATTTTCACAAGACGATGCAAAAGATACAGGCGAGCATTTTACGCCTCGCGAAATAATCCGTATTATGGTTGACCTTATGGAAATTGACTTTGACCCCGAAAAGGCAAAAAAAGCAATATCTATTTACGACCCTGCTTGTGGAACCGGTGGAATGCTTTCTATTACTAAAGAACACATTATTGATAAAGCAAATACTGATAAAGGGTTACAAAATGCAGAAGACCTTGTTTTGTTAAACGGACAAGAACTGCTGCCTCAGAATTATGCTCTTTGTAAAGCCGATATGATTTTAAAAGGCGAAGCTCATATAAATATTACGCATGGAAACTCATTGATTCCGGATATTGAAAGTGTTGAAGATGATGGAGACCAGCATGCAGGGGAATATTTTGATTATATTATTTCTAATCCACCATTTGGAGTTGATTGGAGTGAATACAAAAAAGATGTTGAACGATTAAAAACATCTCGCTTTGCATGGGGAATGTCGCCAAGTAACGATGGTGCATTACTCTTTTTGCTTACTATGATTGAAAAGATGAAAGCAAAAGAAAAAGGGGGTGCTAAAATTGCTATTTTGTTTAATGGTTCTCCTTTAAGCAACGGCGATGCTACACAAGGAGAAAGTGAAATTCGCAGGAATATTTTACAAAACGATTTGCTCGACACTATTGTAATGCTGCCCGACCAAATGTTTTACAATACTGGAATCTACACATACATTTGGTTGCTAAATAACAATAAGCCGGCAAGTAAAAAAGACGAAGTAATAATAATTAATGCCCGTGATAAGTTCGAAAAAGAACCAAAATCGTTTGGAAATAAACGAAACAGAATAACCGATACGCACCGCAATTGGATTCACAAGCAGTTTATAAATCGGAAAGAAACCGAGCAAACTAAATTATTTCATACCACCGATTTTGCTTTTCATAAAGTGGAAGTTGTGTTTTGGCAAGAAGATGAAAACGGCAAACAAATGTGGATTACAGAGCCCTTTAGTGTACAGCTTAATAATGGGAATGCAAAAAAGAAATTTGATTTGTATGGCAACATGACATTTTATATAAGGATTGAGGCGACTAAGCCTGTCGAAGTCGAAATTCCTTACGATGGTTCAAAAGCCTTTGAAACTTTAGTAGCTGAAAAACTAAAAGCCGAAGTAACATAACTGAAAAACAAAACCATTAACGAAATTAAAAAATGGTTTAAAGAACAGGATAAAACAGCCGAATTTAACCACCGCCACTATATTGTAGATAATGAATATATTCCTTTCAACAGAACACAAAAAGACAAAAAGAAGTATATAAACACCTTTCTATCCAAAGAGATTGATTACGAAATTATACATTGGAAAGAGTACGACCAATTGGGCTACGAAATACTACCAAATAAGTATTTCTACAAATACCAGGAACCAACACCAAGCGATGAGCTGATTAAAGAATTTTGGCAATTAGAAAGTGATGCCGGAAAATTGTTGAATGAAATCAAATCATTGTAATGAGAGAAGACCTTCAGCAAATTGGGAAAGAATGGTTGAAAAGCATACCATCAAATTGGGAAATTGACAGACTTAAAGATGTTTGTGAAAAAGTTGTAGGTGGTGGCACTCCAAAAAGTAGTATCAGTGAATATTGGGATGGGGGTGATATTACTTGGATATCACCTACTGATTTTAGTGCACAAAATGGTAATAAGTTCATTACAAATTCTGCCAAGAAAATTACAGAATTAGGAATGCAAAAATCATCAGCAACATTGATTCCTAAGGGCACTGTAGTTATGTCAAGTAGAGCTTCAATTGGTGAACCCAAGATTGCAGGATGTGATATTACTACGAATCAAGGCTTTGTTTCATATGTGCCAAGCTTTAAAATTGATAGTAATTTTCTTTTTTATTTAATTGAAGGTCAATTGGGTGAATATTTCGCAAAAATTGCCTCAGGTACAACTTTTATGGAAATTACAAGAAGGCAAGCGAAACATGAACATATTCCTCTCCCCCCACTACCCGAGCAAAAAGCTATAGCCAATTACTTAGACAAAGCTTGTGAACGTATCGATAAAATTATTGAAATTAAACAGAAACAGTTGGAGAAAATTGAGGGGTATTATAAATCAACAGTTTTTGAAAAGCTCACAAAAGGTATTGAAAAAAATACAGACTTTAAAGCCAGTAAAATTCCATATATAGGGAATGTTCCAAAAACTTGGAGAATTGTTAGAGTTAAACATGTATCTTCTAAGGTAAATAGTGGTGTAACGCCCAAAGGAGGTTCAACGTCTTATGTTGATGATGGAATTCCATTAATAAGAAGTCAAAATGTAAAATTTGAAGAACTTGACTTGACTGATGTGGTTTTTATAAAACAAGATATTCATTCAGGTATGAATAATTCTCAGGTCAAAAGAGGAGATGTCTTACTTAATATTACAGGAGCATCTATTGGGCGGTGTTTCTATTTTGATAGTAATAAAGAAGCTAATGTTAATCAGCACGTTTGTATAATAAGACCTTTCCAACTTATTATCACAAAATTCTTATTTTATCTATTGAAAAGTGAGATTGGTCAGGCTCAGATATTCTCAGGTTTTAAAGGTAGTGGTAGAGAAGGGTTGAGTTTTGAGGCAATTAAAAATTTCAAGATACCTCTTCCTAAAAAAAGAGAGCAAGAAGAAATTTCTACTCGTTTAGAGATTATTTCTAAAAACATAAATAATCTTAAACAAAACATTACCACCCAAATCACAACCCTTAAATCCTACCGCAAAAGCTTAATTCACGAATGTGTAACAGGTAAAAAGCAGGTTTGGGCGGGAGCAATAGAAAACGTAAATTAGCAATATGGAAGTATTAATAATACCAACGCCACAAAGTGGCAACTTATTTCAGCCCAATGGCAACGCCTTGGGTAAATAAAAAACATCAACAACAACGCCCTGAAAGGGCAAATTAAAAATAAACAACATGTCTCAATCATTATCAAAAATATTTGTCCATATCATTTTTCATATAAAGGGCAATAGTTGTACAATCCGCAAACAGGAAAATAAAGAATTGTATGCATATATGGGGGCAATCATAAAAGATAACGAATCAATACCAATATTAATAAATGGAGTAGAAGACCACATACATATTTTGTGTGTGATGTCTAAAAATATTGCACTTGCAAAATTGGTTGAAGAAATTAAACGACACAGTAGTCGCTGGATAAAAACAAAAAACAATTATTATTCAAATTTTGCATGGCAGGGAGGTTATGGTGGATTTTCAGTTAGTCCGTCTTTACACGATAAAACCAAAAAATATATTAAAAATCAGGAAGAACATCATAAGAAAATTACATTTAAAGAAGAATATTTATTATTTCTAAAGGAGTATGGCATAGACTATAATGAACAATATTTATGGACAGATTAATTAATTTGCCCTTTCAGGGCGATTAAATGGTTTGTGATATTTATCCCGAGGCGTTGCCATCGGGCTGAATTAAACTGGACTTTCAGTCCATATATGGTAAATTGCTCAAGAATTACAAATAGGTTTGAGACGGAAAAATTAAAAACGTAAATTAGCAGTATGGAAGAGAATAGCCACTTTGATAAAAAATCGCTTAAAGCTTTAACCAAGCCAAATCCCGACTGGAACGAGTTGGCAAAGGACTGCGTAAGTTTTGCAAATGCACAAGGTGGTATTATTGTTTTTGGAGTTGAAGATAAAGAAGAACTACCACCCGAAGGACAAAAGATACCGGATAGAATTGTTGTGAAACTTCAAAAACAAATACAGAGCCGTACAATTAATGTTAGCATATTACCACAATTAAAAACGGCAGAAAACGGAGCCGAATTTATTGAGCTTTTGGTACAACGCAGTGCAACTGCCATTGCTTCAACTTCAAGCGGCAGGTATTATATGCGTGTAAACGACGATTGTAAACCCATTTTGCCCGACAAACTCAGTCGCTTACTTACCGACAAAGGTGCTTTTGTATGGGAAACACAAACCTACCTAAAGGTAAAGCACAACGAATACGACTCGGACAAAATGAATAAGTTTATCGCTGATATACAGGAGTCAAACAGAGTAAGTAGTTTTGTAAAAGAAAAATCGGCACAAGAATTACTCGAACATTACTTTATGATATCGGGTGGTTTTCTTACCAATTTAGGTGTGTTATGGATTGGTAAACGCGAACATCGGGCACGCTTGCTCTATTCGCCATCAATACAGTTTATTAAATACGACGAAAACGAACAAAAGGTAAATAAATTACTTTGGGATGATTATAGCAAAAACCCCAAAGAACTTATTCATGCCATCATGAATGATATACCGGACTGGAAAGAAGGCATTGAAGTTGCTGATGGTATTTTTCGCAAAAACATTTCAAATTATGAAGAACCGGTAATTCGTGAGCTAATTGCTAATGCTTTGGTTCACCGCCCCTACACAATTCGTGGCGATATTTTTATTAACCTTTACCCTGATAGGCTCGAAGTTCATAATCCTGGATTGCTTCCACTTGGAGTAACACCGCAAAACATACTGCATAAAAGTATTCAACGTAATCCGCATTTGGCAAAAGTGTTTTACGATTTAAAATTGATGGAAAAAGAAGGTTCAGGCTACGATAAAATTTATGAAATATTACTATCCAACGGAAAGCCCTTACCCGAACCTTATGAAGAGTATGACCGTGTTAAGGTTATTATCAGAAAAAGGATTGTTAATAAATTTGTTATTCAGTTTATTGAAAAAGTTAATGCCGAATTTCAACTTCGTTCAAAAGAAATAATAAGTCTTGGGCTTATTGCACAATATACATCGTTAACAGCCATTGAGTTTGCTCAAAAGTTGGGGTTTAGCGAAAAAGACGATATTCGCTCATGGCTTGGACGTTTAATTGAACTAAAATTGTTAAAATCGAAAGGAAAAACAAAAGGTACAGAGTATTATGTTGAACCTGCAGTTTTGAGAAAACATGAGTTTAAAGGACTTACAGATTTAAAAAATATCCCATCGCATAGATTAGAAGCTTTATTAATTGAAGATATTAGCCGATACGGTGAGAGTTCAATAAGTCAAATACATCAAAGAATAGGAAAGGAAATTCCATTACGTACATTGCGATATCAATTAAATCAACTATTAGAGAAGGGCGAAATAAAAAAAGATGGTGAGAAAAAAGGAACTCGTTATTTTATTGACAAATAATTGCGAAAAAAACTTAATAATGTCAATAAATTGTCAATAAAAAGAAATAAAACAATACAAACCTCTTGAAAACAGGCTTGTTAGTACTTAGTAAATAATTATTATGCCAAGCAATAAAGAAACATTATTTCAAGAACATATTTGTTCATTCCTCGAAAAAGAACACAAATATATTCATTTAAGTAAAAGTGATTTTACCGATAAGGAGCATCATATTATTGAAAAACATCTTGTTTCTTTTATAACAACAACACAGGCTGAAAAATACAAAGCCATACAAGAAAACTACGGAGCTGATACCAGTCGTGAAATTATAAAATCATTAAAAGAAGAGCTTTCGAAAAAGCAATTATGGCTTATTATGCGAGACGGATTGGAAGTAAAAGGCACAGCTATTGAATTATATAAACCCAAGCCTCGCTCAGCTACAAGTGTACTACAAGAAGAAAATTACAAGAAAAATATTTACTCATTTACTAAAGAGTATTATTACAATAGTATTACACAAGAGCGTATTGATATGGTAATTTGGCTCAATGGTTTGCCAATAATTGTAATAGAACTTAAACACGAAGACGAAGGGCAAACTTGTGAAGATGCTATTTTTGACAGTTTTTTGAAGCGTGACCTTGAAAATGAGATGTATAAATTGCCTTTTCTGTATGTTGCATCAAGCAATACTGAAATAAAGGTGGCAACAAATCCAAATTCCGATAAAAACTTCCGTTGGTTTAATGCTAAATTGGTAAACAAAGCAGAAACAAAAGGAGAATATCCGGTGGAACATTTGTATCGACATGCTTTATCAAAAGAGAATATTGCTAAATATTTAGAGCATTATTTGGTATTTGTCCCTGCCAACGAAAAGATTACAGAACACGGTGAAATACTTTCAACACCATCATTTACAATCTTTCCTCGATATCATCAATTACGAGCAAGTAAATTACTTGCCGAGGATGTAAAGAAGCATGTGAATGCCAATAAAACATTAGGTAAAAAGTATTTAATAAATCATTCAGCAGGTTCAGGTAAAACCCTTACCATTGCATGGATGGCTGATTTATTGGATAGTCTTTACACATCTAATAATAAAAAGATTTTTGACAATATTATTATCCTTACAGACCGCCGAAGTTTAGATAAAAACGTGAAGGATGATTTGGAAAAGTTTACCCATTTGGGTGCAAAAATAAACTTCACAAAACGTTCGGGCGATTTAGCTGACTTTTTAGATAAAAATCGGGCAATTATTGTAACTACCATTCATAAGTTCGGGCATATTCAGGATAAACTAAAATCGAGAGATAATTTAAAAAATAGAAAAGTAGCCTTTCTTATTGACGAAGCACACCGCTCGCAAGATGGGAAAATGGCTTTAAAACAAAGACAGTATTTCAATAATCAGGAACAAGCCGACTTGGAAGCAGGCGACAATACAGAAGATGAAGTTGTAGAGAGGATTAAAAAACTAAATACAAGCAATCAAATTTTTGTAGCTTTTACAGCCACAACTACCCCAAAGGCAGTTTCATTTTTTGGAGAACCATTTGATACATATAGCGAAGAAGAAGCCATAAAGGAAGGTTATATTTTAGATGTTGCTCAAAACATTATTTCTTATGAAACTCTTTATAATCTAAAATTCAGCAACGGGTATATTCCAAAACAAAAAGATGGTAAAGATTTCCCGAGTGGTGTTGTAAGCAAAGCACTGAAAACAATAGCTTTTAACGATGAAGAACTGATTCAGTATAAATCAGAAGTAATTATAAAACTATTTGAAGAAAAAGTATTAGATGCTGTAAATGGCAAAGGGAAAGCAATGGTTGTTACTTCCTCTCGTCCTGCTGGGTTAAAATATTTCAACACTATTAAAACCATTTTAGAAGAAAAAAAAGCAGATTATAAAGTCTTATTTGCATTTAGCGATTATACCGACCCTGTTAGCAATGAATCAATTGAAGAAGTCAAAATAAATGAATTAAATACTCTTCATAATAACAAAGTTATTGAAGATGTATTTGATTTGGATAAGTATAGAATCTTGATTGTTGCCAATAAATTTCAGACAGGTTTTGACCAACCTTTGCTTTCAGCTATGTTTTTAGATAAAGCAGTAAATGGAGTAAATGCAATTCAAACCGTTTCACGCTTAAACCGAAAGCATGTAGATAAAGAGCAAGATGAAATATTAGTTGTTGACTTTACCAATAATTCAGACAAGATTTTTGAAGCATTCAACAAACATCGAAAAGGTTCGCCATACAAAGAAAAAGAACCTGATAAAGATATTTTGCCAGACTTGTACAAAGAGATAATTGCCAAGAATATTTTTACTGAACTGGAGATTGAAACATACATTACTGCATACATGGATGCTGAAGAAGATGCTCGGAAACGCAATTCAATGGCAGATGCATTATTAAGTAATCTAAACCAAAATTACAGAACAATATTTAAAACTAAATTACCCAAAATAGAAGACCAGAAAGAATATATCAGTTTACTAAACAGATTTGTAAATCTTTATTATTTTATTGCTCAATTCTTTGTGCTTGAACTTAAAGCAAACAATTTTATTGTATTTGCCGAAGTTATGGCAGATACACTTATAAAGAAAGGCAAAACAAGTGAGCTAAAACAATTACTTAAGAATATCGAATTAACAAAGGGTGCAGTAAAGAATCATGGTTCAAGAGCAAATATTCATAAAGTAAAAGAACCGAAAAAGACTGGCTTGAAAATGGGTAATGGTGGTCAAACACAGCCAAGAACAACCATAGAGGAGGCTTTAGCTGATATAGAACAGAAATATCAAATAAGTAAAGCAGATGCCATTGTAATTAGAGAGATTTGTGAAGATGTTTATAAACGGTATGACATAAAACAAAAGATTACTGAAAACCGAGAAAATGAAAATTATTTAAAGAACAGTGCAGAGCCGACAGTGAAAACAAAAGTTAAAGAAGAATATATGAACAGAGAACTTTGGGAAAAACTTGAAGACCCTATTTATATTCAACGTGGCGGAATAATTAGTTTAATGGGAAAAACCATAATTAAAACAATACTGAATGCAACAGGATAACCCCACGCTAATTACATACACATTGTCAAGTCGCTCGAAAAGCCCGACCCACGAACCAAATTTTTGCGATAAGAGAGAGCAGAAGCGAATTTATTCGTTTTTGCCGAACGGAGCAAAAATCAGCAAGGCTAAACTTGTCAAAGAGTATGCAATTGCCAACGCTTTTTTGCTAACCTGTAATGAGTTTACAAACTGCCTCATTCTATTTGTATTTCAAAAAATATTCAAAAAACAGATAAACCTGCTCATTCGATTTTGGATTGGGCGAATGTTCTTCCCGATTAGTCATTGCAACCCTGTTTTCAAACCCCAACAGATTATTCACGGCAATTGTATGATTTAATGGAATCCAGCGAGAAGGCGGATCTTCTGCACCACCCGAAACCAAAAAAGGTCTTGGTGCCATCAGCGCGTGTAATTCGTGCAAATCAAAACCTTCGGCAACCAATTTAGGATAAAGTCCTTCAGCCGGATTTTGTTCCGTAATAAGACCACGCTCGCGCCATGGTTTTGGATGATAACCTAAATACCACGGCTCCCAATAATTTATATTTCCTCTCGAATTATCAAAAACAATTCCGGGATCAGACCAAACTGCACACGCAAATTTATCGAACAAACAAGATGCAAACATTGCCCATTTTCCTCCGAATGAATGTCCAATAATCCCAATTCGTGTAGAATCAACTTCGGGGAGATTTGCCAGTAAATACCACCCATTGGCTGCCGCATAACCAAGCATCGACAGAGGTTCAACTCTGGCGTTTTCTATATCAGGATAATATAGCGAATATGTTTTTGCTTCTGTAGCCTCCGTTGTTCCAATCGACAAACAGACAAATCCGCGTTTAGCAAGTTGGTAGGCAAAGTCACGGTTCTCTTTACCGAATCCGATTGCCGTTTCGGGTTCATAATAAACTGTAATTACGGCTGGCATTTTTTCTTTACCATCAGGAATTAGCAGATATCCGGTAGTTTGTTCATTTGGAGTCCAGTAAAATTTTATTTTTTGCTGAGTGAAATTTTCGCGGTGTGTTGTTTCAAGTATTTCTATTTTCTGATGCTTGATTAACGCGGGCCATTTCCCCATCATACCCCTCCATTGTTTAAGAATTTCCTCTCTGCACTCGTGCCAGTCGTTGGGAGTTTTTACCTGCCGACCATTATAAAACTGCAAAGGAGAGCGATAATTACCAAATTCATTTTTAAACTCTTCGGGAGGTGAGAAATAGGGCTTAATTTTGTTCCATACAGATATTTTGGTGTCAGGTTTTTGTGCAACTACTACAATATTACCACTCAAAACTAAGAAAAAAATCAGGCTGGTAAAAACATAAGATTTTACTTTTTGTGAAAAATTTTCCATATCAATTGTATAATGAGTTCATAAATTTCAGTTTGCAGCCTCTGCTTTTAATTCAGCTTGTTTTGTTTGATAAGCATTTTCCAGCTCCTTTACTTTATCGGGATTCTGCAAAGATAAATTTGTAATTTCAGTCGGATCATTTTTAAGATTATACAACTCCCAATCTTCGTTATTAAGTTTTACAATTTTCCAGTCTTTTTGTCGAAACATTCTAAAACGCTCGGTCCAGCCCGACATATAAAACTCCGGTTCTTCGCGTTCGCCACCTTTTAAAATTGGCATTAACGAACTTCCCTGCAAAGGTTGCGGAGTAATTCCCCTCAGTTTTTCAGGATATTTTATTTCTGATGCCTCCAAAAGTGTGGGCGCAATATCTACAATATGACCCGTTTGATATGTAATCTGCCCCGCTTCCACTCGCTCCGGCCAACGCAAAATAAAATGTGTGTGCGCGCCACCTTCGTGTCCGTATTGTTTAAAATATTTAAATGGCGTATTTCCCGCATTTGCCCACGCTGCACTTAAACTGCGAAAACCTTCGGCAACTCCCGGCGCATAATCAAAATCGCGGTTACTGTCGTAGGGGCACGACCCATTATCTGAAAGGTAAATTACAATTGTGTTGTCGGCAATTCCTTTTTCGTCGAGATAATTTAAAACCCTGCCAATATTCTGATCCATGCAATCTACCATTGCCGCATAAACTGCCATCTCCAAATCCAACTCATCTTTTTCGGTTTCACTCAGTTCTTCCCACGGGCGATACAGAGGTATTTTTGCACGAATCTCTTCGTTATCTTTTTTATGACCCCTAAATTTATTTATGTTCGATGATGGTGGACTCAACTTTGTTTCATCCGAAATAATTCCTTGTTCTTTTAACTTTTCGAGCCGGGCTTTACGAACTTTATCCCAGCCAATTTTATATTTTCCACGATATTTTGCAATATCCTCGGGGCGTGCCTGCAACGGATAATGAGCCGCACCATAACCTAAAAACAGAAAGAAAGGCTGACTATTATTTATCGGTGCATCCATCCATTTCAGTGCATTATCGGTAAGTGCGTCGGTTTTAAAGAATGGTTTTTTTTCGTGATATATATCAGGCACATTTACCTGTTTTCCATTTAAAATAAACGGGTTTGCAAATTTGCCCGACGGAGGCTCGAAAAACTCATTCATTGCTCTAAATGTAAGCGACTGATCGAAAATAGTTTTTGCAAAAACATGTTCCGGCGCCCATTTCATCCAATGTTCTTTACCCGAATGAATTGTATAGTAGCCTTCGCTTTTTAGAATTTCTGCAAAGTTAACCGCGTTTTTCCCACCCTCGTATAATCCTGTAAAAAGAGTTGAACGTGAGGGTTCGCATTTCGACATATTATAAAAATTAGAGAAACGAATTCCTTCGTCTGCCAGCCTGTCAAGATTGGGTGTTTCTATTTCGGAACCAAACGGACCGATATCGGAATAGCCAATATCGTCGCCTAAAATCAGGATAATATTTGGTCTGCTAATTTCAGTTAAATTTTTATCACCACTATCTTTTTTATTATTGAAGAAAATATAAAAGCCAACTATTGTAACGGTGATAGCTAAAAGTGCAATCCTTAATTTTAACATGAGATTTTGGTTTTAAAAAATTCAACGTAAAAGTACAATTAATTCGGAAAGTTAAAATGGCAAAATTTAGATAACTAATAATTTTACATTCTCCATTTTTTACATATGTCCAAATCAAATTAGAAAAGCAAATTTTTCTATTTTTAACCCTCATTTAGAATGTTTCTTAATACTTACCAAATCCTATCATTTTGTAACATCTGTTACACATATCCGTTAAAAAACACTATAAATTTCGTTCCGATCTTAATACTTACATTTTCGAAATTAAAACTACTAAATGGAACAAATCGCTACTTCGAAATCCCACAAAATGCTCTTTTTTAATACACTGGCTTTCACCGTTTGCTTTGCGGTTTGGATGCTAAATGGTGTTTTGGTTACTTTTTTAGTAAATAATCAGGTTTTCGATTGGGGACCGGTAAAAATAGGTTGGTTGATGGGAATTCCTGTTTTAACCGGAGCAATTTTCAGGTTACCTGCCGGAATTCTTACCGATAAATTTGGGGGGAAGTGGGTTTACGGAATCCTGCTTTTAGTCTGTTCAATACCTCTGTTTCTACTATCAACAGCCGATTCATTTTTTTTATTTGCATTGTACAGTTTTGGGTTTGGATTAACCGGGGTAAGTTTTGCAATAGGCATTGCATATACATCTGTTTGGTATCCAAAACACAGGCAGGGAACAGCACTCGGCATTTTTGGTGCAGGAAATGCAGGGGCTGCAATAACTACACTTTTAGCTCCCTCACTGCTTAATTGGCTCACCGATAATGGCACTAACATAGAGGGATGGAGAAAATTGCCCCTTATTTATGGAGGCGCATTAATTATTATGGGTATCATTTTTCTAATTTTCACCGAAAATAAGAAACCAGTAGCGAGCAATAAGAATATGGCACAAATATTAAAACCCCTAAAAAACATTCGTGTATGGAGGTTCGGAATGTACTATTTCCTCGTATTCGGATGCTTTGTGGCTTTCTCGCAATGGCTTGTCCCATATTTTGTAAACGTATATTATTTGCCTTTGGTAACTGCCGGTATTTTTGCGGCTCTATTTAGTTTGCCGTCCGGTATAATTAGAGCATTTGGCGGTTGGCTATCAGATCTTCACGGGGCAAGAAAAGTAATGTACTGGGTACTTGGTGCTTCAGTTGCCATAAGTTTTCTGTTATTTATTCCAAAAATGGAAATTACTTCTCCTGGAAAAGGTGTGATGGCAAAGCAGGATGGTGTTGTAACTTTTGTATCTGAGAGCTTAATTAAAGTTGGAGAAAAGGAGTACCCTCTAACAGTAAAAAATACAAAATTTGAAAATATTGATGAAAAGATTTTAGTGCTTCCAACAAAAGATGCATGGCAAGAACCTATTGTTAAAGTGGGTGATAAAATAACACGAAAACAATTAATTGGGAAAGGAATAACAAAAATATACTTTCAGGCCAACGTTTGGATATTTGCAATTTTAGTAATTCTAATTGGTAGTATTTGGGGAGTTGGTAAAGCTGCCGTTTATAAACACATTCCCGATTATTTCCCGGATGAAGTTGGTGTTGTTGGAGGAATGGTCGGGGTACTGGGAGGTCTTGGTGGTTTTTTCTGCCCCATTATTTTTGGTTACCTTTTAAAAGGAACCGGTTTATGGACATCTTGCTGGCTGTTTATGTTTTTCCTTTCGGCACTTTGTCTGATGTGGATGCACAGTACAATTACTAAAATGAACAAAAGAATATCGCCCGAAACTTCGCTGAATATTGATACTAAATAAAACTATAACCATAATTATAAAATCATTGCAAAGTACATAAGAAATTTACGTAGTGATTATTGCTCTAAATATCATTGCATCTCTGTGCCTTTGCGGTTAAAAACAAAAAAAATGAAAATTAATATTGAAAACTGGAACGTTGAAGATTTAGATTTTTGGGGAAATACCGGAAATAAAATAGCAAAAAAGAACCTTTGGATTTCCATTCCGGCTCTGTTACTTGCTTTCTCAGTATGGTTAATGTGGAGTATTATTATTGTGGGAATGGAAAAACTGGGATTTACTTTTGGAATGTTGAGTGCAGAATTTGAAACAATAATAAGAAATACATCTATTTCTCGTGCTGATTATCCGGCAGAGTTAGTAGAGGGTTTAAAAACTATCAATAGTTTATATTATACGCTACCTGCAATTGCCGGTTTGGCGGGTGCTACTTTGCGGATACCGAATTCATTTTTAATTGCAATTGGCGGAGGAAGAAACGTAATCTTCACAACAACCGCCTTATTACTAATCCCTGCAATTGGTGTTGGTATGGCATTGCAAGATCCAAATACTCCGTTTATGACATTTGCAGTTCTTGCTGCTCTTTCCGGTTTTGGAGGTGGAAATTTTGCCTCATCCATGTCAAATATCTCCTATTTCTTCCCAAAAAAGATGCAGGGAACTTCGCTGGGATTAAATGCAGGGTTAGGGAATTTGGGTGTTAGTGTAATGCAATTTCTTCTTCCGGTAACCATGGGATTAGCAGTGTTCGGTTCTTTTGGTGGAGACGGTCTTCCGTTGCTTGCCGATTTTAAAGGTAAAGCTGCCGGCTCGCTATATTTCTTACAAAATGCAGGATGGACCTGGGTACCTCTGTTAGTAATTGCAGTAGTTGCCGCTTTCTTCGGAATGAATAATTTGAAATCGGCAACACCTAAAATAGGGTCAGCAATAATAGGAATTGGGAAAACACTTTTTCTTGTTTCGCTTGGGCTTATTTCTGCTGCAATTGGAGTTTATCTTCTTGTAAGCTTAAAAATAAATATGTGGATTGTACTACCGATTGTGGTGGTTCTAACAGTTTTACTAATGAAATATCTTTCTCCGGGAGAGATAAAAGCAAATTTAAAACATCAATTTTCTATTTTCAACAATAAACACAATTGGATAATGACCATTATTTACACGATGACATTTGGTTCGTTTATCGGTTTTAGTGCAGCTTTTCCAAAATTAATTTCCGATGTTTTTGGTTCTTTGCCCGATGGTTCTATTAATCCAAATGCGCCAAGTCCGTACGCATGGGCTTTTCTTGGACCAATGGTAGGTGCCTTAATTCGTCCGATTGGTGGTTGGTTATCCGATAAAATAAATAGTGGTTCCAGAGTAACTCAGTGGGCAACAATTGCACAAATTGCAGCAGCTCTCGGAGTTGCATTTTTTGTGATAAAAGCCAGAGAAGCGGCAGCTCCCGAAATGTATTGGTGGCCTTTCTTTTTCCTTTTTATGATACTATTTATTACAACAGGAATTGGGAATGGCTCAACTTTTAGAAGTATCCCATATATTTTCAGTAAGGAGTTGGCTGGTCCGGTTTTAGGGTGGACATCAGCAATTGCGGCTTATGGCGCATTTATTATTCCCAAAGTATTCGGGCAACAGATAAAAATTGGGCATCCCGAATATGCACTCTACGGGTTTGCCGTATATTATGTGGTTTGCCTTGTTTTAAACTGGTGGTACTACGAGCGAAAAAACTCGGGAATTGAGTGTTAGAGAAAAATATTTATTGCGAGAGTTTGAAAGAAATTTAAAATGACAGACAACGAATTCAAAATATTCATCAAAGAGCAAGATTTTATAGGAAGTGATTTCTTTGAGGAGTCGTTCAAATTTTGGTTTGAAGGTAACGAACACATTAGAACTCCATTTCCTAAAAAAATACAAGAGGATTTAAAGGAAAAAACTTTCAGGGTTTTTATGGAGTGGGTTTTTGAACTTTCAGAAAAGGAAAAAACAAAACTGGAAAATGAGGAGATCGTCGAAACTTTTGAAATGATACTTTTCAATCAGGCAATGGATTTAGTCTCTGACGAAGACCATAAAATAACAATATGTTACCCTTTTTTACCACGATTGGGAGATGTGGTTGACGATAAAGAAAAGGGAGCAAGCAAAGTTATTGGCAGAAAGCTGGATGTAAATAAAGATGAAAAAAAGTATCTGAAAGTCAAACTGAAATCAGAAACAGTTTTACAGGAATGGGAAACGGAATTTGAGTTGCCTGCATAGTTGAAATTTTAAATATTAAGGTTTATAATATGAAGATAGATATAGGTTCTTCTAATAAAAGAAAATGGTTAGTAATTATTGGAATAATTGTGGCAACGCTCATTTTCAACACCAATTCGGTTAGTGCCCAAGATGGCGAACTACTTTTTCAACAATGTAGAGCGTGCCATTCAATTGGGCAGGGGAAATTACTTGGACCCGACTTATTGGATGTGGGTAAAAGGCGAGATGCAGTTTGGATGAAAAACTTCATTAAATCGTCGCAAACAATGGTTAAAATTGGTGATGCTCAGGCGGTTGAATTATTCGAGGAATATAACAAACTGGTAATGATTGACTACAATCTCCCCGATGCTGAGATCAATGCCATTATTAAATACATCGATAGTTTTAGTACCGAGGGTACTGATAATGGAGAAGCGTCTTCTTCAGCGGCTGATTCGCTGGCCGCAGTATATTTAGCAACCATCGACACAGAGGGAAATAGGGTAAGAGGGAAAGAAATTTTTATGGGGGAAAGAAATTTAAAAAATGGAGGAACAGCGTGTATTTCCTGCCATCATGTAAATACTTCCGAGTCAATTCAGGGTGGTTTACTTGCAATTGATTTAACAAAAAGTTTTTCGCGAAATGGAGGATTACCCGGAATAAAGGGAATTCTTGAATTTCCACCTTATCCGGCTATGAAAGATGCCTATCAACACGCTGCTATTACGGAAGAAGAGAGCATTCAGTTGCAGGTATTTTTAATGCACGCCGATGAAGATAATGTGATATCAGAAAGCTCTCTGTTTGATTTGGTGAAACAAGGAATAATAGGTGCGATGATATTATTAGTTATCATTTCGCTGGTTTGGTTTAAACGCAAAAAACGCAGTGTTAATTATGATATTATTCAAAGACAGAGGAGATAATATTTGACTGAGAAAATTTTTAATAGGCTACGTCATGCTGAATTTATTTCAGCATCTCCAATCTATCAGATTCATAATCCGTCAATTGACGGACGGAATGACGTTCTGAAACAAGGGAACTTTAAAATAATATAATGAACAAGTGTAATTGAAAAATATAATTTTATGAGTTGGATAAAAGATTTAATATCTCCCAAAACAAGAAAATGGGAAGATTTCTATCGGAACAGATGGCAATTCGACAAAGTTGTCAGAAGTACTCATGGAGCAAATTGCACGGGTGGGTGCAGTTGGATGATTCATATAAAGAACGGTGTTGTTGTTTGGGAAACGCAAGCACTCGACTATCCGATTATCGATAAAAACCTGCCACCGTACGAACCTCGCGGTTGCCAGCGTGGAATATCGGCATCGTGGTATTTATACAGTCCTATTCGGGTGAAATATCCGCTTGTACGTGGTGCGTTGTTAGATTTGTTCAGAAAAGAAAAAGATAGGCACGGCGATGCTATGGTCGCGTGGGAAAATATTCAGACCGACCCTGAAAAAAGAGAGCGTTACATGAAAGCCCGTGGGAAAGGTGGTTTTAGAAGAGTTACCTGGGATGAGGCTTTGGAATTGATTTCCATTGCAAATATATCCACTGTAAAAAAATATGGACCCGACCGTTTGGTTGGATTCTCACCAATTCCGGCTATGTCGATGATTTCGTATGCCGGAGGTTCACGATTCCTGCAATTAATGGGCGGTGTTAATCTTAGCTTTTACGACTGGTATTGCGATTTACCACCTTCATTCCCCGAAACATGGGGCGAACAAACCGATGTTGCCGAAAGTGCCGACTGGTACAATGCCAAATTTATAGCCGCTGTTGGTTCCAATGTTGCACAAACACGTACTCCCGATGTTCACTATTTTGCCGAAGCAAGGCACAACGGAACTAAAACAGTTGTGTTTTCTCCCGATTTAAATGCCTCGGGAAAATATGCCGACGAATGGATTCCGATTCATGCCGGGCAGGATGGAGCTTTTTGGATGGCGGTAACTCATATTATTTTAAAGGAATATCACCACGAACAGAAAGTCCCCTATTTTCTCGATTACGTTACACGATACACCGATAGTCCGTTTTTAGTTCAAATAGAAAAAGAGGATGGAATTTATAAAGCCGGGAAATTATTACGCGCCAACAAAATCAGCAAATATAAAAATGTTGAAAATGGCGATTGGAAGTTTTTAAATATCGATAAAAATACAGGAGAATTTGTTTGTCCTGGCGGCAGCTCTGGTCACCGCTGGGACGACCGAGACGGAAACTGGAACCTTAAATATCAGGATGCGGAAATTGGTGGCGACTACGAGCCACTGTTATCATTCATTGAAAATAACGATGAGACTTTACAAGTTGAGTTTACTGAATTTGGTCTCGATAAAAAACGATTGCGTGGCGTTCCTGTAAAAAATATAAAAACCGTTGACGGAACAATTAATGTTACCACTGTTTACGACCTGATAATGGCACAATACGGAGTTGCCAGAGGATTAGAAGGCGACTATCCACAATCGTATAAAGAAACTGACCAATCGTACACTCCTGCGTGGCAGGAGATATTTACCGGAATTGCAGCTCAAAATGTAATTAAGTTTGCCCACGAGTGGTCGAAAACTGCAATGGCAACCAATGGTAAATGTATGATTATAATTGGTGCAGGAGTTAACCACTGGTACCATTGCAATCTTATTTACAAAGCCGGCACAATGGCGCTTATGTTAACGGGTTGCATTGGTAAAAACGGAGGTGGATTAAATCATTATGTGGGACAGGAGAAGGCTGCCGTTGTAGATTCCTGGGGACATATTATGGCAGGTAAAGACTGGCAGGGACCGGTTCGTTTACAACAAGGACCAATCTGGCATTATATGAATTCAGACCAGTGGCGTTACGATGGTCACCATTCTGATTATAATACAGTTCCAGAGAATGGATTGAGTGGTTTACACACTGCCGATATGATTGTTAAATCGGTTCGGAATGGCTGGATGCCATTTTATCCTCAGTACAATAAGTCTAATTTCGATATTGTAAAAGATGCACAAAATGCAGGTGCAAAAACAGATGCCGAGATAAAAGAGTATTTGTTAGGTGAATTAAAAAGTGAGGAGATTTTACACTCGGTAGTTGCACCCGATGAAGAGATTAATTTTCCGAGAGTTTGGTTTATATGGCGTGGGAATGCCCTGATGTCGAGTGCAAAAGGGCACGAATTTTTTAAAAAACATTATCTCGGAACACATCATAATTCAATTGCAAGCGAATTGGCAAAAGGTTTGGTTAACGATGTTGAGTGGAAAGAGGAAGCACCTCAGGGGAAAATGGACTTAATTGTTGACCTGAATTTCAGGATGGATACTTCGGCTCTCTATTCCGATATTGTTTTGCCTGCTGCTTCGTGGTACGAAAAGTCGGATATAAACTCCACAGATATGCACTCGTTTATTCACCCGCTAACTGCTGCTGTACCTCCTGTTTGGGAAGCAAAAAGCGATTGGGCAATTTTCAGGGAGATTGCAAAAGCAACTTCCGAAGTGGCAAAAACTTACTTTCCACATACAATGAAAGATATTGTAAATCTTCCGTTGATGCACGACTCGAAAGCTGAAATTTCGCAAACCGATGTGAAAGACTGGAGTAAAGGCGAGTGTGAAATGGTTCCGGGAAAAACCATGCACAACATAGCATTTGTTGACAGGGACTATACCGAAATATATAACAAATTTATTAGCCTCGGACGAGGGACTAAAAATGGTTTGGGTGCACATGGGAATAGTTTCAATTGTGCTGATTATTACGAAGATTTATTGGAAGACAAAAACCATCTGCAAAAAATAAAAGGCGAAGTTTATCCTTCGTTAAAAGACGATGAGGAAGCAATTAATGCCATTCTGCACCTGTCGTCGGTAACAAACGGCGAGTTGGCACACAGAGCTTATCAAAATGCAGAAAAAAGAACGGGCATGCCATTAACCGATATTTCTGCCGATTTCAAAAATGTAAAATTAAATTTTGCCGACTTACAAAGTAAGCCACAGCGTTATATTAGTTCGCCAGTTTGGTCGGGGATTATGGCTAATGGCAGAGCTTATGCAGGATTTACCTACAATGTAGAGCGATTGGTTCCTTGGAGAACACTTACCGGACGACAACATTTTTATCTCGACCACGAGTTGTATATTAAATTCGGAGAGAACATGCCAACCTATAAACCAACTCCAAAACCTAATGTTTTAGGCGATTTAAAAAATTCTGTAGCAACCGGAAAAGCAAAAGTTTTAAATGTTCTTACACCGCACGGGAAATGGCAAATGCACACAACATACAGCGACACGGCGCGAATGCTAACACTTTCTCGCGGAATGGTTCCGTGCTGGTTAAGTGAAGAGGATGCCAAAGAAATTGGAGTGAAGGACAACGATTGGGTGGAAGTATTTAACGATTACGGAGTTTACGGTGCGCGGGCTATTGTAAGTGCCCGGATTCCTAAAGGAGTTTGTATTGTTTATCATGCAACCGAAAGTACTTACTCGTCGCCAAAACCACAAGTTCGTGGTTACGAAAGAGGCGGCGGTCATAATAGTTTTACACGAGTTAGGTTGAAACCAAATTTAATGGCAGGTGGTTACGGGCAGTTTACCTACCATTTTAACTATTGGGGCCCGGTTGGCGTAAACCGCGATTCGCATGTTTTGGTGCAAAAAATGGATAGAGTGGAATTAGGATAATAAAAGCCCCCTTTAATTCCCCCAAAGGGGGAAAACTTTTCCCTTTGGGGAGATTGAGAGGGGCCTAAATAAATAAAAACATGGACATAAGAAGTCAAATATCAATGGTGTTTCATCTCGATAAATGTATAGGTTGTCACACCTGTTCAATTGCATGTAAAAATACCTGGACCGACAGAAAAGGTGCTGAATATATGTGGTGGAATAATGTGGAGACAAAACCGGGAACGGGATATCCTACAAAGTGGGAAGACCAAAAGATTTATAAAGGTGGTTGGGAGAAAAAGGGTGATTTCCTGAATTTAAAAGGTGCCGGAAAAATTAAGGGTATTAAAAACCTGTTTCATAATCCGAACATGCCGGAAATGGATGATTACTATGAACCATGGACGTATGAATACAGTAATCTTTTTGATGCCCCGGAAGGAGACGACCAGCCAACTGCCCGACCAATTTCGTTGTTAACCGGCAAACCAATGGATGTAAAAGGCGGCCCAAATTGGGATGACGATTTAAGCGGCACACCCGACTATGCAAGGCAAGATGTGAATTTAAATAGTGTTTCGCAAGCTGAACAAGAAGCAATGTTTCAACTGGAGCAGATGACAATGCACTATTTGCCCCGGATTTGTAACCATTGTCTGAACCCTTCGTGTGTGGCATCGTGTCCGTCGGGCGCAATTTACAAACGTGGTGAAGATGGGATTGTTTTGGTAAACCAAAATAAGTGCCGCGGATGGAGAATGTGCGTAACTGCATGTCCGTATAAAAAAACATATTACAACTGGAATACCGGGAAATCGGAAAAATGTATCCTCTGCTTTCCTCGGTTAGAAACCGGTCAAACACCGGCTTGTATGCACACTTGTGTGGGAAGGATAAGGTATCTCGGAGTGATGCTTTATGATGCCGATTTAATTAACACTGTTGCCATTTCTGATGATGCTGATCTGGTATCAAATCAGATGGAAATTTACCTCGACCCAAACGACCCAAAAATAATTGAAGCTGCTAAAAAGAATGGCATTTCTGATGATACACTCGAAGCAGCACAAAAATCTCCGGTCTATAAATTTGTAAAAGAGTGGGGACTGGCATTGCCATTGCACCCTGAATTCAGAACAGTTCCAAACTTGTTTTATGTTCCGCCACTACTTCCAACTATGGGAAAAGTTGAAGATGGAAATTACCATAATTCTGCCAAAGAACTTTTTGGTGGAATAGAAAAAACCAGACTGCCTATTTCGTACATGGCAAGTTTATTTACTGCCGGAAATGAAGATACTATTAAAACCGTTTTGAAGAAATTAATGGCTGTGCGTTGGTATCGCCGCGATGAAACTGTTGGCGACCAAAGTAAAAGTGAGTTGGAAGTGATGTTAAAAGAAGTTGGTGTTGACCACGAAGTTGCGGACGATATTTATCGGTTAACATCGTTACCAACTGTGAAAGAACGATATGTAATTCCGCCGGCACACCGCGAAGAGGCTTTGGAGATGATTGAAGATAGTGGCGATGTTAAAGGGAATACAGGCTTTGGTTTTCATCATAAACCGGAAAGAGGATTATAGAATAAAGCCCCCTCTAACTCCCCCAAGGGGGGAGGAAAAAGAAAGAAAAAGAAATGGAAATTTATAAATATATAGCAGATTTATTCCGCTACCCTACGGTGGAGACTTTAAAAAGTATTCAGCGAGTGTCGGATTATTTGCTTGAAAAAGATGTTGCTCTGGCAGCTAAATTTAAACCTTTTGTTGAATTTCATTCAAACAAAACTTTAACCGATCTGGAGGAACATTACATCAGAACTTTCGATGTGCAGGCAATTTGTCATTTAGATATTGGATACATTATTTTTGGTGATGATTCGAAAAGGGGCAGATTTTTATATCATATAAAAGAAGAACAGGAAAATGTAGCAAATGATTGTGGAAGCGACATGGCTGACTTTCTGCCAAATATGTTGACCCTGCTCTCAAAATTGGAGGATAAAGATCTAACTGAAGAGTTATCGGTTAGTATTTTAATACCGGCACTTTTACACATTAACCAAAAATTAGAAAACGAAAATAGTATTTTTAATATTCCTGTTGAAATTCTGATTTCATTATTGAAAATGGATTTTGATATTTCAAAATATGAAGCAGTTAAAATTGGAACAAAAGAGAAACCCGATTTTCTCAATAATTATATAACCGGCATCGATAAATCGTTATTTGGAAAAAGACAACTTAAAAGAAAAATGTAATGAGTAATAATTTCTTTTTTATAGGATTGCCGTATGCGGCACTGTTGATATTTATTGTGGGTTCAATTATCAGATATCGAACACAACCATTCAGCGTATCGTCGCTCTCGTCGCAGATATTAGAAAGTAGAATTTTATATTGGGGAAGCCATTCGTTTCACATCGGTATAATCGCTCTGTTTATCGGGCATTTAGTTGGGTTTATGTTTCCCGCTGCAGTTGTTTCGTTTACCGGGCAACCAATCCGGCTCTTAATTCTCGAAATATCGGCGTTTGCTTTCGGGCTGCTTTCGCTGTTCGGTATTTCAACATTAATATTTCGTAGAATTACTGTTGGAAAATTAAAAACAGTAACATCGAAAATGGATGTGGTTGTTTACTTGTTAATTTTTATTCAGGTAGTTTCCGGACTGTGGATTGCATATTTTGCCCGCTGGGGTTCGGCGTGGTTTGCTATTTCACTCGCACCATATCTAAAATCAATATTTTTGTTGAATCCGAATTTTGAAACAATTGCTGCCATGCCATTGAGTATAAAAATACATGTTGTATCGGCGTTTGTTTTTATTGCAATGGTTCCGTTTACACGGTTAATGCACTTTTTGGTATTTCCGTTTGTTTACATAACCCGCGCCTACCAATATGTAATTTGGAACTGGGATAGAAAAACACGTAGGAATTCAACTAAATTAAATGAAGGTGTGAAGGCTAAGAATAACTAACATTTAACGATTTCCATTATACGGAAACAAGAGTTTACTGACCCAATTCCGCTTTTATTTGCATCTCAACCTCCTCGGTTAACTCTTTGGGGCTGCGACCAGCCGGGTCTATTACCGGCAAAACGGTATAAGTTAAAGGCACACCAAGTGAAAGTGGATAATAACCATTTTTTGTTAGCTCGTAATTGCCATCGATAACTAATGGCACTATTAAAGCCGACGGTGCATACTTAATTAAAGATGCAATTCCGGCATGTTGAAAACGCTTTACATCTCCGTTTTTAGTACGTGTACCTTCAGGGAAAATACTTGCTGAATAATTCTCCTTTTCAATATGTTTGCCCAATTTCATAATTTCAACAACTGCCTGACGCGGATTTTTACGGTCGATTAGTGCAGAACCTCCATGTCGCAAATTATACGAGATACTCGGAATTCCTTTTCCCAATTCAATTTTCGATACAAATTTTGGGTGATGTTTACGAAATCCCCAAACAATTGGAGGAATATCGAAAGTACTCTGATGATTGGAAACTATAATAAACGGACGACCTTTTGGTAACTTTTCAAAACCCTTAAAACGAATACGCGAGCCCAAAATTGACAATCCGTAAACCAGAATAAAATTCATAACATCGACTGATTTCTTACGGAGCTGATAACCACCAATCCAGCGACAAACAATCTGGATAGGATGAAACACTAAACACGTTAAACCAAACAAAAGTAAATAAAGAGGAGATAACAGATAAGAAAATATCTTCTTCATAAAAAATCAATTAAAATTTGAAACTTTAAACTCTAAACTTTGAACTTTAAACTTTGAACTTTGAACTCTAAACTCTATACCTCCGTAACCATTGCAATTTTTAGTTTTTCAATTTGTTCGGGGTTTCCCAGAACAAAAAGCTGATCGTTACGCGAAAGTATCATTTGCGGATCGGGATTAAAAACATATCGTGCGCCACTAATTTTCAGTCCAATAATATTTGCACCTGATATTTCGCGTACTTTTAAATCGGCAATAGATTTACCTACAAAGCACTGTGCAAGGCTTTTACAAGTAAGCTCTTCGAGACTGACATCCTTTGTTTTTTGCAACAGTATATATTCCATAAATTCAACCACATCGGGCTGATGAACAAGTTTTGCCATTCGCTGACCGCCAATACGTTCGGGCATAATTACATTGGTTGCACCGGCACGCTTCAGCTTCATTTGCGACTCCAGTTCCGAGGCGCGGCTAATTACTGTCATTCCCGGATTCATACTGCGTGCAGTAAGAACAACAAATACATTGTCGGCATCGTTTGGAGTAGTTGCAATTAACGCCCTTGCTCTATGCACATTAACCTTATCCAAAACTTCTTCGTGAGTAGCATCGCCTTTAAGATAAAGTAATTCAGGATTTTCTCTGATTCTGGAAATTACATTATCGCGCTTGTCAACAACAACAAAATCAACCCCGTGCTCGGCAAGTTCAAGAGCAGCCTGCTCTCCATTTCTGCCGAAACCCACAATTATTACGTGGTTTTTAAGTTTTGCAATTTTTTTATCCACTTTGTATGTTTTAATATAATTTGCCAATTCACCATCGAAAACAAAACGTGCCAGACTTGAACCCACAAATGCAAATGTTCCGAGACTGGAGAAAATCAGAACCATTGTAAATATTTTCCCAATGTCGGTTAATGGAGCACCAACCTCTTTAAATCCAACTGTAGAAATAGTTATGACGGTCATATAAAGACTGTCAAGAAAATTAAGATCTTCTATAAAATGATATCCGCTAACTCCTACCAGAATTATCGCAAAAAGCAGCCCAATACCAACTTTTAGTGTCTTACTCGATACTTCATGAAATTTATTGTATTGCGGATTCATCAATATTAATTAGTTACGTTTTTTACAATTTTTACACCTATTTGGCAATTTAAACAATTTTTCTTTTCGCAATATATATTTTTAAGTTGAAGTAGTGATTGTGTTTCAAATGCCGAACGTGTTTCGATACCCAATTTATTCCAGTTTTTTATTATTGAATTGTGTTCAGGTGGCAGTTGTTCCAGAAATTCTAAAGCCCTGTTTTTTAAATATTGCTTGTTCTGCTTTTCACCAAAAACAAAAAGAAACGGGATTATAACATTAATTATTAGAGTGTTAACCGATGTATCGCCCAGCTCCTTTTTTGAATTTCGTTTCGACAGTTTATTGAAACTGTAATGACTATTCCAATATTCCGACGTGCTAACTTTGAATAATTCTTTTAAATCATCCAATTTTTCAAATTCAATAATTTTTGAAAATAATCCATGCGAACGATAAATTAAAGCAGCAAATTGCGAAATCCGAATAGTTGGAAAATTTCCCGGACGCAGCCGCATAAATTTCCAGAGGTGACTTTCAATTCCTTTCAGTTTATATTTTTTGAATAGAAAAGAGTATTCGTTTCTTAGATTGAGATAATAATCGTCGCCTAAAAGTTGATTATTTAGCATACCTGAATTTCCAAAAAGCAGAGCTTCCAATTGCTGCAAGCTGTTTTTATGCTTTGCCAGAATTTGAAGGGGCAACGACTTTGCCAGCAACTCGAAAGGAACTGCATTTACTTTAAACCCAAACATTTTTGCAAGTACCTGATAAAAAGTTTCGTTCCAGTCGTTACCATTTTGTGCAAGTCGTTCCAGAATTTCGTCGGTTTTATTTTCAAGTCTTTCAATCATTAAACGGTTAAAACCCAGTTGTAAAATAATGGGGTCAACTTTATGAAATTGATTTTGGCAGGCAATCCAGGTTTTAGCATCCAAAAGATTTTGATAGTTGACCTGTAACTGCTCCGGATATATTAAAAGTAACGTTGGTATTAATTTGTCGTTGTTTCGTTTTACCGGAGAATCATCAGTTTCAACAACATGCAAAATCACATTATCGTATGCTTTATCAGTTTGATGGTTATGCTTTTGCCAATCGGAGGAATTTTTGTGAATCTCGATATTACCCGCCCAAATTGTATCACCAATTTTTATTTTAGCATTAAAAAAGTCGGGTCCCGAATCGGTATTCCGTTTACCCTGACTAATAATTTCTAAAGTTTCGCCGGCTTTAGTTTTTAAATTATCAGAATAAAAAAGCATGTTCTCCCAAATATATTGGAGAAACTCTTCGGGCATATTTTTCGGGGTTGTCATAATTTATTAGATTTTATTTTCTGAAAGATATCCCATAAAACTATCCCTGCACTCACCGAAATATTAAACGAGTGCTTTGTGCCGAATTGTGGAATTTCGATACTTCCATCGCAAATATCGACAACGGTTTGTTTTACACCTTTTACTTCGTTCCCAAAAACAATTGCAACTTTCTCGTTTTCCACGGGTCGAAAGTCGGGAAGTAAAATACTGTTTACAACCTGTTCGATGGCATAAACTTTATAACCTTCGTTTTGAAGTTTAGCAACTGCATCTTCCGTATTTTCAAAATATCCCCAATCAACAGATTTCTCAGCATCGAGAGCCGTTTTATGAATATCTTTATTTGGGGGAGTTGCAGTAATTCCACATAGATAAATCTTTTCAACCAAAAGTGCATCGGAAGTACGAAAAACCGAGCCAATATTGTTGCAACTTCTGATATTATCTAACACAACAACCAAAGGCGTTTTGGTCGCTTTTTTATATTCGTCAACCGTAATACGGTTTAATTCGCTGTTTCTTAGTTTTCGCATACAAAATATGTTTTTCTACTCCTTTTTCTATCTTCAATTCCAGACATAAAAATGATTTTCAAAATTAAATTATCTGAATATGGCACATGCAACATTAAATTTCCAATTTATCAGTACTGCTTGTTCCATTTTCGCCTTCAAAACCCCCGGATTAAAACCCGGGGCTATTAACATTAAATCCTTACAGGATTTTTTAAAAGCGATTTCCATATATTTCCCCTCGTAAAGAGAAACTTTTCCATGTTTTTTTGTTTCTCACCCTTCGGGGAAGGTTAGGTGGGGGCTTTCACCACTCCACTTCCGCTCTTCTAATGGGCATTGTCATACAACGAGCGCCACCACCGCCACGCGCAAGTTCCGACCCTGCAATTGTTATCACACATTTTTCGAAATCAGCCGGAAGAACTTTTCCTTCAATAACATCAATCGCTTTTATAACTTCAAAACCATTGTTATTTAAAGCATCCATTGTGTGTACATTTCGTTCGTACCCAATAACTTTACCTGGTGCAAAAGCAAAAAAGTTAGCACCACTGTGCCACTGTTCGCGTTCCTGAATCCAAGGATCGTTATTCCCTCCGCAATTAATTGAACGCAAATCCATATCAAGCTTTTTAAGTGCAGTGGGGATATTTGCAACCTCCTCTATTTTTATAACCTTTCGGTTTTCAATTCGAATATGAATGGTACGCAATTGATTTATTTTAGAAATAATTGGTTCGTAAACCATACATAAATTGGTATCTAAAAGTGTAAAAACCATATCGAGATGAATAAAAGATTCGGGCGTTGAAGGCAACTCCTGAATAATAATATGATGTGGCTCCGATTTAAGCTGCTTTATATTTTCGATAATAAAATCTATTCCCTGCGTACTTGTTCGCACCCCGGTTCCGATAACAAAAATATCGTCGCGTGCCACAAGAAAATCACCACCTTCGATAGTTGACTTTATATTCCCCGGAATTCCAGTTTGAGGAGTTGCCGGATTTAACGTGGAAGTTTCAAAACTTGGATGGTTATTAAAAATCGCCTCCATAATAACAGACTCGCGCTCGCGTACACGATTTGCCATTTTACCAATTAGCATTTTGTCGTTCATTCCCATCGCTGCATCGCGTGTAAAAAACAGATTATGCAGTGGGCGCATCGAAAACCTTTCGTTACTAAGATAATTTGTAAGATTATTTTTCTCAACAACAACTCCTTCAATCAATAAATTGGTTAATGATGCGGCTGAATTTTTCTCCAATTGTTCAGCATTGCAAACAAAATCTTCCTTTGTACATATCTTTTTAACTAACTGATGTTTAACTCTATCATTTTTCAGAATATCAGAAAGCAAATCTTTTACATAGAAAACCTGTGTAACAGATTTTAAAACACCGGCAAGTTGTTCGTACTCTTTCGAAGCCACCGACAAGTTTAAAATATCGCTGTACAAAGCACGTTCAGCATTTTCCGGAGTCATGTTTTCTAACTCGGAACCGGGAGTATGAATAATAACTCCTTCGAGTTTTCCAATTTCAGAATCGATGCAAATTCTCATAATACATTTTTCAAGATTAGAAATAAATACCTGTGTCAAAGATATAAACTTTACAGTTGCTATAATTGAAATGTAACTTATTCGTTTTAAATTTGCCAGTCAAAAATATCTACTATTGAAAAGAGGCTTTTTTATATTGATTTTATGTTTCTTCTTTTTGGGAACAAAGGCTCAGGAACGCGACACATCGAATATTATGATGGGTATTATTAGTGAAAATAATGATACTATCATTCATAAAAATATTGGTGAAGTGGTTGTATTTCCTAAACGAGAATTTAAAAACAAACGCCAACGCAGACGCTACAACCGATATATTTTAAAGGTAAAAAAGGTTTATCCGCTAGCTGTTGAAGCACGCGAACTTCTTGAAAAATACGAACCGGAATATAATGCTTTGGAAGATAAACACGACCGCCGACAGTTAATGAAAAAACTTGAAAAAGAGCTACTGGCAGAACATAAAGACGAGTTGAAAAAATGGTCTATGTCTGACGGACGCATTCTTTTAAAGTTAATAAATCGCGAGACAGAGAGAACTCCATATAGTTTAATTAAAGATTTCAGAGGTGGTTTTAGTGCTGCTTTTTGGCAGGGAATTGCGCGCATTTTTAGCAACAACTTAAAATCGGGTTACGACCCCAAGGAAGAGGATATGATGCTTGAAGAGATTGTTACTTTAATAGAACTTGGGTATTTATAATCCGGAGATCCATTTATACACTCAATGCAAATAGCATTTTATTTTTTTTAAAGCTAAATGGGTTGAGTCTATTACTGCTCAAACTCAATTTTCCAAACTCCCCTTAAATCATTCATTTTATAACCGGTAGCTAAATCGTTTGGATATAATTTTTGAATTTTTGAAAAAGTTGCTGAATTAATATCAGACTCAGGATTTCCGTGGCATTTTAAACAGGCAGGTGATACTATTTTTATGGGTTTATAAAAAATTAATTTTCCTCTGCTCCGAATTACTGTATCGTTAGCGTTGGCTTTCTCAAAAACCTCCCAAAGATTTTTTTCAATCTCTCCATTTAACATATTCCCAGCATTTCGGTTCTTAGCCGAATGCCGGGAAATTGTACAATTGTTAACCAAATTCAAACTATCTGCTATGGAAGAAGCTTTTAAATTACAAAACTCGATGGCATATTCCGGTCCACCTTTTTTAATAGCTTTTCCAACATTGGCAAGCAAAATTGTTTGAGTGATATTTGAAATTTCGTTACCTTTATTTTGAACTTCAGAATACTTTTCGGAATCTATTTTTGAATTACACGAAAAAATTATAACGACTGAAAAAATTGAAATTAATATTTGCCACCTCATATTTGCTTTTTTTAATACCCCAAAATTACAAAATGAAATGACAAATCCTTATTTTGTATTCAAACAATATAGCTTTCGTTTTTTGATTAGTTCTATATACCAAACATAATTTTAGCACCAATACGGAAATATGTACCATTACCAATTGTTAATTTCATCTCCGGAGAAACAGCCATCGATTCGCTTAGTGGAATTTCTAAACCAACTCCTAAGTTTAGTCCAACAGTTGTTGAAGTATATGAAGATGAGCCCATAATAGAGCCTAACTCATCATCCCAGTCGAAACGAGCAAATGTCATTCCTAAACCGCCAATACCATAAAGACCACCAACACCATCGAACTCAGTAATCTGATAGTTCCCGTCTAAATCTAATACCATCCAGGTAAGTCCATCTTTTGGTATAAAATAGGTAAATGCAGGGTCGGCACTCCAATCTTCGGTAAACTCGTATTTGCCATTAATACTAATACCGATTGTGTTAATACTAGTTCCATATACCAAACCACCTCCAACACTCATTTGAGCTTTCGATTCGGTAACAGAAAATGAGAGAACAATTGCAAGAACAATAAATGTTTTAAATAAATTTTTCATAATTAAATTTTTAATTGATTAAATATTAAGATTGTTTGAATGTTTATTTATTCTGATTTTAGTCAGACAAAAATAATTGATTAAGTATGTAATACATTGTTTTTAGTTTTAAGTTGTTAACTGTTTGCTATTAATAAAAACCATAATCCCTTAGTTGAAGTATTTTCGGTATCAACATGCTAATTCCTTTTTTTTATTATTTTATCTCTGTCAATTCGAAAACCCAATAGTGACCAAAACTGCCGGGCAAATCTTTAATTACTTTTGCAATAATTCCGGGTTTATCGTTTATCATCCAAATTTTTAAGTTTTCATCGAAATCTCCGATAGCTTCAATCGCTGTACAGTTAAAAGTACCTGCGGGAGTTTTAATTTCTTCTTTGCCAACTATTCTGTAGGTGTCGCTTTCGAAAGGGGAAAGTCCAACTTCTACACCATATTTAGCGATTGGCATTTCATAATCATCGGGTGTATTTTCTTTGTCGAACCCAACAAAAATATTGTCGAAACTTATTGTTCCGTCGTCTGCGCTTGTTACTATATTGGTAGCAAGTTTTTTTGTGTCAAATGTTTCTGTTCCATTAATTAAAGTTGAAAAGTTGTAACTCAGTTGTTTTACTTTCTCCATATTTGTAAGAACCTTAAAATAGTCTTGCCATGGTAATTTACCTTCCTCCTCGTAATATTTATACTCTCCATTTTCGTCGTAAAAGTCCTCCTCCGAAAACGATAACCGATTAATTACAATATTAGACTTTTCTGATTTTACTGCATTCACAATTTTTCCATTGTTTTCTAAACTCAGATCAGTTTTAGTCTGTTTAACTATTTTATTGAGACCTTTTAAATCGTTGTCGTTTGTCATAATAATCAACGATTTATCGGTAGGGTTATAAATCCATGTTCCGCTCCCCGACGAACTTCCACCACTAAAATAGTGGTTGCCCGGAACAAGGAAGAAATATCGGCACAATCGATCCAGTCGCCACACGATACGGATTGCCATTATCGGAACAAAGATGGTAATAAGGTGAAAGGATATAGCGCATCAATACAAAAAAAGGGTATCGCTATTTTACCCAAAAAGAAATTGATACTTATTTGGTCAGAAAACAAATAGAAGAAACTCCAATAGAAATATTACAAAAACGGAATAATGTTGAAGCAACAATTTTTCAATTAAGCTACCACTATCCAAACGCAAAGAGTAGGTATCGGGGTTTAATTAAGCACCAAATGTGGGCAAATATCCGTTGTTTATGGGTAAACTTTGTCCGGATACTAAAATTTATAGGACAATTATGCCCGAAAACTTCACCTTTTGTAAGATATGAGCCCAAATCACTTTATACCGAACTTTATATCGTGTTTAATTTTTTTATACTGGCAATACTGCCGCATCATTTATCAAATTCCGAAAATACTAAATTCTCAGCCATTTGAGGAAATAGGGTTGAAGGAGTGGACTCATTTTTAATAATTTTTATTTTTATCACTCAAACTCTCGAACTTTTAAACAATTGTCAAACATTTCAACAATCTTCGAACTCTTTTTAAACCAATTCAAACTTCTTCACTCTTTTAACTTTACCAACATTAAAACCGGATTATTGTTTTCGTTTAAATTGTTTGCCAATTTCTCGAGTGCTTTTTTCTTTTCGGGGTAGAGTGGGGTTGAGTTTTTGAAGGCTTCCGAATTTACGTGCTCTATTAGATCCATTGCATTTACATATCCAATTAATTCATTATCCCTTTGATAAATTGGTTGAAAATCAACTCCTCCTTCATAATCATTATAAATACCATTACTTTGGAATGAATATGTTTCTTTATTTGATTTTTGATAAAAACCATAATATTTTTTCGTATTAAAAATATAAAAAAAATAATAAATAGGATTGACTATCAAAGATATGCAATGGTTGAAAATATTTCAATTTATTATTTTCGAAGAAGCTCATAAATTCTTGACGTAATTTAACTGGGCATTTGTATTTGCCTGAATCAAAAATATATTGGGGAATAAGCTCAAGGGAAGGTGTAAGTTTATATAAAATATCATTCAAAAGATTCTCTTTTACATAAAAGCTATTATTTACTGTGAAATAACTGAATTCATATTTAACAACTTTCTATGACGTATTGTATGTCTAAATAGATATTTAAAACTTAAACATCTCGTTCCAAAGTCTGTCGAATTCTTCGTGGTACTGTTTTACAATTTCGTATTTTGAGGTGGCAAGCAGGTTTTCCTGATTGTGTTTTGTGGCGGTGTAGGTTCAGTTAAAACTTCCTGTAATTGCAATACGTTTATCAATTATCCCGAATTTATTGTGCATATGGTAGTGCGAGTGGTCTATTTTTATTGGTATTCCGGCACATTCCATTTCGACCCCTTTGCATTTACTTTTTCGTCGTCGGTAATAATTCGAACTTTAATGTTGCGGTGGTGGCAGGCAATTACCTCTTTTGCCAGCTCGTTATCGGTGATGGTAAAAATACACAAATCAACTGATGAATTTGCTTCGCGAAGTAGTTGCAGAATTGTCTCCTTAATTTCGTGGCCAGGACTAAAACAGACGTTATTAAAATGAAAACTATACCGGTCGATAATTTTAAAACTGTTTTGCAGCCACTGTACAATCTGGCTTTTACTTTTTGTATCCTCTAAAAAGGCGGCCTTTTAAAAATCTGGTTTCTCAGTTTATCCTGTCGGCACGTTGCAGCCGGTTTATTTTACTTATAATATTTGCATTAACTTTTATATCAGCTAAAATATCAAAATTTTGAGCGAGATATTTTAGCATTGACTTCATTTAATAATTCATATTTACAAAAAAGTAAGGCCAATTTTACGGTTAAGTCCTGTTTCGAAAATCCGGATTAATGTTGAAAGCTGAATGTTACCTTTTGCATTTTCAATTTTCGAGATGTAGCTCTTTTTAGTCCCTGCTTTTTCTGCCAATTGTTGCTGTGTTAGTTTAGCTTCTTTGCGAGCTTCTTTTAGCATTTCGCTAATAATAAACATTTGGGCATTTTCTTCAAACTTATTTCTGCTTTTAGTCCCAATTTTTCCATGCTCACGCTCGAGCAGTTCATCAAATGTTTTAATTCCGTTATAGTCTGTCATGTTATAATTTTTTTGTTAGAAAGTATTCTTTTTTCAATTTCATAGCTTTTTCAATCTCTTTCTTAGGTGTTTTTTGTGTTTTCTTTTGGAATCCATTAAATAGAACAATTAATTTTCCTTTATCAAAACAGCAGAAAACTCTATAAATATTTGATTGATATTCAATTCTAATTTCAAAAAGTCCGTCGTAACCTTTTAATGGAGCTAAAAACTTTTTAGGAATTATTTCAACCTGTCTAATGAGTTCAAAAACATACTTAAATTTTGATTTAATACCTAAATCGAGCTCTTTATAAAAGTCAATAAAGTATTCGCCATGAAATACAATTTGTCTTTTCATAACACAAAGTTATCTTTTAAGATAACAAATTCAAAATAAAATTATTGTTTTTTCTGAAAAGAGTGTGCTACCCAGTTGTTTCGCGACTTAAAACCAATGTCGGTTAATCCTAAACTTTCGGCTTTGGTTTTTATAGCAGGAATATCTTCGGTATAAAAACTACTCATTATTAGAATGCCGGTTGGTTGTAAAGCATCAACATAGGTTTGCATGTCGTTCAGCAAAATATTTTTATGAATGTTGGCAAAAATAGTATCGTATTTTTCGTTTCCAAGCAAACCGGCGTCGCCCAGTTTTATATCAATGTTTTTGATGTTATTTAAGATGGCATTCTCTTTTGTTCCGTTAAACGACCATTCATCAATATCTATTGCAGTAATTTGTTTTGCACCTTTCTTCGATGCCAGAATTCCAAGAATTCCGGTTCCGCAACCCATGTCGAGAACAGTTTTTCCTTCAAAGTTATTTTCTAAAATAGATTCGATTACCAGCGCAGTTGTTTCGTGGTTTCCTGTTCCGAAAGCCATATTTGGCTCAATAATTATTTCATTGGAAACAGAAAAAGTAAACTCCCCAAGAAACTCATTTAATACAGAATTCAAATTTTCCTGGCTGTAATTTTTTACAGGAATAAATGCTTCGAAACCGGTGTCGGTTTCAACAAAACTCTCGAAGCCAA
>JAJRSD010000001.1 GCA_024278975.1 Bacteroidota bacterium
AAGTTCCAGATTCTTAATAGAAAAACTGTTTCCATCGAGTGTTCCGTAAAACTCAAACGGTGTCCACGAAACGCCATTCATATCAATGTCGTTGTCGAGAATATACGAACCATTAGCATCGTTTCGCATCTCATCGAGTTCTGCTGCTGTGGTAATATGTGTTTGCGCACTTACAGCAGTAATTCCTAAAAGAATGTATATAAAAAATACACTCTTAATTTTCAAGTAAATTTGTTTCATAATTAAAAATTTTAGTTTAAAAATTAAAAATATTCAGTTAAAATCTCTTTCGTTTGTTCTGGGTTTTCATGCATCCTGATTTGCCAAATAAGCTCCTCAACATTAACTACTTTAACGTTATCATTCAGTTTGTTAACACACCACGAAACCGGATAAATACCCGCAACGGAGCCACCATTATTTTCCTCAACTTCATCATCAGAATCGCCAATATCTTTAAATTTCGACCATGCATGCACTGCAACCAATGAATGAGATGTTGATGACTGTTCGGCCAATTGGTTTATTTGATGTGCAATGTAGGTTGGGGTTCCCTGATTCGGAAGATTCTGACTACCATGATTCCAAATGGCATATTTAGCGGTTACAACCGGAATATCAATTCCCGCAGAATTTGCAAACCACATAATTTCGCCATCTCCGCCCGCATACGGATTATATTGTACTGCAATGATTCCAACCAATTGATCGTTATTTCGAATGTATGCTTCGTATGCTTCTTTCGATTCTGCTGAATTTACATCTTTGCAGAGTAACCCAAGAACTTTAACCCTGCGTTGTTTCATGTGAGAACTAACTTTCTTTGCTATTCCATCAAGCAATTCAGGACGGTTCTTATTGATTCCAAAATTATCAGGATAGTAATAACCGCCGCCGCCATACTCGATTAAAGTATTATTAGGTGCTTGTTCATTAAAAAGTCTGTTTAACTGATAGGGAGACATCATTGATAAATTTGCAACCGGCAGTCCGAACGACATTCGCACATCGCTTCTTAATTCGTTCAGGTAATAATCTCCGCTTCTGAAATTATTCATCATCCATTGTACATTATCACCATCGGTTAAAAAGAAAGATGCGTAATGAATTGTTTCATCAAAGTCTATAAATTGCGGGTTTGTTACCTGTGCCAGCCCGGGTTGTCTGTTTTCGTAATCCCCCGACATCATTGTCGTATTCCATATCCAATCGCTGGGAACCATCATATTTCCTGATTTTGAAACGGGGTCAACAAAAACATCTTCACCTAAGCCACTTTCCCATCCAATAACCGGCGACAGTGGTTTTAGCCAATCCAGGACTTCTTCGAAAACTTCTTTATTGTTATCAAAAGAATTACCCATTTTTTTGTTGTAGTTAACAGACATTAATCGGTGGGCTATTGCAAAACTTTTAAGATTTCCGGTTAAGGTGGGCATTAAAATCAATGCATCATTATTGCATTTATCTTTAAATTCGGACCAGGCATCTTCCATCGTTTTATTACGGGCATCGTATTTTAATTCGTACCCGAGTTCTATTATCTTGTCTTCGTAAAACTCGTCAACAATAACCGACCGGTAAACATGCGATGCAACTGTTGCTACATTAATACTTTCTTGTTTTCTCATCTTACACAAAACGTATCCATCAATATGGCTTTTCACATTGTCGTGCTTCTCTAGCAATTCCCATGTTGTTTGTGCCCCATTTTGGGTTAACCCCATTTGGTCCAATACTTCTGAATAATTTGAGTTAGGAGAATCTGTCCAAACCATTGTGGAACTGGTTCCTTCGTTTACTGCTAATGCGGTTAATCCAATAATTGATTCTGCCAGAATGTGGTTTTGCAAACTATTATCGTCGAACGATTTTGTATTGCTGGTTGCATTAACAACAATCCAGTAATTTGTTCCTAACTTTTGTTTTGGCAACCAATATTGACCTTCATCTGCAATTGGATCGTACTCTTCAATGTATAATTTTTTAGTACTCTCATCGTCATTAACAAAGTCTCTCGGGTCGGGAGATTGGTAAATATTACAACCTGAAATAAGGGTTGTGATAAAAACATAGATTATTAAAAATATTTTTTTCATCTTATAATTACTTCAATTTATTAGTATCCATTATTTTGAGTCAGTCCAGAGAGCTTATTTATTTCATCTTGTGGAATAGGTCTTACTAAATGATTTTCATTTAAATTGTTGTACTTCTGAACGAATATATTATAGTCGAATGCCCTTTCGATTAATTTACCTGTTCTCTTTAAATCGAACCAACGGTCGTGTTCTCCTAACAATTCTCTGGCTCGTTCATCTAAAATTACATCCAAGTCTATTTCTGATAATTTCATTGCCTGTATATCATTGGGAGTAGCAGCAGCTCTCATCCTGATTTCATTTAATCGTTGAAGTGCAGCCGTTTTGTTTCCGGCTCCAAAGTATGCTTCGGCGGATAATAAATAAGAATCTCCCATTCTAAAAATTACGTCTTCTCTGGTACCTGGACCGCCCCATTGCATTTTGGTATCTTTAAACTTTTTAAGCATTGGCATTTTATCTGATGCCATTGATAAAACTTCCAATGCAGTAGATTGAGGATACCAGACATATTTTCCATCCTTTTTAAATGAATAAAAACGCTGTGCATTATCGCTATAATCTGTTCCGTCATTCCATCGCGGAAATAAAATTCCAAGTTCGCCATAATGCTCGCTTGCCTTATTGTTTACATAGAATTCTCTTTGAAAAGTTTTATCGTACCTCGAATCAATTTCAGGATTTGTAAAAAGCTCGTGTACTTTAGGATTTACCCAGTAACCTCGTTGCATTAACGAATAATCGTCTTGAACTTTATCAAATAAATCGGGTTCTAATGCAACTATATTAAAACCAAATAAAGCCTGTTGAGGATTTCCCGAACCTGAGTACTCCTTATCTTCTCCGTATTGGATAGCCCAAATTACTTCAGCATTATTTTGGTTGTTTTCATCAAAAATATCTTTAAAATCAGCAAGTAAATAATGGTTATGCTGTGGGTCAAGAATTATCTCATCGAAAATTTTAGCTGCATTTTCAAAATCACTACTTTGCTTAAATGGTTTGTATGCTCTTGTTAAATATAATTTCCCTAATAGATGCAGAACGGCAGCATTTGTAATTCTCCCCGGTTCGCTTGCAACAGCGGGTAAAACTCCTTTTACCGAATTAAGTTCATCAAGAAGGAAATTATAAATTTCTTCCTCGCCTGTTCTTTCCACTTCGGTAATAATCGATAACTCTTCGGTAACCAGCAGTGGCACCGGACCGAATGTCTCAACAAGATAATAATAGGCTAAACCACGTAAAAACTTTGTTTGTGCCGTAAGCGAGTTATAATCTTCTTCTGTCATTCCCTCCTCGTCAAGCGAAATTCTTGTCAACAGAATATTTGCCTCCTGAACAATTCGATAAAGGCTGCTCCAATAAGGACCAACAACTCCGGCTGTTGAATTAAATGATGCATCGTAACCGTTAAACATCCTTTCGTCAGGACTTTCGGTTATTGCCATATATAAATCTGTTCCGTAATATTGTAGTTGCCCGGTGTTATAAACCGTTCTGAATTTCGAATAAATATCGACCAGCAATTTTTCCTGCCCTGTTTTAGAGTTGTAAAAAGAGTCGGTAACAGCTGAAGGATTATCGATTACAAGAAAATCGTTACAGCCTTGCAACAGTGTTAGAATTGCAATTATTCGTATGTATTTTGATAACTTATATTTCATGATATCCTTTTCTTAAAATTTAATGTTAACCCCGGTTGAAAAAGTCATTGGATACAAAGAGAGTTGAGAATTCACATTCTCTCCAATAATCTCAGGGTCGGCTCCAATATAATTTGTAAATGTAAACGGGTTTTGTACGGCAACATATAACTGAGCATCTTTCAATGAAATCCTATTTAGAAACGATTCCCTAAAATTATATCCAAAAGTTATGTTACGTACTTTCAGGAATGTACCCGACACTTTCCCCAAAACCTGAGTGTAATACGAAACAGCTCCTACCTGCTGATATTTATTGCTTCTGTTTTCGGGTGTCCAGTATTCCACGTCCAGTTTATTCCAATGTTCGTTGTCCCATGCAGTAAACATGTAAGCAAACTGGTCGTTATAAAGTCCTCCAACTCTTGCATACATATCTATTGACAGATAAAGGTTTCGATACTCTAACCGGTTCTCCATTCCGGCAGTCCAACTGGGAGTAGGAGAACCAATTATTTGATAATCCTTTTCGTCCATCGAGAAGTCTCCATTAACATCTTCCACCTTAATATGCCCAACACTCTGACCATATTTAGCTGCTTCGTCCTCTTCCTCCTCTTGCCAGATTCCCAACTGTTTAAAGTCGTATATAACTCTTATGGGTTCTCCAATAAACCATCGGTTCCCCAAATCGTCCATATTGTCGCCATACAGTTCAAGAATTTTGTTTCGGTTTAAAGAGAAAGTGAGGTTGGTTGTCCAGTTGAATTTTTGCGATGAAATATTTACTGTTTTCACTCCCAATTCAAAACCTTTGTTTGCCGTTGTCCCTATATTCTGAAAAACTGAATTGTAACCGTTAACAGCACTTATTGCACGTTTTAAAATCAGGTCTTCAGTTTTTCGTGAATAGATATCGATGGTTCCCGAAACTCTCGATTTGAAGAAACCGAAATCGATACCCATATTTACCTCTGAAGTCATTTCCCATTTTAATTCGCTGTTTCCTTTTTCGTTACTAATGCCAAAACCATTTTCTCCATTTGTACCGAATGTATATCTCGACTGGGTTAACTTTGTCCAGGTTTGGTCGTGTCTCAGGTTATTATTACCACTTTTTCCGTAACTTAATCTTAAACGCAGGTTACTTACCTTTTCAGCATCTTTCAGCCACGACTCTTCTTTTATTTGCCATCCCAAAGCAACCGACGGCATAAATCCCCATTGATTCTCTTTTTGCAATCGCGAAGTACCATCGTACCTCCCTGTTAATGTTAGCATATATTTTTCGTGAAATGTATAATTTGCACGAAGCATATACGATATTAATGATGACTCCCAATAATAACTACTCACATCTCTGATTTCGCTCGCTGTTTGTATAGCGTGCCAATACGAATCGTAAGGTAAATCTTCGCCTCTCATTCCCGAACCTAAATGTGTATCTTTCTGAAGACTGAACAAGCCAATAACATTTAACCTGTTGTTTTCATTAAACTTTTTGTCTATTGTAATAATATTGTCCCACACAATATTATTGTTATTGTTCTCGCCTCTGTACGCTTCATTCGGGTTTACTCCCGATTTCTGTTGTGTATAAACATCAATCCATTCTCCATAATTTCCAGTATCAAACTGATAGGCAACCATCGATTTTAGTGAGATAAAACTAACGGGTTTAAATTCAAGAAATCCCGAAAAGTTGGAATAGAAATTAGTTCCTTCCCTAATATTGTTTTCGGCCTGAATATTCGGATTTATTTTACTCGATGTTGGCTGAACAATAAATGTTTGTTCAAAATTTTCATCGTAAGGGCTGGCAATCGGAGGAATCAAATAAGCATTCATCAAAGCTCCATTGGCTCCATAATTAGTTTTATTTTTCGAAATATAAGCAGTAACCCCGGTCTTTAGTTTTTCAGACAATTTATGATCGAGTCTCACATTCGCAGTTATTCTTTCGAATTTCTCGTTGCCAACCAAACCATCGTCACTTGTATATCCTACACCGAAAGCATAAGTTGTATTTTTAAAGCCGGCAGAAGAATTAAGATTATGGTTGGTTACCAACCCGGGATTCGATACTTCGCGAATCCAATCGTAATATTCCCCGTTTTTAATTCTCGTTTTTTCGCCAAGAGTTAAGAAATCTGGTCTCGACAATGAGTTTGGCCCATATTTTTTTCTCCAAAGAGCTTCTCTATAATCAACATATTCATCGCCATTCCCCATATTTCCAATCATATCAGGAATTCGGGTTGCTACTTTTACACCCACATTTCCGCTATATTCAATAGTGTTAACACCCTCTTTTATGTTCGAGCCTTTTGTTGTAATAATTACAACTCCATTGGCACCCCTCGAGCCATAAATGGCGGTCGATGATGCATCTTTTAAAACATCAATCGATTCAATATCAGATGCATTTAAATGTTTCATTCCCGAATATGAAGGGATTCCATCGATTACATAGAGTGGTTCGTTTGAAAAATTAATAGAATTTTTTCCTCGGATTTCCATCGACATTGATGCTCCCGGCCTGTTCGACGATTTAGTAACAAGCACTCCCGAGATTCTACCATTTAGAGATTCTGTAATATCAGTGTTCATTGCTTTTTTCAACTCGTCACCTGTTACGGTTTCAATTGAACCTGTTAAATCTTTTTTCTTAACAGTTCCATAACCGATGGCAACAACTTCTTCAATTCCGAAACTTTCTGTTTCTAACTGAACATTAATGGTGGTCGAGCTACCAATTGTAACTTCTTTGGTTACCATTCCTATAAATGAAAATTTCAAAATTTCTCCTTCAGTTTTGTTTACCGTAATTTGGTATTTACCATCGATATTAGTAATCGTTCCGTTGGTTGTTCCCTTAACAACAACATTAACTCCGGGTATTGGAAGCCCTCCGTTATCGGTAACAACACCATTAACAACATTTTCCTGAGCAAAAAGAGTTACATGAAGGAGTAAAAAAAGAAGAATGATTTTTATTTTTATTATTTTATCCATTATAAATACAATCTAAGTGTTAGTTCTATTTTGAAGTAGGATACCATTTATGTTTACCAACTATTTTGGCACTAAATTTTCCTGTTTTATCTGGTATATTATTAATATCTTCAGGCATTTCAGTAAAATCCCAGGCACAAATTAAACCAGTTTCATTCCCTACAACATCAGAATTCATCAAACTTTTAATCTCTTCTACAGACTTAGCACCATCCCACATCCTAAACTTTTTCATGTAACCGGTCATGGTTCTCGACAAGTCCGTTGGTTCCTGAAAAGCCCACATATTCATATTTTGAGTATTTGGTTGATACAGTTGAAGTTCACCAGACCCGTTATAAATATCGTTGGTTTTGGTAAAAAAGACCTCACCGTTGACATACATTTTTAACTGATTCTCACTTAGGGTTTCATCATAAACCATTACGATATGGTTCCATTCTCCATAATTTTTAGGATAGATACTTCCAAATTCAAGTACCCTGGCACTTTGAGGTCCCATCCCAATAGTAGAACGCATATTGTCTCCCAAAAAATTAATCATCCATCCTTCAAACGGATCAGCAACATTATTGAAAGTTGCAATAAAATCGCCAATTGCACTTTCAAAAAAACCTTCGTCGTATTTTAACCACGATTCTACAGTAAAAACTTTTCCTCCACCAAAAGCAGGATCGGCTCCAAATTCAATTCTACCTTTTTGGTCGATCCCAAATACTTTTAGTTCGGCCGGAGTTCCAGGTTCAAGCGTAATTTGTAACGAGCTTTCGAAATCGGCCATCGATTTGCCTGCCAGAATACAATAATTATCTACTTCAAATTGAAGAAACAGTTGATCCGACAAAGCTAATGAGATTCCATATTGAAGATCTGTAATCGCCTTATCGAGAGTGTATGCACTTTCATATGGATATGTTCCATCAGCATCTCCGAAAGTAGAAGTGTCTCGCATTGTATTTAAAGTCTCGAGCGACTCATAAAGACAATCGAATTTAAGCTCTTCTCTCGCAACTTCTGTTTCTTCACAAGAGAGAAAGAACACAGAGACCAGAGCTACTATAGAAACAATTCGTGATTTTAAAATCAAATGTTTGCGCATATAAATAGAGTTTTAATTTTAGTACAATTATAGTTAGTATTGGATTAGTAAAGAGGTTATTTTTTGGTTATAATTAGGTTAAAGTCATATATATTTTTATAATTTCCTTCAATAATAATTGAAAATAAAAATCTCAAACGGTAATCATGGTTCAATATACATTTCTATTTTTTTTAGGAGATGAAAAAGAATGCAACGAAAGTACATGCTGAAGTTGTTTAAAGTCAAATTGACACGAAGTGATTCCAATGGGAAAAATCTGCGAGAATGGCAACAATTATTGCAGTACTTCACCATAAAATGGATTATTTTTTCTGGACAGGTTTTTACCTTGTTGAAAATGGTGAGATGACAGTAAATACGTATCAGGGACCAGTTGCCTGTCAGATTTTAGAAAA
>JAJRSD010000041.1 GCA_024278975.1 Bacteroidota bacterium
AAGGGGTACAAAAATGAAAGTATATATTAATTAAAAGATGAAATACGAGCAGATAAAACAAGTCACTCAAAAACTCAGGAATAATACTACTCATGAGGAAAAGCGATTATGGAAACATCTGCGTCGAAAACAGTTAGAAGGGAGAAAGTTTTTAAGACAACATGCAATAATATATGAATCCGTGGGAGACGAACATTTCTTTTATGTGCCGGACTTTTACTGTTTTAAAGAAAATATGGCAATTGAGTTAGATGGTAAAATACATGAATTCAGAAAAGAAAAAGATAAAAGACGAGATGGAATATTGAAAGATATGGGAATAAATATTTTGAGATTTAAGAATGAGGAATTAGACGATATTGAGAAAGTTTTAGAAAGGATTAAAAAGGAATTTAAATGATATTTTTTTTACCCTTTCGCCTATCGGCACTTTCCCTTAAAAAGGGAAAGATTTACGAAATAAGTTTAGTGTAAAAATAAAATATTTGAAAAGAAATAAGTTAAGAACGCTTTCCCCTCCCGAGGGGAAATGTCGAAGACAAAGGGGTACAAAAGACAAAAAACTTAAAAAATGAAAAAGTATATCATAACATTATTACTTCCACTGCTAATAGCAGGATGTAACATTTACGAAACTCCCTCTACTTACAGTTTCTCGGTAACGGTAAATTATCCCGATGAGTTTAATAGTGGCGACCCGATTAAAAATGAAGAAGTTCTAATACGCGAGCTTCAGACCGGGAGGGAATTCAAAGAAATAACAGATGAAAACGGAATCGTAAAATTTGATGTTCGCGGCGGAAATTACGACATTATAATATCGTTCTCAGAAAAACATGAGATTGATTTTGATGGTTATCCGGTTAAGAAAACAGTACTTTTTAACGGAGCAATAAACGGAGCTAATATTCTGGAAAAAGGGAATAGTTTTAACATTAAGACAGATTATTCTATTTTAAATGAAGGATTTGTAATTAAGGAGCTTTACACTTCGGGCAGCCGCACTCCCGAAGGAAAATCGTACGGAGCAGCAAAATTTGTCGAAATCTATAATAACTCCGATAAAGTTTTATACTCCGATGGGCTCTGTTTTGGTGTAGTTCATTCCATAACAACTTACGAACCAACTCCGTGGGTCGATGAAAATGGTAATTTGTTACCTCGAATTCCGCTCTGGAGTTTTGTTGCAATTGTTCCGGGTTCGGGCAAAGAATATCCCATTCAACCCGGCGAATCGTTTGTAATTGCCCTCTCGGGACTTAATCACCGCGATGACCCAAATGGAAATCCAAACTCCATTGATTTGTCGGGTTCGGCATGGGAGTTTTATGTCGAAGACGGAAAATATGTCGATGTGCCGGCAGTCCCCAATATTTTAATGCAACGAATTACAAAAGGAACAGCCATGATTTTCGATGTACGCGGACAGGTTTCTATTTTATTCCGGTTACCATCAAATAATTTGGAGGAAGTATTTACAAACACAGATAATTATATGGTTCAGCCGGGCGGCTCGTTCAACTGCTTTATGGTTCCTTACGGTTGGATAATTGATGGTGTTGAAAACGTACGGCTCGACGACCGCGGAGTTTTTAAGCGACTGCCAAACAGTATCGACGTGGGTTATATTCAACACAAAGGCGGCTACCAAAAAGTTTCGATTAAACGAAAAGTAAAAGAGGTAATTGACGGGCGAACCGTTTATCAGGATACAAATAATTCGACCAACGATTTTTTAACCAATCAGGAGCCAACACCGGGAGTAATTGCAAAAGATTAATGAAAAGAGTTTTA
>JAJRSD010000042.1 GCA_024278975.1 Bacteroidota bacterium
AAGGCAGATAAAAATGAATTTTAACTCATCATAAATTATTCTAAACCCATATTTAGTGAAATAACAAAAATATTATATTTGATATTCAATTAGTTAACATTTAAATATCCTGTTTTTTTAAAACTTTCGGACAGGTATGATAAAAATTTAAAACCTCAAATGCCCAAACGAATAGCAATGGAATTGGAATTATACAAACCCGATATTATCACTTTTCAGGAAGCTCCTGAAGAACAGAAAGTAAAGGAAGTGGCAGACTTGCTCGGAATGAGTTATGTCTATTTTCCGGGTGGATATCCCGGAGCTTTATTAACAAAATTCGAAATTAAATCGTCGCAAAATTGCCCATTAATATCATTACCAGATCGGGGAGAATTATTTTCAAGACATTGGGGAAAAGCAACTTTACAATCTCCTTCTGAAGAAGTTGTATTATACAGTGTTCATTTGCACCCAAGTAACGATTTAATCCGTAAAGAAGAAATTGACGAGATTTTGCAGGTAATTGAAACCGACACTAACAACGGTAAAAAAATAATTTTTCAGGGCGATTTCAATCACGAACCAATTCAGGATGAATATAAAAGATGGAGAAATGCGGGGTTAATTGATTGTCAGGTAAAAAAAGGTGTGGAGCAGCAATACACAATTAAAAGTGTTTTCCCAAACAGGAGGGTAGATTATATTTGGATAAACAAAACAATGGAAGATAGGCTGTTAAGATGTAAAGTTCTATTTGAAGGAAATTTTAGAACAAATCCGCTTGACGAACGGTCAATTGCCCTGAGCGACCATCTACCTGTTATGGCGGAATTTAGTTAAATTAACTCTAATGGATCAGGAAAAATGAATAATTACTATCTTTAAAAAAATTACAATTTAAACCTGCTTTAAAATGATTACATTTTTTGTTGGATTGCTTGTTTTGCTTTTGGGGTATATTTTCTACTCGAAATTTGTAGAACGTTTTGCTGATGTTGACCCAACGCGGAAAACACCGGCTTATACAATGGAAGACGGAGTCGATTATGTACCACTTCCGCCGTGGAGGATTTTCCTGATTCAGTTTCTGAATATTGCCGGACTGGGACCAATTTTTGGAGCAGTTGCCGGGGCAATGTGGGGTCCGGTGGCATTTATCTGGATCGCTCTCGGCTCCGTTTTTGCAGGGGCAGTTCACGATTTTTTTTCGGGAATGCTGTCGATAAAACACAAAGGGCTTAGCATTACCGAAATTGTTGGCATATACATGGGCAACGGAACCAAGCAATTTATGCGGGGGTTTACAGTAGTTTTAATGCTTTTGGTGGGTACGGTTTTTATTATGGGACCGGCAAAGATTTTGTCGGGACTAACACCCAATTTTGCATCGATGACCTTTTGGATTTGGATAGTTGTTATTTATTATTTGCTTGCAACCATGCTTCCCATAGATAAAATCATCGGGCGCATTTATCCGGTTTTTGGCTTGTCGCTACTATTTATGGCAGTTGGATTAATTATCGCATTGTTTGTAAAAGGATACCACATTCCGGAACTGAGTATTGACAACATGCACAATTTCCACACCGATTCCGATAAATTCCCAATATTCCCGATGTTGTTTATTACAATTGCCTGCGGGGCAATTTCAGGGTTTCATGCAACACAGTCGCCGTTAATGGCACGCTGCATGACCAACGAAAAATATGGTCGCCCTGTATTTTACGGCGCAATGATTTCGGAAGGAGTGGTTGCACTAATTTGGGCTGCAATTAGTATGAGTTTCTTCGGCGGAATAAGGGAACTGAATGATATAATGATTGCCAACAACGGAAATGCAGCATTTATTGTAAACGAAATTTCTAACTCGTTGCTGGGTAAATTTGGAGGTTTTCTTGCACTACTTGGTGTAGTTGCTGCCCCAATTACATCGGGCGACACAGCATTTCGGAGTGCCCGTTTAATTGTTGCCGACTTTCTGAGATTTAATCAGACTTCCATTAAAAATCGACTGATAGTAAGTATTCCTCTTTTTGCAGTGGGTTTTCTGCTTACTCAAATCGACTTCAGTATTGTTTGGAGATATTTTGCATGGTCGAACCAAACCCTTGCAACGGTTGTGCTTTGGGCAATTACAGTTTATCTGATGCAGGAAAAGAAACTGTATTGGATAACTTTTATTCCTGCACTGTTTATGACTGCGGTTACCACAACTTATCTTCTTTTTGCTCCCGAGGGATTTTCGCTCCCAAAAGAGATTTCGTATCCAGCGGGAATAGGCTTAACAATGTTGGCATTTTTTGGCTTTTTCGTTTATAAGAAAAAATATTTTAAACGAGAGTTAACAGACGCATAAGAAAGTAATACAAATCAACTAATTATATCAACATAATATAAATTGTAGTGAATAGTTCATATATAACTAAAATATTTCTAAACGTCCCGAAAGGATAGCTTAATATAGCACAATGGCAACGTCTTGGGGAAAAGATAATAAATCCATATTTTCGCCCTGAAGGGACAGCTTAATTAAATAAACATGGCACAATCATTATCAAAATTATATATACATCTTGTTTTTCACGTAAAAAACAACGCTGTTTTAATACGAAGCGAAGACAAAAGTAAGTTATACGCATATATGGGATCTATAATAAAAGACAATGAATCTATTCCAATTTTAATAAACGGGACCAGTGACCATGTACACATTCTATGTGTTATGTCGAAAAATATTGCACTTGCCAAACTTACCGAAGAGATTAAACGTCATAGCAGCCGGTGGATAAAAACTATCAATCAGCATTACAAACAATTTGCATGGCAAGGCGGTTATGCCGGATTTTCGGTTAGTCAATCATTGCACGAAAAAACAAAACAATACATTCTTAATCAGGAAGAACACCACAAAAAGATGTCATTAAAAGATGAGTTGATATTATTTTTAAAGGAATATAATGTTGAATATGATGAACGATATTTATGGTTTGATTAAACTGCCCTTACAGGGCGTAAAAAATAAAATGGACATTAATTCGCCCAAGGCGATGCTATTGGGCTGAATTAAGTTGGGCTTTCAGCCCGTAGAGTACTAAAACAGATAATTGCAGAAATCACAAACAAGCTTGTATTCAATTTATTAGAAAATATTATCATGAAAATTAATTATAGCAAACCGTCCTGAAAGGACAAATAATTTTAACCCAATGGTAACGCCTTGGGACAGAACTATCAATTGGCTTTTCGCCCTGAAAGGGCAGCTGAGCTATATGTATTTGGCAGGAATAAACCGGGTTTTCAGCCCGCAAAACATAATATAAACAAACTATTTGATAAAATGAAACGAAGAAACTTTATAAAAACCACAGCAGCCAGCTCAGCTTTTTTGTTGACTTCAGGCGCTTACGCATTTGGCAATTCTGAAATTCAAAACAAAAAAAAGTACGGTTTTCAATCCGAAAGAAAAATACCAATTGCATACGATGTTGATGTGGTTGTAATTGGTGGGTCAACTGCCGGGGTTGCTGCAGCGGTAGAAGCATCGCGCACCGGAGCAAAAGTTTTTCTATTGGCTCAGGAACCTTATTTGGGTGAAGACGTAACAGGGACTTTTCGTTTGTGGACAAAAGACAATAGTGTATTGGAAACAGAACTGGGCAGTGCAATTTGGGGCGATGGTCTTCCTTCGCAACTGAAAGTAAAACGTACACTCGACAACGCACTAATCGATAATAATGTTGGCTTTTTGTACTCGTGTTATGCTACCGACATTTTGGTTGACAACAGCGGAAAACCATCTGGGATTGTTATGGCAAACCGATCGGGGAGGCAGGCAATTATTGCAAAAACCATAATAGACGCAACTCCGCGAGCATTGGTTGCACGAATGGCAGACGCTAAATTCGGAGCCTATCCTTCGGGAAAACAGAATTTTAAATTTACCGTTGTTGGGAATGATGTAAAACAAACTTCCGGACTTTTGGCAAAAACTCAAACAGAACCTATTCAAATAAATTTCACCTCAGCAGGAAGTGCATCTGACGGTTCGTTCCAAAAAGCTGATATTGAGTATTCGGCCATTGAATATACAATGCAAATTGATATGAAAGACGGTAGCTGGGCATCGTTTGCAAATGCAGAGCAAATTGCCCGCGACATTACCTGGGATGCCAATCAGGTAGAATCGGCCGATTTGCTTTTTCAAAACCCACCCGACAAAATGGTGGGGCAAAAACGATGGAACAATGTCGATGTTAATCTCGATAAAATAAATTTAAGAGTTTTTCAACCCCGGAAAATTGATAATGTTTTTGTTTTAAGCGGGAGTGCAAATCTCAGTGATAAAGCTGCCGAAACACTTTTAGAACCGGGAAAATTAATTCGAATTGGAGAAAGAGTTGGAAATCAGGCGGCAATTATTGCAAGCTCAACACCTGAAATTTCAAACCCAAAAATAAAAGGAGATACAAATACAAATATTGTTGCCGGTGATATTGGCGAATTATTGGAGGGTTTACGTCCATCGTTAAACATGGGTGAAATTGTTGCCGAAGAGACAGATATCCCAATTTTGGGCGAGTACGACGTGGTTGTAATGGGAGGTGGAACTGCCGGAGCACCTGCCGGTGTTGGCGCTGCAGAGAAAGGTGCGAAAACTTTGGTTATCGACTATATGCACGGGCTGGGGGGAATGGGAACTCTTGGCATGATTGGGAAATATTACCACGGTTACCGCAAGGGATACACAAATATTGTTGACCGTGGAGTAAAAAATATGGGCCCCGACAACCCTCGCAAAAAAGATAAACTTGAGTGGTGGGTTTTCGACTGGAAAACAGAATACTACCGAAAAGAGATTAGAAAAAACGGAGGTGAAATCTGGTTCGGGACAATTGGATGTGGCGTTTATGTTGAGAAAGGTAAAATTAAAGGTGTTGTTGTTGCAACTCCCGAAGGAAAAGGGATTGTACTTGCACACACAGTTATCGACTCAACCGGAAGTGCCGACATGGCGATTGCAGCCGGAGCAGCTTACAATTACACCGATGGAAAATCAGTAGCTGTTCAGGGTGCAGGATTCCCATTTAAAAGCCCTAATGACTTTTATAACAACACCGACTGGACATTTACAAACGACACCGATTTGCTGGATGTTTGGCGAACAATGGTTGTGGCAAAAGATAAATTCGAAGGGCAGTACGATATTGGCAAAATACCTCAAACCCGTGAACGACGGAGAATGGTTGGCGATTTTACAATTTCTGTTCTCGATGTTTATAACGGGAGAACTTACCCCGATATAATTTCAGTTCATAAAAGTTCGTTCGACACGCACGGATTTACCGAAGACCCGTTTTTTTCGTTAAAACCACCCGCACACAGTGGCGAAGATGTAATTGCTTTTGTTCCTTTCAGAGCACTGTTGCCAAAAGGGTTGGAGGGGATTGTAGTTACCGGGCTGGGAGCAAGCGCACACCGCGATGCAATGCCGGTAATTCGTATGCAACCCTGTTTGCAAAATCAGGGTTACGCCGTTGGACGAGCTGCGGCAATGGCTGCAAAAAATAGTCAAAACATCAGATATATTGACATTAAAACACTTCAGAATGAGTTGGTTGGAATTGGCAGTATGCCAAAGCATGTTTTAACAGATGTGGATAATTATCCTCCATCATTCGAAAAAATTCAGGAAGCAGCAAAAACAGTTACGAATAATCTGGAAGGGCTGGAAACTGTTTTATGGGATAGAGAGAATGGAATTACTGCTTTGTCAGATCAGTTTAATTTAACGCAAAACGAAAAAGACAAACTTGTTTATGCAAGAATTTTGGGAATGATTGGAGTGTCGGTCGGATGGAAAGAACTAATAAATGCAATTGATGGTTTTGATGAGTGGGACGAAGGTTGGAATTTCCGCGGAATGGGACAATTCGGGAAAAGTATCAGTTATCTCGACAGTTTAATTATTGCCGTAGGAAGAACTAAACATCTGGAAGCACTGCCGACAATATTTAGGCTTATGAAAAAACTAACGCCCGAAAGTCACTTTTCGCATTTTAGGGCCGTGGCAATTGCTTTGGAAACTATTGCCGATCAAAAAGCTGCCGAGCCACTTTTTAAATTGTTACAAATGCCCGGTGTTCGTGGGCATGTTATGCCAGATATTCAAACGGCAAAAAAACTTGAGCCGGCAAATAAAACGGATGTAACAACCCGGAATAACTCGTTACGCGAATTAATTTTAGGGAGAGCACTATACAAATGTGGTGATTTTAATGGTGTTGGAAATCAAATTCTGAATGAATATTCCAAAGATTTACGCGGTCACTATTATCGGCATGCAACGGGTGTTTTACGACTTTCTCCGAAACAAAAAGAGCCGATAATTGAGTTGTAAAACTATTTTTATTGAATTTTTATACGTAAAAGTGTATTTTTGCGTTAACTATAAAAATGTAAAAGTCATGAAGAAAATAATCGTACCAATTCTATTTTTGCTACTATCTGTTATTTCGTTTGCACAACCCAAATTCGATTTAGGTTTAAAAGGTGGTATAAACACCTCCAAAATTTCTTTAAATGTCGATGATTATAATTCGGAATCGATTTTAAAATATCATATCGGAGCTTTTGGTCGAATTGGCTGGAACCGTATTTTTGTTCAGCCTGAAATGTATTTTAGTAAAAAAGGCGGAGGTATTGAACTGAATTCGAACGTGTTAGCAACCGCAGCGTCTTTTGATTTTAACACTTTTGATGCACCACTGCTTTTGGGATTTAATGTTATTAAAGGAAGTACAGTTAGTTTCCATATTGTTGCGGGACCGGTATTTAGTTTTATAACCAAATCGGGTGTAAGCGGTAATTTGTCAGAAGAGTATTTTGAAGATCATTATATTGGAGTTCAATACGGACTTGGTATCGATGTGCTGTTTTTAACTTTTGATGCCCGAATGGAACATGGTGGAACAGTTTATTCGAAACCAGAGATTGAAGGAAAGAACAATACTTTTATGTTATCAGTTGGTTTTAAATTTTTGTAGAAATAATTTAAGACCTCACTTTTCAGAAGTTTTATCAATATTACTTTCAGTTTCAACATTTTTCTTTTTAAACCAATTTTTAGGATTGAGTTGATTTTTATATTTTGTAAAAAGCTCTTTACCAACCAATAAACCACCCGACCAAAAAACCACTTCCATTAAAATAAGACTTGTTGTTGATGCAATTACCTTTGTTTTAGTAGGCAAATCAAACATCGGGATAATAAATGTTGCAGCAAAAAATACTCCTGAGAAAATCATCAGGAATATTCCAAGTTTTATTTGAAAATTCTTCTTTTGTTTTTGTTGACTCATATTAATTCCAATTATACTCGTGACTTCTGGATCCCAACTTCGGCCTTCCAGCTCCTGACTTCCGACCCTCCTACTTACTCTTATCAACTCCAATCGGTTCGGGCGAAAGTTCAGGATTAAACGGATTATAAAAATAGATACCCTTTTTTTCGAAATAGTTGAGCATTGGTTTTAATCTCCTTTTAAAATCGCTTATGTTTTTGTTTTCACTCTTTGTCCAGGCTGCTTCCGCCATTGCCGAAAGACGTGGATTAATCATAAAATCGAGCCGCTTATTATTCTGAATACGTTCGGTCCAAACATCGGCCTGTAATCCTTTAACAAAATTTATATGCTGAATTAAACCCGGCAAAGTATCGGGCGGAAATGCATAAGTTAGCTCCATTGTAACAAAACTACCTCCCCATTTTCTGCCCCATTTATGTTCTTTATTTTGAACAAAATCGAAATAGAGAGGTATTCGAGGGCATAAAACTACGTTGTAGTTATTAGAAAGTGCAGCTCCAAGTTTTTCGGGTTTGTTATGCCGCCACCACATAACAAGCGAATTTTCGTTCGATAATTTGTGGTCAACAATTTCGTCCCAGCCAATTACAGTTTTGTTTAGCACTTTTATTGAGTCTGCCACCCGGTGGATAAAATACGACTCAACTTCTTTTAAATCTTTTAGTTTCTCCTTTTTCATTAACGATAAAACATACTTATCGCTATTCCATGCCTGATTTCCAAAATGTACTTCGTCGCCTCCCAAATGAATATATTTTGATGGAAACAGTGTTGCTACTTCTCTTAAAATATTGGTTAAATATGTGTATGTTTTATCGTTTCCGGGATTAAATGTAAAGTCGGGATGTGATTTTGAACCACCGCCCGAAAATTCAGGATAAGCACGATTTGCAGCACTTGCATGACCGGGCATATCAATTTCCGGAATAACTTCTATAAATCTGTCGGCAGCGTACTTTACAATTTCTCTGATCTCATTTTGAGTGTAAAATTTTGCAGGAGCATCTGCATCGATGTCATTTCCCAAACCTCCAACTGTTGTTAATTTCGGGTATTTTTTTATTTCAATTCGCCAACCCGGAGCATCGGTTAAATGCCAGTGGAATATATTTAATTTGTGCAGCGCCATTAAATCGAGCAGTTGTTTCACTTTTTCGACACCGAAGAAATGGCGAGATTCGTCTAACATCAATCCTCGCCAGCCAAAACGAGGCTCGTCTTTAATAGTTAAAACTGGCAAAATAAATTTCCCATTATCTTTTTTTGCAAAGAGGAAAAGTTGTCGTAATGTTTGCAGCCCATAATAAATACCTTTTTCAGAACCAGCAGAAATATTAATACCCTTTTTTGATATTTTTAATAAATAGGATTCGTTATTACCTTTTGTTCTATCCAATTCTAACTGAATAGTTGCCTCTTCCGAATTTGTTAATTCAACTAAAACCAAATCTGCAATCTCTGTTTTAAACTGGGTTGCAACTGTTTTTAGAGATTCACTATTAACATTTAAAATTAATTGAGAACCTAACTTTAAACTTCCATTTTCAACAGCAACGCTATTTGGCTGAGGAATAATATTTACTTCCTGCGGCTCGTTGTTCGATACGCAAGCAAATAAAAACAAGATGAATAACAGACTGAAATATTTCATGTGTTTATAATTATTGTTTTTAAACGGTAACACATGTATCTCGCTTATAATCATCCACCTCCCGCTAAATCGGGACAAGTTGTGTACCAAATTTTGCCATGCTCGTTTCATAATGATAAAAAATAAAAGGGAATTCAGTAAAAGAACCCCCTTAAAATTATTCTGAGTAAAAACTAATCAATTCTTTTAGCTGCCCAGTTAATGGCATTTGTAATATGTTCAACAATCAGTTTATCCTGAAAAGCTTCGTGAGTATGACCGAATACTGTGTAGAAAGAGCGAATTCCATCTTTATCGTTCCACCATATTAACGGGTGGTCGCCCATTTTCCATTTGTCGTCTTTTCCTTTTTTTACCGAACTTTCGTCTAACCTTGCCAAAACGTTTACATTCGGGCGCGGATTCTCTTTGAACGAATACCACTCGTCAACTGTTGTATAAGTTTTCATTCCCTCGAAAGGTTTCATTGCAGGATGATCGAAGTTTTCAAAAATAACCGTGGCTTTTTGTGCCGGTGGGTGAGTACGGAAATAGGCCGAAACCAGATTGCCGTAAAATGGCCAATCGTATTCAAAATCGGCAGCAGCATGAATTCCCACAAAACCTTTTCCGCTTTTTATGAATTTTTCGAAAGCGGCTTGTCCGGCATCACAAATAGCATCGCCGGTGGGATTTAAAAATACAGCCACATCGAATTTTGCCAGAAAATCATCGCGAAGCAACGATGGATCTTCCGTTGCAGTGATTACCCAGTTTTGCTTTTTACTCTGGTCGTATAGCATTTTGACACCCGACGAAATTGACGCGTGCCGGTAACCCATAGTTTTTGTAAATACCAAAATATGGATCGGATTTTCGAACTCTTGCTTGTCTTGCGCATTACACGCACTGTTTATCATTAAAAACGAAAGGAATAGAAATAGTATGTTTCTCATTTTGATTATAGATTTAGGTAAATAATAGTGCAAGATAAATAAAATGTGCAGAGGCAGAAATATGATTTATGAAAATATCTATATTTTTCAGCAGATAATCCTTTAAAATGATTTTTGATTACTGTTTTCTTCTTCCTTGAAAACTGCAACTGCGACTGTGAACTTACTTCCTCAAGCTCTCCTCCAAAATTGTAAAACTATTGGGTCCTTCGTTAAACAGTAAATCTAAAATACTAAGGTTGGGAACAAATTTAAATTTATCGGAAAAAACCTGAGTGTATTCTTTGGGTTGAAAATTAGTGTCGGGGTTAGTTCTGTTTTTGGGTGAAATAACTTCTCGGAAATTGAGAGTATTCGCAGGAACTTCTTCAAAATCGGTAGTAAGTTTTGTCTTATTTTCAATCTCCAGCAAATCACAAATTACACCATTAATATATTGATTCAGATTAAATAAGTTTTTAGTTTTCTTTTCGAATATGGGTTGAATATCGTCTTTGTAATACTCGAAATAGGGCGACGAATTGTAAGCGGAAACAATTGTCTGCCACTGATTTCGTTGCCAATCCATTTCGTACGAAATCTTTAAATCTTTAATCAAAGTTTTTGGTCCGCGACCTTTTACAACAGGAACTATTAATGAAATTGGTCCGTTTCCACCCATAATTACAGCACGGTTTCGGTAGGTTTGTTTATTAAAATGCTCGAACTGCTCGATAAAAATCTGAGGGTGCGTAATAAACCGCGAATAGAAATGTACCGGCGCAAAATAGGCTGTACTCAGAAGAATATTATTTTCGAAGCTCATAAATTTTATTCTTCAAAAAAAGATTTTCTATCCTTATCATCATCCATTTCAATGCCTTCCGGATTACTGTCATCTTCGGATTCTTCTTTTTCCTGATCGATATTATGAAATTCCTTTAATTCTTTGTTCGATTTAAAAAGTTGTTTAAAATCCTTTTTACTCTTCCAAAGTTTTGGATAAAAATATATTGCCGCAAAAAGATATCCCAGAATTACACAACCAATTAGTACTAAAACCAGAGGAACATCGGCAATTTCCCAAATGAAAATATTCAATGTAATATCCATTGAATTTTGCAATGTAAAGATTACCAGAAGTACAGCAAGAATAATAATTAGAATGATAACTAAACTCATAACAATTAATTTTTGTTCAAGATAAAAAAAAGGATAACAGTTTCCTATTATCCTCTCATAAGTATTTTAGATTATTAGATGTGAGTATTAAACAATAGACCATTAGATTTTTTGATATGAGTAATGAGATAAAACACAAGCCACTGAAATACAACCATTTAACAAAATAACACATGGTTTAGTATCTAACTGGCTATCAGTTTAATAAAAAAATATAACGAACTATTATTGAGAATAATAAGATAATTAATATTCTTAGTCTCAGTACTCAATACTTTTTATCTTCTTATCTATTTTACCGCACTAAACATTCTTTTAACCCTGATATTTGCAGGAAAGCTTTTGTCTTTATCCAAAGAAAGCCAGATGAATTTTGCTTTACCAACAACGTGGTCTTCCGGCACAAAACCCCAGTACCGCGAGTCGGCAGAGTTGTGACGATTATCACCCATCATCCAGTAGTAATCCATTTTAAATGTGTAGCTGGTTACAACTTCACCATTAATAGAAATTTGCTTGCCGGTTACAACCAAATCGTTGTTTTCGTACACGTCGATAATACGTTTGTAAAGCGGAAGATTGTCAACCGTAAGTTCAACAGTTGCACCTTTTTCGGGAATTGTAATAGGTCCAAAATTATCTACATTCCACTGGAATCGTTCATCAGAAGGAAAAATTGCAGGCTCCCACCGGCTCGGATCCTCAATAATTTCATCAACTTCGGTAACGTTTGAAAAAGTCTTCAGTTTTATTGCATTCGCTTCCGTTAAAGGAAAACTGTACTGCGAACCATTCCCATGTCTGTCGGCTTCTGCAATATGTAAGCGGTCGAGAGCTTTCGGATTAATAGAAGTTCCGTTAGTTCTAACAATATAAGTTTGCTGCATACCCGGAAATTTTTGTTGAGGTTTACCATTTACAAAAAGTTGCGCACGCTCCATTTTAATAACGTCGCCGTGTATTCCTACACATCTTTTAATGTAATTTTCGCGTTTGTCAACCGGGTGAGCTATAATTTCGCCAAACTGTCGTTTATTGCTCCAGACTTTATCCCTGCCCACAGCTCTTACAATTGCATAATAACTTTGTGCCGGGTAGTTTGTAACAACCGTGTCGCCTTCAGGAAAATGAAATACAACAACATCGTTATTTTTAACTGTGGTGAACCCCGCCAATCGTTTATACGGCTGCTTAATCCACTCAACATACGATTTTGTATTTTTCAGGATTGGCATTTTGTTATGCACAAACGGAAACGACAGAGGCGTATTTGGCGTTTTTGGTCCGTAAGCAGTTTTGCTCACAAAGAGATAATCGCCAACCAACATCGATTTTTCCATCGACGAAGTTGGAATTGTGTATGCTTCGATAAAAAACATACGAATAAACGAAGCTGCAATAACTGCAAAAATTATTGCATCAACCCACTCCACTACTTTTGTTTGTTGCCCGTTTGGTGGATTTTTCTTTTTCCAGAAAGCCCAATGTACTTTCTCTGTAATATAAATATCGAAAATAACTGCAAGCCCCAGCAACCATAAAAAGCTGCCTAACCAAATTACCCACAGTAAATAAAGAGTTCCAACGGTGGCGAACTTAAACCATTTGTTTGATAAAATTGACCTTATCATTTAATTGAATTTTATATTTTTAATAAATCTTTCATTGTTAAAATTCCGCTGTTTTCAAGGCAATATTCTGCCGCCAAAACAGCTCCAAAAGCAAAACCTTTTCGGCTTTTTGCACTATGCGAAATTTCAATAAAATCAACATCCGACTCATATCTTATTGTATGAATTCCAGGCACTTGACCAATTCGTTCCGATTTTATATTTATGCTGTCTCTGGCAGGTTCTTTGTCGTTTACCCAACTCTGTTTTTCGGGTAATATATCGATAATATCGTCAACCAAACTAATAGCAGTTCCGCTGGGAGCATCCAGCTTTTGGGTGTGGTGAACTTCTGTCATCTCCACATTATATTCCGTTCGCGAAGCCATTAATTCAGCGAGTTTTTTATTTAACTCGAAAAACAAATTTACACCCACCGAAAAGTTACTTCCGTAAAAAAATGTTCCGTTAGTTTCGTTGCACTTTTTGTAAACTTCATCTTTTTTGTCGAGCCAGCCGGTTGTTCCGCTAACCACCGGAATCCCGGCATCGAAACAAATATTGTAATTTTTTATTGCCGAATCGGGAATGGTAAATTCTATGGCAACATCACACCTTTGCAGGTTTTCAATTGTCAAATCATCTGGGTTTACAATATCTATTATTAAACTTATTTCGTGGCCACGAGAAATTGCAATTTTCTCAATTTCCTTCCCCATTTTACCGTATCCGATTAATGCAATTTTCATATAAATATTTTTATTGAATTTCTAAATCGACGACAAAGATAAAATATTGTTTAAATGTAACTAACAACTGTACCAACAATAAATATTTTCGATAAACTAAAAGCTATTTCCGACAAACAGTCTAAAACTTGATTTGATTTAATAACCTGAGTTTGATATATTATTTTTACTATTTTTGAGCCACTCGAATAAACAGATGAAAGACATAAAACTTGTAGCAACCGATTTAGATGGAACGTTTTTAAAGAACGACCAAACTATTAGTACAAAAAATCTTGATGCGTTGCACCGTTTGGGCGAAATTAATATTGTTAGAGTGGCTGCCACCGGAAGGAATTTACATAAAGTTAAAGAGGTGTTAAATGGTAGTATTCCGTTCGATTATGTTGTTTTTTCATCGGGTGCGGGTGTGTTCGACTGGAAAGCGAAAAAGCATATTTATAACAAAAATATCGAAAGAGAATCTTCGCAAAAACTGGTCAACTATTTTATTGAGAAGAGATTAAATTTTCATGCTTTTTTTCCTGTTCCCGAAAATCATAAACACTGGTATTTTCGGGGTGAAAAACATTGCGAAGAGTTTGAACGTTATTTTCAATTTAATAATGCTTTTGCATCCGATTTATCAGAAAATGAATTCCCTAAAACCAGTCTTTGCCAGTTTCTGCTAATCATTCCGGAAGATGATAAAAAGTTTGAAAAAATGAAAAATGAAATCGAAGCAATTTCTCCAAACATTCGTGTTATTCGTACTTCTTCACCTATCACAAAAAGTTTTATTTGGGTCGAAGTATTTCAAAAATCAGTGTCGAAGGGAAATGGAGTAAAACATATTTGCGACTTACTGAATATTAAATACACCGATACAATGGGGATTGGAAACGATTATAACGATATTGATTTACTCAATTTTACAGGGCATTCGTTTATCACCAAAAATGCGCCCACCCAAATATCGGAGCTTGATAAAGGTGCGCCATCAAACGAAAACGATGCTTTTGCATTTGTAACTCAACCAATTTTAAAGTAAATTGTAATAATAAAGATTATCCTTATACATATTCAACAATAAAAACAATAGAAAATGAAATTATTTTTAAGTGCCTTTTTGCTGCTAAGTACAATTTTACTATCAGCACAAACAAATTTCGATTTAAGTAATAAACTACCCAACGACCCAAATGTTAGTAAAGGAGTTTTGGAAAATGGAATGACATATTATGTACGGGCGAACGAAACGCCGAAAAATCGTGCAGAATTATTGTTAATTGTACGTGCTGGCTCAATAGACGAAGACAACGACCAGCAAGGTTTAGCACACTTCTGCGAACACATGGCGTTTAACGGAACAAAGAATTTTCCGAAGCATGAACTGGTTAGTTATTTCGAATCAATAGGGATGGATTTTGGCGCCGAAATTAATGCCTACACAAGTTTCGACGAAACCGTTTATACTCTGACTGTTCCGTTGGAAGACTCTGAGTTTATGGAAAAAGGATTGCAGGTTTTATACGATTGGGCAAGCCAGGTTACCGATTCAGATGAGGAGATTAATAACGAGCGTGGAGTAATCCATGAAGAGTGGCGTGGCAGAAAAAGCGCAAATGAAAGGATGCAATTGGAATGGTGGCCAGTTTTTCTTCATGATTCAAAATATGCTGAAAGAAATCCGATTGGCAAAATGGATATTGTAGATAATTGTCCTCCAGAGGCGTTACGTAGATACCGAAAAGATTGGTATCGGCCAGATTTACAAGCTATTGTTGTAGTTGGAGATTTTGACCAGGAAAAGATGGTTGAAACTATTAAAACGAAATTCTCAGCTATTCCGAAAGCCGAAAATCCCCGCAAAAAAGAATTCTTTGATATACCCAACCATAAGGAAACACTTGTTAAAATAGTTACAGATAAAGAGGCTCAAATTCCCGTTTCGTATATAATATATAAGCATCCTTTAGAAAAATCTAAAACTTTTGGTGATTATCGCAAGTCAATAATGGAAAGATTATATGGTGAAATTATAAATAGTCGATTGGCTGAAAAAACACAATTGGCTGAGCCTCCATTTATTCAAGGTCAATCGATATATACAAAATTAATGGGTCCTAAAAGTGCTTATTTATCAGTAGCAGTTACTCAAGGTGATAAAATTGAGGAAGGTATAAAAGCTGTATTGATTGAAAACGAGCGTGTAAAGAAATTTGGCTTTACCGAAACAGAATTGGAACGCCAAAAAACTTCTGTTCTGAATTCGATGGAAAAATCGTATAACGAACGAAATAACCAAAAATCGATTAATTATGCCAACGAGTATAAACGGAATTTTTTAATGACCGAAGAACCATTTCCGGGAATGGAAAATGAATACGATTATTATAAAACTTTTATCCCTACTATTACCGTTGACGAAATTAATAAGTTGGCAGAAGATTGGATAACTGATGAAAACAGGGTAGTTATTGTTACAGCTCCTGAAAAAGAAGGTGTAAAAGTTCCAACCGAAAAGGAGTTATTGGCTCTGTTGGAAGAGGTAAAAACCATTGAAATTGAACCTTATGAAGATGCAGTTTCTAATGTGCCACTTATTGAGGATGAACCGTTTGGAAGTAAAGTTGCCACCGAGAAAACAATTAAAAAGGTTGATGCTGTTGAATGGGTTTTGGAAAATGGTGCTACAATTGTTGTAAAAACCACCGATTTTAAAGACGACGAAATTCTGTTTAATGCCTGGAGTTTGGGTGGAAATTCGTTGTACGGAATGGAAGATGATATTTCTGCCGATTTAACAACCGGACTAATTGGGATGAGTGGGATTTCGGACTTTGATAAGATTACACTCGATAAAATGCTTTCGGATAAAGTGTTTAGAGTGTCGCCAAATATTAGTCAGTTGCGCGAAGGATTTAACGGAAGCTCGTCGGTAAAAGATGTGGAAACTCTGTTGCAAATGGTTTACCTGCATTTTACTGCCCCGCGTTTTGATGAGACCAGTTACAAATCGTTAATAAATCAGTACACCGGAATTCTGGAAAATAAAGCTGCATCGCCCGATGCAGCATTCCGCGATACTTTAAGTGTTGTAATGGCAAATTATAATGAGCGTGCACGACCAATGTCTGTTGAGTTATTAGCTGAAGCAGATTTTAACCGAATGAAAGAGATTGGAAAAGAGCGGTTTAAAAATGCTGCCGACTTCAAATTTTTCTTTGTCGGAAATATCGATTTGGAAACATTTAAACCACTTGTCGAAAAATATATTGGAGGAATTCCTTCAACATCGGAAAGAGAAAATTGGGTTGATTTGAGTATCAGAAAACCAAATGGTATTGTTGAGCGATTGGTAAAAAAAGGACAGGAAGATAAGAGCACCCAGTATATTGTGTTTCATGGCGATTTCGATTACACATCGCAAAACAGGGTGCAGTTAAGCGCAGTTGGTAAAATTCTTTCAACCCGTTTGCTCGAAGTAATTCGCGAAGATAAAAGTAGTGTCTATTCCATTGGTGCATATCCATCGTCATCTAAATTCCCCGATGCAGAGTACTCTGTAACTATTGCTTACGGAACTGCACCCGACAAACTTGTGGAGTTAAAAAAGGCTGTTTTTGAGGAGATTAAAAAGTTTGCAAAAAAAGGTCCAAGTAAAGAGGAGCTGGCAAAAGCACAAGAGAAAATGTTACGCGACCGCGAAAATCAGGTTCGTGAAAATAAGTTCTGGTTAAGTATTTTAACAAATACATATTATCTGAAAGATGGTGATTTCTCGGAGTTTGGAGGTTACGATAATTTGGTAAAAAACCTTACTGTTAAGTCAACAAAAAAAGCATTTAAAGAGTATTTCGATTTTAAAAATTATATCAGTGTTGCATTGGCTCCGGCTGAATAGTTTGAGATGGGAGTCGGAGTTTCTAACTCCGACTTTTTTTATGCCCTAAAAAGGTTAATTTAGTCGTTCTAAAATTAGTTTACTTGGTGTTCATTCAAATTTTATGATTGTTTGCCATGGAAAGAATTTAACTTCGGTCTTCGGTCTTCCGGCTTCCGACAATTTTTAAATCTATGAAAATGTATTCGCCACTATTTATAGCAATCAGGGTAATTGTTTATTCATTATTAATGTTCGGAATTGCAGAAGGTATTTTTTACGATGCTGCCAATCCAATTGGAACAAGCTATTTTAGCGAAAATACTTTTACCGAAATAACACAGGAAATTATTCTGTTTGTTTTGTTTCTGTCGTTTTTACTACTTGGTTTTAAGTGGCGCGAAATTCAGCCTGTTTTAAATATCGCATCACTTTTTTTTCTGATATCTTTTATTCGGGAGTTTAACTTTTTAGCTCTTAACTGGATATATCCGGCATTAATAGTACTCGCAATTTTGGGTTGGTTAATTGTCCGCGATTTCAAAAAGATAAAAACAGCAACCATAAAGTTTTTTAGTGTTCCAGCTTCATCGTGGCTTTTATCGGGTTTTCTGGTTACATATATTTTTAGCAGGCTATTGGGGCGTTCAAAATTCTGGCGATTAATGTACCACGACGAAAGTTACCGACTTGCAAAAGCCGCCACCGAAGAGGGAATTGAACTACTTGGCGACACTTTAATGTTAATTGGAATGATTGAATTTGTTATTTATTACTGGGTTGAAAAAAGGGTAAATTCAAAATAAAACCTCAGCTAAATAATCTCCTCGCCTCCGCCAACTGCTCCGGTTTTCCAACATCCATCCCCAATTCCGAATCATCGAAATAACCTTTTATTAATTGAGAATTTGCCAATTCTAAGTAGAAATTAGTAAAGGAGAATTTCTCTTTGTCAGGCATTAATGTGAATATTTTGGGTTGAACAATATGAATTCCGCTAAATGCCATTTCAACTGAAATATCAAAATATTCAGGAATAGAAATTTTGGTTTTGCCAGTTTTTTTATTTAACCAGCCAACCAATCTTTTCTCATCATCAAACTTAAAATAACGCTGAGTTTTGCGCTTGCGAACAACGAGTGTAGCAAGCGCTCCCGATTTTAAATGTTTAGCTTTTAAACTCTCTAAATTGAGACTACTCAAAACATCTACATTATAAATTAAAACAGGCGAATTGTCATCGAAAAAACGAGCTGCTTTTTTTAGTCCACCGCCGGTGTCAAGCAGTTTGTTAGATTCATCGGAAACATAAACAGGAATTCTAAAATCATTTTCCGCAATAAATTGAATAACCAACTCAGCAAAGTGATGCACATTTACAACAATCTCCGAAACACCCTCATTTTTAAGCTTTTCAATTGCGTGCTGTAATAAAGTTTTTCCTCCAATTTCAACAAGAGCTTTTGGTTTGTCGGAAGTCTCTTCCAACAAACGGGTTCCCAAACCTGCTGCAAAAATCATCGCTTTCATAAAAATAAAATTACAGATTATTAGATTTTAATATTGAAACAGACCTGAATAATTAACCTTATTATTTGGCTCCTATTACTCTCCGCCATTTGACGGATTAGGCAGGGCTTTTACCGTATTCTGTCCATACTCCTGACAAGTGCCTCGTCTTTACCGATGGCACGAATGGCAAGATAATCTAAAATAACAGCAATTAAAGGAAATGCAACCGGAACTTTAAAAGCCACCTGTGCACCTGTAAACCCTGCATAAATAAAGTAGAATAATAGCCCGGTAAGCCCCAATAACAGTATTATTGTAAAAACTAATATACGAATTTGAAGTACTCGTTTTTTATACATAAAAACAATTACCAGATGCAAAAAGAGAATTAATCCGGTAAAAATCATAATTGGCAAACCATCAAAAACCATGACATCGCCATTAAAAACACCTTTTACAGTAAAAGTGTACAACTCGTTGTTAACCGAAAGGTCGGCAAATTTGAAGAAAAATAGCGAGGCAATTAACATCTCTGCAACTAAAATAAATATGGTCTGAATTCTTTGAATCATAATTTTACAATTTTCTGCAAAAATAGTTTTTATTTGGGAACGAACATTATGTGTAAAGATCTTTTGATTTAAATAAAAATCCATAACTTATACGTAGTATAAAATTGAGATACAGAAAAATGAACAGAGTATTATTTTGGACACCCCGCATATTAATGATTCTTTTTATCGGATTCATCAGTTTGTTCGCACTTGATTCGTTCGCAGGGAATCAATCATTTCCCGAAAAAATTGGAGGATTTATAATTCATTTAATTCCGTCTGCAGTTCTTTTATTTTATGATTTCGGGATCACTTATAATTATCAGTATTTTATTTTGGTTAAATTGGATGAAACTAAGAAAGCGATAATATTAGCTACCAGATAATTCAAATTTCATTTTTTACTGTGTGACGGCAATTCATTAAGTGTGATGTAGTGTGATGTAATTGTGGATTGATTATTTATCTTGTAAGCCTAAAATTGTCATAATGACTAATTCAGGCGTACCTATATACAGACAATTAATTTCTTTTTACAAGAAAAAAATCTTGACTCAGGAACTTGCTCCAGATGTGAGAATGGATTCCATTGTTCGAATAATGAGTCGTCATAAAGTTTCTCGCGACACGGCAAAACGTGTGTTAAAGGAGCTTTCGGAGGAGGGATACATTGTGAAAATAGTTGGCAAAGGTTCTTTTGTTACTTCAACAAAAAAAGCAAAAAAATATGGGGAATGGTAATTCCTTTCTACTCATCCAATATCGAAGAATTAATAAGGAATTTAAAAACTGAAGCCAGCCAAACAGGCAGCGAGCTCATCTACTATTTAACTTACAATAACCCTGATGAAGAGAAAAAGCTTGTATCAGAAATGATTATGAAAGGATACGAAGCGGTAATCGTAATTCCGAATTACAATGAAACTTTAACAGCCGATTATTATCGCCATTTAATCCCCGGAAATACAACCATTGTTTTGGCCGATAATACAATGGCAGGCTCGTATTTTAAATACGTTATTCAGAGCTATGACTTAGGCGTTGCCAGGGCAATTGAATATTTAACTACTCAGAATGATGGCAATCTTCTATTGGTAAAAAATGAGGACTGGCGTGGCAGAAATCTGCTTTATGAATTCATGGATAGAACGTTTAGTGATACAATTCAAACAAACTACCCTGCCAGAAAATCATTTTCGATAGATAATGCACGAGAATTGACTTTTGAGTTTTTAGCTAAAACCAAAATTGGAGGAATATTATGCTGTACCGATGCTGAATCAATTCGGGTGTTGGGGCGTATAAAAAAATGGGGTATTAATATTCCATCCGAAATATCGTTGGTTTCGTACGGAAATACAGAGTTAACAGAATACTTTGAACCTCCTATTACTTCGCTCGATTGCCAGTATTCTGAAATGGCAACTAAAACAGCAGAACTTATTAAAAAAGGTAAGTGCACCGGTTTGCTTGAGCAACACATTGTTAATCCAAAAATTATTATTCGAAAAACATAAGGAAAATACGCAAATATGGAAACACAAAAGAGATAAAGACGAACAATTATAAAACTACAAATCAGATAAAAATGAAATTTAAAAAATTAGCTATTAATAATCCGGAAGACCTCTATTTTGGTACTGCACCAAATCCTGTAAAAACACCACGAGGACTTATTATTGGAGGTGGTAACATTTATCCAGAACTGAATTTCACTTTACCGGCAATGTCAATTGATAAAAATGATTATTCTGCTGTAATCAAGCAATACCGCGAAATTGTTACCGATGCTCTCAAACACGCAGTGCATCTATATTCAGATGGAGTTGTTCTTGAGTTGGAGACATTAATTGAAATGACCCAGATTCCTCAAATGGGAATAGACATTGTAAAAACAATGAATGAAATCTGCGAGGAGAATTTTATAAAACATGGATTAAAAAGTGAAATTCGCCTGACACCAAATGATTTACGCGAGTTTGAACGACCACCAAAACAAAGAACTTCTAAATATTTGGAACCCATGATGGAACTTTTTGAAAAAGGTGCTCTTGCCGGTGGAAACCTTCTTTCAATTGAATCTACAGGAGGTAAAGAAATTTCTGATGATGCTCTGATGATGTGCGACATTAAACAATTTATTTTTTCGCAAGCAGTTTTGGGCGCAAGAGATATGAATATGTTATGGGAGAAAATTGTTGCTATTGCAAATAAAACCGGAACAATTGCAGGCGGAGACACTGCGTGTGGTTTTGGTAATACAGCAATGGTTCTTGCAGAGAAAAAATATATCCCTAAAGTTTTTGCTGCAATGGCACGAATTGCAACTGTTGTTCGTACTCTTGTTGCAGTAGAACAAGGCGCAAAAGGTCCAGATAAAGATTGTGGTTACGAAGGTCCTTTCCTAAAAGCTATTTCTGGAATACCAATTTCTATGGAAGGAAAATCCTCGGCTTGTGCACATTTTAGTCCGTTGGGGAATGTAGCCGCTGCTTGTGCCGATTTATGGAGCAACGAATCGGTTCAAAACATAAAACTTTTGGCAGGAATGGCTCCAACAGTTTCCATGGAACAGTTGCAATACGATACGCGTTTAATGAATCAGGCAGTAAAGGGAGGAAAGCAGGAAATACTTCAACTGCAAAAACTATTTGTAAATTCTGATATCTATTTCGACCCACAAGCATTTATCCTTTCGCCTAAAAGTGTAATTGAAATTTCGAAGGAAATTGTTGCAGGCGAAAACTATATTGACGCTACTAAACGAGGCTGTTTAAAAGGACTAAGTTTAATCGAAGATGCATTTAAAGACGGAACTTTACTGCAAGATGAAAAAGAAGATTCGTGGATTGAAATGCTAAAAGATGACATCGGTTCCATTTCTGTAAATGAATCTGATTTTGTTGAATCGGTACTTCCAACAATAGACCAAAGCAAAGTTATACTCTCAGAATACGGACTATAAATTTATTTGAATTACAGTAAATAAAATTAAAAAATTAAAAACAATATTATGAGTGAATTATTAGAAAAAATTGGGTTGTGTATTGAGTTTGGAAAAATTAATAACGCATCGGTGTATCCGCCAAATATGCGGGGCGAAGACGGAGCTGATGAACTAACGAAACGGGCTATTGAAGAAGGAGTTAACCCAGGTGATGTATTAAATAAAGCATTAATTCCGGGAATGGACAGAGTGGGACAAAAATTTTCTGAGAATAAAATTTTCGTCCCTCAAATGCTGATGGCAGCAAAAGCTATGAGTGCTGCAATGAAACACATTCAACCATTTTTTCAGTCGGGTGCAGTAAAACAAAAAGGTACATTTATTATTGGAACAGTAGCAGGAGATTTACACGACATCGGTAAAAATCTGGTTGCAATGATGATTGAAGGCTCTGGTTGGGAGGTTATTGATTTGGGTGTTGATGTTAATTCTAATCAGTTTATGGAAGCTTTAAAAGAAAATCCGGGGAGTGCAATTGGTCTTTCTGCATTGCTTACCACAACTATGGTAAATATGGAAAAAATTGTAGCTGATATTAATGCTTTCTCAAGCGACTCAAAAATATTAATTGGCGGTGCACCTGTAAATACCGACTTTTGTGAGAAAATTGGTGCCGACTTTTATTCACCTGACCCGCAGGGAGCAGTTGCATATTTAAACTCTTTAACTTAAAAAAAGCAGACCCGGAGAAGTTAATTCCGGATTCATTTATTATTTTAAAATTGGTTAGGAAATTGCTATTTTACAACTCGCAAACTTTTTCAACCTCATTCTGGTTGATGTACCACAGAAACCCGGTTACTTTTTCCAATCCGGTTTCTTTTAATGTTTCGGCATACCGATTTATCTGCCGGTTGTAACTGTCCGATTTCTTTTTGCCGGTTTTATAATCAACAACAATTGCTTCATCACCTGAAATCATAATTCGGTCGGGGCGTAAAATGCGCTCGTTTGTCAGCAAACTTCGCTCGTTTATAACCGAATAACTACCATTAAACCAACTGTTTATTTGTGGGTTTTCAAAGCTGTCGTTTAATTGACTCTCAATTTCCGAAAACTCATTTTCGTTTATCAATCTGTTGTTTAGTGCTTTTTGACAAGCTTTATTAACATCATCCTTAATTTTAATTTCAGATAAAATATCGTGAAGTATTTTTCCTTTGTTGCGGATTGAGTTATTTCCGCCTTCACCAATTACAGGTTTCTCTCCCGATGTTCGCAGCTTTATTTTTTCTCCAAAATCGTTAAACTGGTATTTCTTAATCAGAACCGATGAGGAGACCTTTTTTTCGTCTAAAGATTTGCTGATTTCTCCAAACTGAAAAGTTGTACCATCATCGTTCCAACAACCCGAAAACTGTGTATCTCCACTTAAATTCTCCAATGCTTTTTTTAATAAATGATGAGCAGATTTACCCGGTGTTTTACTCTCCTTAGTAGCCGGACAATTTATAATTAGTACCGATTTTGCCCGTGTAAATGCTACATAAATCAGATTGAAAACATCAATAATAGTATTTACTTTTTCCTCTTTAAACTCATTCTTAAAAAGTGACTTCCCCATATCGGTTCCTGCAACAACCGGCAGTAGCGGGAATTTATCGAACGGAGCTTCTTTTGGATTACACCAAAGTATTGGTGCATAGCTCCAACTGGTTTTCCAATCTAAATATGGAATAAGTATGGCTTTGTATTCCAGCCCTTTCGATTTATGAATTGTAAGCAAACGGATTGAATCCACCTCCTCGTTTACATTCACCGACGTTTTTATTCCTTTTTCATTCCACCAAAAAAGCAGATTCGAAAGGTCGTTCGACAGCGAATTTTTCAGTTCGCCTGCTTTATCAATTAATGTCTGTAAAAACGGAAGTTCACTCTCCAATTCAAACAGTTGAAATTGCGAACTAATTTGTGTGATGGTTTCATCGAGCGAAGTGAGCATAATTTTCTCTTTCGCAAGTTCTAATTGCGTGGCAAGTTCTGCATCAAAAAGTATATTGAAATTTTCATTCAGTGCATTTGAATCAATATCTGGCAAATCTGATTCGCTACTTTTTGCAAGTACATTTTGTTTCCGGAGTTCCGGTTTTAGCCAGTTTACCCAAAGGTTTAAAAGTGATATTTTTGTAATCTCATTCTCCGGATTGATTAACAACTCGATGGTTTCCATTACAAACAACACCCCTTTTGAAGCATGCAGATAGAGCGATTCGTTTGAAAGTACAGACAAATTATAATCTCTGTTTTCAGATTCACCCGCAGCACTCAAAAACTCCTGAATTATTGGTGCTCCCTCTTTATGGCGGCGAATTAAAATTGCAATCTCCGATGCTTTAATTCCACTGTCCTGAAGTTGTTTTACCTGCTCTACCAAAGTTCCAACAGTTTCATTTTTAAAATCATCAGCAGGAAGAAACTGTACTTTTACAAAACCTGTTCGGTCTGCATCTGGCTTCCCGGGTTCCTGAACAAACGAGTTATAAATATTATCAAATTTCGCTGTATAAATTTCCTCTTCACCATCGATGGGTTCTATTAAAACACTCTCGAAGTTATCTTTTAAACTCTGGAAAATTGAGTTGTTAAAATCGATTATATTTTTATCGCTACGCCAATTTTTTTCGAGAGTATTGGATAATATTTGTCCGGCAAATTCACTATCTATTTTCTCTGCAAGTATCTTCCAGTCGCTGTTTCGCCAGCGGTAAATAGATTGTTTTACGTCGCCAACTACTAAATTACTATTTCCCTCGGCAAGCGAATTTTCCAGCAGTGGTTTAAAATTATTCCATTGCAAAGTCGATGTGTCCTGAAACTCATCCAACATAAAATGGTTATAATAATTTCCGGTTTTTTCGTAGATAAACGGCGAATCAGATTTCCCGATAATTTTACTTAAAAGAAGGTTTGAATCCGATATCTGCAAAACTCCTTTTTCGTGTAGCAATGTTTTTATCTCCTCTTTTAAATCGGTTAAAATACCCAGCATCCGCAACTGCTTTTGTACAACAATTGCAGTATAATATTGCGGACCTTCACTATCTATAAGTCCAAGTATTTCGAGAAGAAGCGGTTGCAATTCAGATTCAACCAATTGATGAATTTCGGCTCTTTTATCACTTTTTTGAGTGTACCACTTTTCAACATTCTCGCTGGCATTTAAAACTGTATTTGTAATATTTGGTTGATTTCCTTTGGCATATTTAGAAAATATTGCACCAACTCCTCTCGATTTTCCAGAAAAATCATCAATCGAAAGTCCGTTTTGCTCAATAATATTTACCCCTTTTTCGCCAAAAGCTTTTAACGAATTTTCAAAATCAACTTTCAGTTTTCTAAGCTCTTTTGCAAAATTATTAAGGTTTTCGCGACTATAAACCGACTCGCTATCCTCGGGGAAAAAAATCTGAAAGTTCTCTTTAAACAACTCTTTTCCCAACGATTTTATGTTGTCCTCAATTCGTTGACTTTTATTATCCTCAATTTTTTCTTTGCTAAAATCTCGAAGCCATTTCAGTAATTTTGGGTCTTTGTCAATTTTCGCCAGCATCCTGTCAACAGCTTCTGTCAGAATCATGTCGCTATCTAATTCAAGCGAAAAATTTGGAGAAATTCCCAGCTCTCTATTAAACGATTTAATAATTCTTTGTGTAAACGAATCGATTGTACTTATTGAAAACCGATTGTAATCGTGTAATATATTTTTTAAAACTATTTTTGCCCGGCTGCGAATATCTTTCTCAGAATATGTATTGTTTTGAAGTATTTTAAGATAGTCGGATTTTTTGTTATTTGCCAGAAAATGAAGCTGCTCGAGAATCCGGGTTTTCATTTCGTTGGTGGCTTTATTTGTAAAAGTAACCGCTAAAATATGTTTATAGTTATATGGGTTTGTTAGCAAAAGTTTAAGGTATTCAACTACTAATTGAAAGGTTTTTCCGGAGCCGGCCGATGCTTTGTAAATGGTTAGCATATTTAAGTTTAACGTTTATAATTCAATGTTTCGAGTTCAAAGTTTCAGCATCCGGCATCAATCTAAAACCCCGGACGACGTTGCCCGCCTTGCATAACGTTTATTTGTGTTTCTATTTTAAAATTCTTCGATACTTTATATTGCATAATTAATGTTGAACCGTAGTTGTCAAAATTATTGTTTCCATTATTAATAGCAGGTGTACCAAATATTGAATTTGTGCCATAACTGTATCCGCCCAAAACAAATTTGTTGCCGAGTTTATACGATGCCGCGCTCAAAACCGTTGCATTCCCATAAAACGGAGAATAAAACATGGGTGACATTCCAGATGAAAGTCCTCCAAAAGAGTAATTAGTCAGCGGATAAACTCCCAAATTCAAAGTATATCTATTATTGTATTCTTCCATAAAATTAAAATCCGGCAGCTCAACTTTCTCATCCATTAAATTTGGGTCGAATGCATTTCCCGAAATTAGCTGTCGATATTCGATTTCTCGTTGTAATTTCATTTGAGCCGAGTCAAGTTCGGTAAATTCCATTTGCAAACCCTGCTGGGCAAACGAGCCAAGCACAATAATTATTAATGACGATATGAGAATAAGTTTTTTCAAAATCACTTTCTGTTTCCTTCAATACTAAGCTCCGCAAATTTACAATTAATTATAGAATAAATTCAACCTCCTTAAACATAAACTCCTCAACAGTGCCATCTCTCGTTTCGAGCTGAAGTTGCCCAAATTCGCCAATACCAATAATTTTAGCTTCAAAAACAGTTTTATTTTTTGAGTACCCACTCCACTCTCCAACTCTGAAAAGCTGAGAGAAATATGCAGAATCAATTTCAGAAAAACTACCTGTTTCCAACTTTTTGTACCATTTAAAAATTGATTCTAAAATTTCGGTTAAAACAATTTCGATGGAATATTCTTTGCCTGTTATCAGTTTTAACGAGACAGGATTTGGAGCATCGGACAAAAACTTTTCCTGATTCAGGTTCAACCCAATTCCCAAAAGCGACGAAAAAAGAGTACTCCCTTTAATGGAATTTTCAATTAAAATACCTGCTATTTTTTTATTTCCAACATAAATATCGTTGGGCCATTTTATGGAAACATTATCCGTTTTATTACCAAGAAACTCTACCAAACTTAAACTTACAATTTTTGAAAGTATAAACTGTTTGCCGGCATCTAAAAACTGTGGATACAAAATAATGGTTGCCAGCATATTTTTTCCAGCCTCACTTTCCCAACGGTTTCCAAGCTGCCCCCTACCCTTTTTCTGAAATTGTGTCAGCACAACCGTCCCCTCTTCTGCCGCATTCGACAAAATCAGTTGGGTGGCATAATTGTTGGTAGATTCAACTTCTCTTAAAACGACAATATTTTTATTGGGTCTATTCATAAAAAACAATTAAAATTTTAAACTATTTACTAATATTTTGGTTTTGTAATTTTAATTAAAATTTGGCAACAAAAAATACAAAATATTTACACAAAGTAAAGTAGTTAAAAATCGGGAATAGGACAAAAAGATTATATTTGCAGCGCAATTAAAATATATGAGTAAAAAAACGAAGAAAGTAGATAAAACAATGGAGGCAATTCTCGAAGGAATTCAGAGAATTAAAGGGAAGGAAATTTTACTTATCGACTTAAATTCAATAGATCATTCAGAATGTGGTTACTTTATTATATGCCACGGAACATCGACCACGCAAGTAGATTCTATTGCCCACTCGGTTGAAGATACTGTAAAAGAGATGACCGGAGAGAACGTGTGGCACAGAGACGGATATAAAAATTCGTTGTGGATTTTACTCGATTACGGTGAAATTATGGTTCATATTTTTCAGGAAGAGACCCGGGGTTTTTACAATTTAGAGGGACTTTGGGCAGATGCCAAAATAACGAAAATAGAAGAAGCAATTTAGAAGATTATCATGACAGAAAATAAAAATAAGAACAGTCAAAAGAAAGACAATCAAAAAAAACCGGAGAATCCTTTCGGGTTATTCAATCAGAATAAAAAAAATGATGGAAAGCCGCCAAAGTTCAATGCTTATTGGATTTATGGAGTTGTGGCAATTGTTTTTATTGTGGTTCAGTTTTATTTGATGAATACGCGCGGGCCGGTAGAAACTAATTGGGGCAAAGTAAAATCGACAATGCTTGCAAATGGCGATATTGAACGTATTGAGGTTATCAATAACAAAAAAGTTAATCTCTATTTAAAGCCGGAGAGAGTAAAAAATTACGAACAAGAGTTAAGCGGAGATTTGTCGAAAACAAATGCAGGACCACACTTTTTCTTTAATATCGGTTCGCCTGAATCTTTTGAAAATAATTTACATGAGGCACAAAAAGGTACAAATGACGAAATTTTCCCAACATATAAAGATGAGACAAACTGGGCTGGCGAAATTCTTTGGACAATAGGACCGTTTGTATTAATTATTTTATTGTGGTGGTGGATTTTCAAAAGAATGAGCAAAGGTGGTGCCGGAGGTGCTGGTGGTATTTTTAATGTTGGGAAATCGCAGGCAAAAGTGTTCGATAAAGACCAGAAAGTATCGACAAACTTTAACGATATTGCGGGGCTGGCAGAGGCGAAACAGGAAATTGAAGAGATCGTTGAATTTCTTAAAACTCCCGATAAATACACCAAACTTGGCGGCAAAATCCCCAAAGGAGCTTTATTAGTTGGTCCTCCCGGAACCGGTAAAACGCTGCTTGCAAAAGCCGTTGCGGGTGAGGCAAATGTTCCTTTCTTTTCAATGTCGGGATCCGATTTTGTGGAGATGTTTGTGGGTGTGGGAGCATCGCGGGTACGCGACCTGTTTAAACAGGCAAAAGAGAAAGCACCCTGTATTATTTTTATAGATGAGATTGATGCGATAGGACGAGCCCGTGGAAAAAACCCAAATATGGGTTCCAACGACGAACGCGAAAATACCCTGAATCAGCTACTTACCGAAATGGATGGTTTCGACACAAACAGTGGAGTAATTATTCTTGCAGCAACAAACCGTGCCGATATTCTCGACCGCGCATTAATGCGTGCCGGACGTTTCGACAGGCAAATTCATGTTGAACTACCCGACTTAAACGAACGAGCTGAAATATTTAATGTTCATTTGCGGCCGCTTAAATTAGACAAAAGTGTTAAAGTTGATTTTCTTGCCAGACAAACACCCGGGTTTTCGGGAGCCGATATTGCAAATGTTTGTAACGAATCTGCATTAATTGCCGCTCGTAAAAGCAGAGAATCGGTTGGGAAACAAGATTTTCTTGATGCCGTTGACCGAATAATTGGTGGATTGGAAAAGAAAAACAAAATAATTTCGCAAACCGAAAAGAAAACAATTGCTTTTCATGAAGCAGGACATGCCACAATTAGTTGGCTGCTCGAACATGCACACCCATTGGTAAAAGTAACAATTGTACCGCGCGGAAAAGCTTTGGGTGCTGCCTGGTATCTACCCGAAGAACGTTCGATAACTACCAAAGAACAACTGCTCGACGAAATGTGTTCGGCACTTGGTGGCAGGGCTGCTGAAAAGATTATTTTTGGAAAAATATCATCCGGAGCTCAAAATGATTTGGAAAAAGTAACCAAACAAGCGTATGCAATGGTTAGCATTTTTGGAATGAGCGAGAAAGTTGGAAATATCAGTTATTACGATTCAACGGGGCAGTCAGACTATTCGTTTACAAAACCATATAGCGAAAAAACAGCCGAATTAATTGACGATGAAGTGAAGGTATTAATCGAAAGTCAATATGTACGAGCTATTCAAGTTCTAAAAGATAATGCTGAAGGTCATACAAAACTGGGAGATTTACTTTTAGAAAAAGAGGTGATTTTTAGTGAGGATTTAGAGAATATTTTCGGGAAACGACCATGGGACAAGAAACATCGGATTTCGGAAAATGGAGACGAAGAAAAGGAGGAAAGTTTACAGTCGCAGTCGCAGTCAGAAGAGAAACTAAAGAAATAGGAAAGTTTACAGGCGCAGTCGCAGTTGACAGATAAACAAAAGAAGGAAGAAAATAAAACTGTATAAATTGAGATGAATAATCCTTAACTTTCAGGATTAAGGAAATTGCCACAGATTACTGGATTTTAAAAGTAGAACATTTTTTTAATCTGAGAATCTGTGGCAATTTTTATTCTACCTCTGTTTCATCATAAAAATAATGTTTTAAATTTTTAACTTTGCACCATGGAAAAAGGTTGGAAAGAGGTTTTTATGACCGCACACGAATACAAAGCATCGATGGCAAAAGATATGCTGGAAAATGCAGGAATTAAAGCAGTAGTTTTAAATCAGCACGACTCAGCGTATCAATCGTTTGGCGAATTTTCGGTGTTAGTTGCCGAAGCTGACGTGGTAAAAGCAACTGAAATAATTAAAGAATTAAAACATTGAACGATATACTCAAAAGAAGCTTAACAGGCATTGCGTATGTTGCGGTAATGCTAGGCGGCATTATAATTCATCCGTTTATATTTGCTCCTGTTTTTGGAGTTATTCTGTTTTTCACTCAATCGGAATTTTATAAAATATCGGAACAAGCTAAATTCTCGCCACAAAAAAAATTCGGACTTATTTTAGGTATCCTGCTTTTTATCCTCTTTTTTCTTGCGGCCAAAAATATCATACCACAATCTTTTATTCTGCTTTCTATTCCATTTCTGTTTTTTGTTTTTATTGCCGAACTTTTCAGAAAAAAAAGCAGTGCACTTAAAAATGGTGCCATCACACTTTTAGGATTAATTTACGTGGCACTTCCGTTTAGTTTATTAAATTTTATTGTGTTCAGGCAAACACCGGGAAGCAGTAATTATTATCCATGGATTTTGGTGGGAATATTTTTTATTATCTGGATCTACGATTCGATGGCGTACGTTTCGGGATCGCTTTTGGGGAAACATAAAATTGCAGCCAAAATTTCGCCCGCTAAATCGTGGGAAGGTCTAATCGGAGGGACAATTTTCGCAGTAATTATGGGAATTATAAATGCAGTTCTTTTTCAGGAAACAAGTATGTTTAACTGGATAGTAATTGCAATAATAACTGTTATCTTTGGAACGATTGGCGACTTCTTCGAATCGAAAATAAAACGAGAAATTGGCATAAAAGATTCGGGGAATATTTTACCGGGACACGGCGGACTGCTCGACCGTTTCGACAGTTTACTGTTTGCAATCCCCGTTATATTTGTTTGGCTTAGTTTAATCGATAAATTTTAATTGTATGACTATTCACAAAGAAGGAAAACTAATTATCCCCATCGCATTTTTCTTTTTAGCAGTTCTCGATGCCATAATTTATTTCTTGCTTAAACAGTTTATAGTATTCTATTTTCTCATGGCAGCTTCATTAGTTATGGCAGGTTTGGTTGTTTACTTTTTCAGAATACCCAACCGTAAAATCGACCGTAACGAAAGCCATATTTTGGCTCCTGCCGACGGGACGATTGTAGTAATAAAAGAGGTGTTCGAAAAGGAATATTTTAAGGATAACCGAATTCAGGTATCCATTTTTATGTCGCCGTTAAACATACACCAAAATCGCGCACCAGTTGGTGGAGAAGTTATATATATAAATCATATCAGAGGTGCATATTATCCTGCTTTTGTTGAAAAATCGTCTAACTTAAACGAACGTTGTTCAACGGTTTTCAGAATAAAAAACGGGACAGAAATTTTATCGCGACAAATTGCCGGAACAGTTGCACGCCGAATTTGCACTTATGTAAATCCCGGCGACATGATTGAACAGGGTAACGAATATGGGTTTATTCGCTTTGGTTCGAGAGTTGATTTGTTTCTTCCGATTGGGACAAAAATTAATGTCGAATTAGATGATAAAACAGTTGGAGGAAAAACTATTATTGCAACTTTGTAAAAGCATTATAAATTTTAACAAAAAGTAATCTGTGAGAATAAGTACAATCAGTGTTACAAGTGTGCTATTCTTAATTGCACGCTGACAACGCAGATATAACGGATTACGCTGATAATAAATAAACACAAATGAAACGACCATGGAGAAATTTTCACAAAAGATGATGTTTAAAACGCGAGTTACATACGTTACCATTGAGAAGCAATTAATTTTAAACGTATGAAACCCGGATCGCCGTGGTGCTAAATTTAAAGGAGCGGCTACAAAAGGAGATGTATATGAGTGCTTACTGAAAATGGGTTGTTAGGTTTGGATTACTCACCCTGATAATTTTGCAGTCAGATAAATCTGACCAC
>JAJRSD010000043.1 GCA_024278975.1 Bacteroidota bacterium
AAGAGCGGTAGTGTATAATATGCAGGGGTTGTCATTCAGAGAGTATTTACAATTTGAAACCGGCTTAGAATTGAATTCTGTCGGTTTAAATGAATTAATAAAAAACCACAGAGAAATTGCACAAAATATTATTGTAAAAATGCAACCATTAGCTTATTTTCACAAATACATCGAACATGGATATTTCCCATTTTACATGGAAAATAAAAATTTATTTCATCAAAAACTGGGCGAATCGCTAAGCATTGTACTTGACGTAGATATACCTCAGTACGAACAAGTTCAGATTTCGAATATAATTCTGTTAAAAAAATTATTGCAGATAATTGCAGAATCGGTACCATTCAAACCTAATTATCAATCAATAAGTAAAAGGAGCGGGATTAGTATCAACTCAATAAAAAAATACATCTCATATTTGAATGATGCAGAGTTGATTTTACTACTTCATTCGAGTGTGCATGGGCTGACAAAAATTGGGAAACCCGAAAAAATTTATCTGAACAACTCAAATTTTATGTACGCGCTGGTTGGCGACAATGCCGACATTGGAAATATAAGGGAAACTTTCTTTTTAAATCAGGTTTCAAGAGTTGCTGAAGTTAATGCATCTCCTGTTTCCGATTTTTTAGTAAATAATAAACAGACCTTCGAAATTGGTGGCAAAAGTAAAAAACGCAAACAAATTGCAGACATTCCAAATTCGTATATCGTTAAAGATGATATTGAAACCGGATACGAAAATGTAATTCCATTGTGGCTTTTTGGTTTTTTGTACTGATTTGGAATGTTATTTCAAAGGGGCAGCAAATTGCAGAACATCGGCATCGGTAATTGTATTGTCACATAAAATTATTAGACGCTCGATTACATTTCTGAATTCGCGGATATTACCAGTCCAGTTTATTTTTTGCAGCTCTTTTATACCCTTGGCAGTTATTGTTTTTTCGGGCATTCCATACTCGTCGCAAATTTGTTTAATAAAATGGTTTGCAAGAATTGGAATGTCGTCTAATCGTTCGTTCAGTGTTGGAACATGAATTAAAATTACACTCAACCGATGATACAAATCTTCACGAAAATTACTCTTAGAAATTTCATCAGCAATATTTTTATTGGTTGCTGCAACAACCCGTACATCAACTTTAATGTGTTTGTCGCCACCAACCCTGCTAATAATATTCTCTTGCAAAGCACGTAAAACTTTTGCCTGCGCCGACAGACTCATATCGCCAATTTCATCGAGAAAGAGTGTGCCACCATTCGCCTGTTCGAATTTTCCTTTACGCTGTTTAACTGCCGATGTAAAAGCACCTTTTTCGTGACCAAAAAGTTCGCTCTCGATTAATTCTGAGGGGATGGCTGCGCAATTAACCTCGATAAACGGACCCGACGAACGGTTGCTCTGCGCGTGAATCCGGCGGGCAATCAACTCTTTTCCCGAACCATTTGCACCGGGTATTAAAACCCGGGCATCGGTTGGAGCAACGCGATCTGCCATTTCAACAATACTCGAAATGGCTTTTGACTCTCCAATTATCTCGTATTTTTTATTGACTTTCTTTTTAAGAATTTTTGTTTCGGTTACCAAACTCGATTTGTCCATCCCATTGCGGATTGTAATTAACAAACGGTTTAAATCCAGAGGTTTTTCAATATAATCGAATGCACCTTTTTTAATCGAGTCAACAGCAGTATCTATATTTCCGTGTCCCGAAATCATTACTACGGGTGTGTCTGACGCAATTTTTGTAAGATGCTCAAGAACTTCAATGCCATCCATTCCCGGCATTTTAATATCGCAAAGAATAATATCGTACTCAGCAGTTTTTACCTTCTCTATTCCTTTAATTCCATCTTCAGCCAAATCAACTTCGTACTTTTCGTATTCCAAAATATCTTTTAAAGTATTTCTAATGCTTCTCTCGTCGTCGATTACCAATATTTTTGACATGCTATTTTTTTAATTGAGGTTGTAAAAATAGTTTTAGTTGGTTGGATATAAAAATGGAATTGGAAAAAAGATACAGTTCTCCCAATAATCAAACAAGTCAGAAATTTAAATACTGAATTGCTTCAACTTATTCAAATTCAAAAATAAAAAACCCGATTCGTTAACTGACGAACCGGATTCAAATATTATCTGTTTATAAACTTCTATTCAGAATAAAAATACTATTTATATTTAGCATCAGAGAAATAACGCATAAATTGTGTACGTTCGTAAAGCACAGGCTTTTTAATATTTTTCTGACTGGAATTTCCACGAAACTCATCAATAGATTTATAATTGTGTCTAAACATCCAATCTTTTAAGGTGTGTGTCATCGAGGTAATTATTTCAGTCCCCTCTTCGTAAATAGCAGAAACAATCTGAGTAGTTTGAGCTCCGACCAAAAGGTTTTTAATTACTTGTTCGCCGGTAAAAATACCACGCGAGGCTGTAAATTCAATATCAACTTTGTCGTATAAAATACCAATCCAGCGCAGTGTCATTGTATTTAATGCCTGACAACTTAGAACATTACCCGAAACAACCTTTTCTGTTTCAATATCAACATCAGGGCTATAAAATTTATTAAACAGCACAACCGACGAAGCTTTGGTTTGCGAAATACGATGTATAAAATTTGCAAGCCCTGAGAAATAGTAGCTTATTTTTAACGAAAAAGGGATATTAATTGCCGTGCCAATTTTTTCAATAATATCAAAATAAACATTCTCTTTTTCAACTCCGGTAATATCTGTTTCGGCAGGCAATAAAAACAAGTTAACTTCCAGCGCATCAGCTCCGGCATCTTCTATCATTTTTGCATACTGAATCCACGATTCTGCTGTAGCACAGTTAATACTTGCAATTACCGGAATATCGAGTGCTTCTTTATTTTTTTTTATGAGATTTGTATATTGAGTTAAATTGTGCTTTTTACTGTAATACATGGCATAATATTCCTGATCGTTAAACGAACCATAAATATTATTTAATCGCTGCTCGTCAACATCGTGTAGAATTTGCTCTTCAAAAAGCGACTTTAAGACAATGGCTCCGGCACCGGCTTTTTCGTAAGCAATCGAGTTTTCTACGTTTTCGGTTAAAGAGCAACTGCCTACAATTATCGGGCTCTTCAGTTTTAATCCCATGTAACTTGTCGAAATATCCATGATGTTTATTTTTTAGTTAAAAAGTTATCAATTCCAACCGCAGCTTTATGACCATTTGCAATTCCATGAATTACGTCGGGTCCCTGAATTGTGTCGCCACCCATAAACAACCAACCAACACTGGTTTGGAAATAGTCGTTTACCTTAATTCGTCCGCGTGGTCCCATTTCAAGATGCTCTTTTGTTGGTTCTGAAATATAACTCAAATCCATTCCCTGACCGATTGATTCTACAACCATATCGGCTTCAAAGAAATTCTCGTTTTTCATGTTACATTGCGGATTAAAGTTACCTGTTTCGTCGAACAATGACAAACACTGAACAACATGCAACCCTTTAATTTTACCATCCACAATTTCAATACGTTGTGGCGACCACCCCGGATTTACTACACATCCTTCCTCGCGCGCTTCAACAACTTCTTCGCGATCGGCAGGCATTTTTTCCTCTGTTTCGAGGCTGGTTGCAGTAACCTGAACTTTACCATACTTTATTTTTTGCAATCTTGCCAACGAACGTGTAATATCCATTGCAACGTTACCTCCACCAATTACAACAATTTTCTCGGGAACATGAATCTCTTCTCCCTCGGTAATTTTCCGTAGTAATTCTATCGATTGATAAACATGTTTGTGCTCAGTTCCCTCAATTCGGGTACTTCTTCCGAGATGCAATCCGGTTCCTGCAAATACAGCATCAAAATCTTCATTCAGTTTTTCGAGTGTAATATCTTTCCCAATAGTTGTATTGTAATGAATTTTTACGCCCAACGATAAAATATAATTTACATCTTTATCAATCTGATCGTATGGCAAGCGGTACTCCGGAATTCCAAAACGCATCATTCCTCCGGCTTCGGCCAGCTTCTCAAATATCTCAATATCGTAACCTAATAACGACAAATAATATGCGGCAGATAATCCGGCCGGACCAGATCCAATAATAGCAACCTTTTTACCATTTTTCGTTAATTTATCGGTTTCAAGAATTTTCTTGTATTTCTCTGAAGGATTTTGATCGGCAATATATCGTTTTAGCCAGCGAATAGAGATCGGGTCTCCTTTATGCCCCATTGTACAAACGGTTTCGCATTTGTGTGTACAAATCCGTCCACATATTTCAGGCAGTGGATTTGTATCGTATAAAATACGAAGACCCTCTTCCAGATCGTCGTTACGAATAGCTTTAATATATTCCGGAATTCCCATGTGTGCCGGGCAGGTAGCTGTACAAATACCACATTCAACACAACGGTCGGCTTCGGCTTCAGCTTGTTCTTTCGAATATCCCTGAATCATTTCGATAAAAGAATCATCACGCTCTTCGGGATGCAACTCACCCATTTCAACACGCTTTAATCCGTAGAATTCGTAATTTGGTTCCGGCTTTCTCCAACCGTCTTTTTTATCGTACCAATCTTTTTTGTCAACACCCGGAACAAAGCGGAAATTATCAGGATCGGTATCAATCCATTTGTATTCATTAGTTAACCGCAACGAATTTGTGGTACAGATATCGACACACAACGCACACCAGCAACACCTTCCATAATCAATCTTCGGACGCAACCCGCTATCTCCGTCTTTTGTTTCAATTCCATCAACAGGAACCAAATCGATCGCCTCATTTTCACAAATAGCCTCGCATGTACCACAACCGATACATTCATCAACATCGTTATCGTGAAAACCTCTGTACCGGGGAGCTGCCTCCCTGTTCAAAGGATCTTTAATGGTAACAGGTTCTTTTACAACTTTCGACCACGCTGTAAAAGGCATCAATATATCTTTTAAACTCATTTTATATTATTTGTAGCCCCCTCCAACTCCCCAAAAGGGGGAGAGAAAAGAATTTTTATTTACATTTTTGTCCCATTTGTTATCTCGTTCTTTACACCCATAACAGACTGGATGAAACTTCTATCTTTCAATTTCCGGCGGACACGTTTGCAACGAAACCATAATTCCATGTACATCGGCAACATCGGCACCAACAAGAAGATCTTCGAGCAGTGCAATTGCATGTGTATAACTTGGTCCGCGAAGATTAACACGCCGTGGTTTATCCGAGCCGTCGGTTACATAGTACATTCCATATTCGCCCCTGCCACTTTCCAGACGAACATAAGTTTCGCCTTTTGGAATTTTCCAGTGAAGTACATTTGGCATCGGAGTTTTAATATCACCTTTGTCGGGCATTTTTGCCATAATCTGGCGAATCAGATCAACAGTCTGAATTAGCTCCTGCCAGCGCACCCATGTTCTTGCATAAACATCGCCATCGGTATCGGTTGGCGGATCGAAGTCTAACTGTTCGTAATGCAAATACGGATCGTCTTTTCTTACATCGCGTTTAACTCCGCAACCACGGGCAGTTGTTCCTACAATACCATATTTGTCAACCATTTCGGGTGTAACAATGGCAAGTCCTTTTGCTCTTTTTTTGAAAACTGAATTGTGAAACATCAACCTTCTGATACGAATAATAAAATCGTCGATATCGCGCAGATTATCTTCCATTCTCTCTTTAAATCCATCGGGAAGTAAACCACGCACTCCTCCCGGGATAATATACATATGATAAACTCTGGCTCCGGTTAATTCCTCGAAACGGTCGAGAATTAAATCTCTTAAATAAACACCCCACTGAACACCAAGTCCGAGAGCAAAAGTTCCACCTTGTCCGGGAACACCACGTAACAAACCCTGCAGGCGAGCCATCTCCAACGATAACATTCTCAGCCATTTTGCCATTTCAGGAACAGCTTTATCGTAACCCGATAGTTGTTCGGTACAAGTGGCAATTAAATATTCGTTTGTATCGGGCTCGGCAACACACATTCTGATACTTGTAGGAAAACCTTGAACAAACAGACGACGTTCGATAAGTTTCTCGAAACCACGATGAAGGTATCCAACATGCGTTTTTGCTTTAACCACAGTATTTCCCTGCACCCAAAGTTCAACAGACATATTTCCGGTAACGCCCGGGTGGTTCGGTCCAAGCCAAATTTTTTGATACTTGTGCGAAGATAAATCTATGTCGTCGCCAATCTTCGCAGTAAGCGAAGGCAGCTTCTCTTTATCAGGTTCGAATCCTAAAAACTTATTTATCATTGTCTTGTTTTTTTGCAGTTATCGGTTCGTTAGGATACAATTTCTTTCTCATATATGTTGCCGGGTCGTTTGTTTCTCTACCCGGACGCGGGAAGTATGTATTTTCTGAATACTCTTTGGTATCAAAATCCCGGCGCATGTGTGGCATTTCTACCCATCCTTCAACAACAAAATCTTCATCAACACGCGGACTACCGGGAAAATCAATTCCGAAAGCTTCCTTTAATTCGCGCTGATAAGTCCATACTTGTTTCCATAAATGATGTGCAGAAGCCATCTCTGCATTTTCTCTGTCGATAAATGTTTTTACTCCAATGTCGGTTTTTGTTTCCGGATTATGAAGTAGATACAACAATTGGAATTTCCCCTCTTCAATCCAGTCAACACAACTCATCATTACAAAATGTGAATATCCCTCGTAATCTCTTAAATCTGTAACCAAGCTGATAGCCACACCTTTTGGAACAGTAACGAAAGTTAAAGACGGACGTTGATAAACAGCGTCTGTTATATTAAAATCTTTCGATAATTTATTTATTAATTCTTTCATTGTTTTGGGCTTTTCTACCAGTTGTAATCCGGCATATTCCAGTCTTTAATAATTTTCTTTTGATTTGCTTTATACTCATCAAAATTTCTCGCGTACTCGTTTGCTTTCTCCCCTTTCCCCTCTTTAATTAGCTCTTTCAATTTCATGAAACCAGCTAATAATGCTTCGGGGCGCGGCATGCAACCGGCAATATAAACATCAACAGGAATATATTTATCCAAACGGTTTATTGTACTATAACTGTCGTAATACATTCCACCATTTATTGTACACGACCCCAGTGCCAGAATGTATTTTGGCGAAGGCATTTGCTCGTATGTTCTGATAACACGTTTCAATGTTTTTACCGAAAGGTACCCCGAAATAATAAATGCATTCGACTGGCGCGGTGTTGGACGCATCTGAACACCAAAACGAAACATATCGAAACGTGGTGTTACAAGTGGTGGAATTTCAATACTCCCACAACCTGTACCGAAACCCAATACCCAGATACTTTCGGCTCGTGCCCAATTCAGAAATTTCTCAATAACTCCGCTACATGGCTTTTCCTCAGTTGGCTTCTCGTTACTAAAATAGTCGTAAATAGGATTTATTTTAATAATAGAACCATCGGGAGCAACAACTTCTCTTTCTTCATCTTCGGGGTGAATAAAGGTCTTTTCAGCCTTCTTAACATTCGTTTCCGAACGCTGTAACATCTCATTCACCTTATCATTCATATCTTTTTCAGACATCTTTAAATCTTTTTATAAACTATAAATTATTATTGCTAAAAATCCTAACAGTAATGGCACTTTAAAAAACCATGTAACCGACTGCTCGATTTTGAAACGGGGAAATACCATTCCAACAAAAACCGACCAAAAATATATTAAGAAAGTTTTTACAATTAGTTCAATCCAACTGTTTGCACCTCCAAAAACAAGGTTCATAAACAGAACGGCTTCCATAACATGAAGAATGCTTCCAGCAGATTGCATAAAACCCAGATAAGTACCTTCGAACTCGGTGGCCGGGCCAATTAAAATTTCGTTTGGTGCTTTTACCAGATTAAAAGGCGAATGTCCCATTGCTCCCAACATTGCCAAAATAATTGTTGCGGCTGCAAACGGGTTGGTAAACAGAATCCAGTTTTCGAAACCTCCCTGTTGTGCTTCAACAATTTTATATACAGAAAATGTATCGAATTGAATTGCAATTGAAAGGAAAGCCAAAGTTAATGGGAGCTCAACAGCAGCGTGTTGCGCCAATCCACGTGCAATTCCCATTGCAGAATACGGATGTCCGCCCTGTCCTGCGCCAAGTGCCATTCCCAACATTCCAAAAACCTGAAAATAGAGAATCAATATTAAATCTCCTTCAAACGAAAAATTTGTCCAAAGTCCGTTTGGCGAACCGGTAAATACCATTGGCATAAAAAGGAATAATCCAACGCCACCTGTCAATCTGAAAACAGGCCCGATATAATACATAATACCGTGTGTAATTGTGGTTCTTATACTTATGTTTTTCAACAAGTTAAGCCACGGCTGATAAAATGGAATTCCATATCGTCCTGCCAAACGAGCACCAATTTTACGAAAAGTGGCACCCATTAAAAACCCCCAGTTTAAAACAATAAATAAACCGAGAAGTGTATATCCTAATTTAGCGTAAATAGTCATTAATCTATCCTCCAATTATTACTAAGTAACTAACTATAATAAACAATACTATATGAGCAACATAAACCTGACCGTTACTGCTGTAAATACGGCGGGTAACATCGGCTATGTTATGTAATATTTCTGTAATCTTATTCCACCAGGCTTCAACCAGCGGAATTGTTGCAGGCCACATTGCCTTGTACAATCCTTCGAATACATTATATGCAACATGGGTTGTTTCCGGTCGCTCGGGACGTTCACCCGAATAAGTAATATCGAACTGTTTTACTTTATGTGCTTTGCGTGTTGAAAGCATCAATAGTACCAGTACAATTATAAACGAACCCATTATTGTGATAGCAACCAGCGAGCCTGCCCACTGTCCATATTGCGAGATTGCAGTTTCGCCAACCCATTGCAACTGCCCTTCGGGAAACCATTTTGCAATCATATTACCAAGCGGTTGTAACACCCACTGCGGTTTCATCGAGTAAACCATAATGCCTGCCAACAATGTATAAATTGGTATCAGAAACCAAATTGAAATCTCTTTTACATTTCGATGATTATCTTTTAGCTGACCTAAAAATACAGTATGAATTAACCTCCATAAATACATAAATGCAATTCCTCCTGAAAAGAACATTATTGCTCCCTGGAAGTACCATCCTTTTTCGAGAATAGCATTATAGAAAAGCCATTTTCCTGCAAATCCCGATAGCGGTGGAACACCTGAAAGTGCGATAATACCAATCATTACTGCGATAAAAGCCAGTGGCATTCGTTTAATCAAACCTCCCATCTGATACATGTTGTGAGTACCAACACGCATTACAACTGCACCAATTGTAAGGAAAAGAACTGCTTTATAAAGGAAGTGGTTAATCACATAAGAGAAACCTCCCAGCCATCCCAAGTGTGTCATCATTGCCAATCCTAAAACAATATATCCTAACTGACCAATTGAAGAGTACGCCAATAATCTTTTTGCGTCTTCCTGAAAAACAGCCATCAGGTTTCCGGCCAAGGCAGTAATTGCACCAAGCCAACCCAAAGCGTAAGCCAATTCAGAATATTGGTTATTTGAAGCTCCCATTCCAATTAAAGTGAGAACAATTCCGAATACACCGGCTTTCAGTAATATTGCTGAAACCATTGGCGACACATCGCTTTCGGCCTCGCCATGTGCTCCCGGCAACCAGATATGTAATCCGAGTGCAGCAGTTTTCGATAAGAAACCAACAATTAACAAACCGTAAGCAAGGTATGGGAGATACGAGATTCCGTTTAATATTTCCATGCTAAACGACGCGTGTCCAACGTGTGCCATTCCTAAACCTGTTAACAATGCGTAAGCACCACCAATTGAGAAAAGCATATAACTTAATCCGTGTGGCATCGAACGTTTTCCTCTGATAATAAGGAAATACGAACCTGCTGTCATTACCTCCCAACCAAAAAAGAATTGCAGTGTTGTTTGTGCCTCTATTATTGCTGTTAATCCTGCATACATTAAAAGAGCAACAGGATAAAATCCGGGGCGTTTCCCTTTGTATGCATATCCGGCAATTAACGTTAAAATGCCACCCACCATAAAAATAGCTTCGAATATTAAACGCATATTATCGAGGTCGGGGTAGATATTATAGAAGTATAATATCATTCCAACTATTGCAAGAGTATTTTTTATGATTACCGGTAAGAAATCGAGAATAAAGATTGCAGCTACAAAATATAGCGGAATAAAGTTTATTGCAGTGCCAACTTCGGTGTGTGGTGCTACAAAATAGCCAACAACATAAAGTGCAACTGCAAAAATTCCTACCGGAATAATTTTATAAATATCGATTTTGAAATCTTTGATATCTTCGTTTTCGCCTTTAATTGCATAACCAAACCAACGAATCATATAAACGGCTTCCATCATAGAACCAAATAAAATAGCAACTACCCACGAAATATTTCCGGTATTTACCAAATCCATTACCAGTGTCCATTTTGCGAAGAACGATGGAAATGGAGGAAATCCAATCAGAGCAAAAATAAATGTTCCCATCAAAAACAGGAAGTATGGCTTTTTACGAATTACAGCCCACCCTTTTATATTTTTTTGCTTAACAATTCCCGACAACCAGAACAGACCTGCTTTTGCAAGGTAGTGCGAAACTAAAATACCAAATGCAACATAAGTTGTGTTTTCGCCAAGAATATCTTTAAACCCGAGAATAATCATTAATAACCCAATCTGACCGATTGAAGAGTACCCGAGTAATCGTTTTGAATTCTCTTGTTTTAATGCCAGTAAATTACTTCCCACAAACGATATTACACCAATTATTGAGATGTAGTAATTGAGTTGCGAACCTGCAATATCAACAATTTTATATAGTACAAAATATGTGGCTGTTGCCGATGCAGCAGAAAGAATCGCTCCAATTCCAGGATGCGAAGCTTCGTACACATCGAGTCCCCAGCCATTTGCAGGAAACGATTTCAGCTCTAATACAATGGCGATTATTATTAAGAATGCCGATACAAATGCTCCTTGTTTCAGAATTGGATTTGCTGTAATAATAGAGTCGATATTTAAAGAACCGGTAAACCGATAGATAAATATGATACCTATTAAAAGAATTCCGGAGATAATTCCTGTGGCGAGCATATATTTAAAACCTGCCGAAATGGCGTTCGTTCCTTTCTGAAGAATAATAAGTCCGGCGAGTGCAATACTTCCAACTTCAAGAAAAACAAAAATATTGAAAAGGTCGCGCGAGAGAACTATCACGTTCAAACTCATAAAAAGAATAAGGAAAACAACCTGACTTCCGGTACCATTCTTTTTAAGCGACGACATCATGTAGATTGCCCCCAGCACACCCACAATATTTATTAACGCAGTAATAACTGACTCGTTTAAACCCATCAGCAAATTAATTGAAAACGGTGGTTTAAAACCGGCAGTGTAAACTTGCATTGCCTCTACCAAACCGCTGCCGAGCCCAAAAACCCACTGCAACGAAACAAAGGTATTAAATAATAGTGCTGCTAATAATATGAGATAAGACGAGCGTTGTGCCTTGTTTCCCAGCAATCCCATAAAGAATGCTATTCCGAGCGAAACAGCTACAATATATATCGGAGAAATTAAATTCATTGTTTAAGTACTTAAATAATTACCATTTCATATCTTTAAAATCACTAATGTCGAGCGATTTTTTTGCCTGATACATTTTAAGGGCGTAAGCCAGCATTAAAGCAGTAACACCCAAACCAATTACAATGGCTGTTAAAACCAAAGCCTGCGGAACCGGGTCAACAATTTTACTTGCAACATCGGTTGTTCCAACAACACTATCGAGTATTGGTGCTGTACCTCCTTTAATGTATCCCACGGTTACAATTAAAACGTGCAACCCAGTATCGAACAGCGAAAAACCAACAATTATTTTAATAATATTTCTTTTCGAAAGTATTCCGTATAAACCAATCAGGATTAGCGAAAAACCTGTTATTAATGCGATAATTTCCATTGATTACATTTTAAAAATTTACATTTCCTCTTTTTGAATACCCTGAAAATTTGAGAGGATATTTGAAAGTTCGGAACCAACTTTTAGTCCCACAAATGAGTAGATTAACGGAATTGCACCGGCACTAAATATTTTACCAAAAGTTCCGAGAGGCAACACTTTATTGTCGAGAAATCCTCCGGCCAGTAAAATACCAAACACGCCAACCAGCACAAATGATATTCCCGAAACCGATTCGACAATAGATATAATACGATGATTAATTTTGAAATCGGGGTTTGCCATCAACAACAAAACAAATGCTGTTGCAATAATTGCACCCCCCTGAAAACCACCACCCGGAGTTAAATGCCCGTTAATAAAAACATAAACACCGAGCACCATAACTATTGGAACCAATAATTTTGAAGCAGTAAGAATTATCTCACTTGTTTCGCGTTTTAGTTCAATATCTTTTTGCAGTTTTTCTCTTTTCAGAAAAAAGCTGACAATGGATGCTACCAAAAACAGAATTGTTACTTCGCCGAGTGTATCGAATCCCCTGTAAGTAACTACAATTGATGTTACAAGGTTTGGTGCGCCAACTTCGGCAGCACCTTTATCGGCATAATGTGTTGCCAGCGGAGTGAGTGTTGTACTATCTCCGAAATTCCAGAACAGGGTAACAAAAATTGCTGCCAGTCCGGCTACTATTGCGATTATAAAAAAGTTTCTAATCATTTTGCTTTCCTTATTTTATTCAACACATAAAAAAAGATGATGGTAGATAGACCGCTGCCAATTGCTGCTTCTGTCATTGCCACATCGGGCGCTGCCATTAGCAAATACATTACCGATGCCATTAAACTAACTACTCCGGTTGCAATAACCGCAACTGCCAGTTTTTTATGAATAATTGCTGTTACGGCCATAACAACCATTATCAGGCTTAATACTATAATTATTATCAGGTTCATATTATTCTGATATTTTAGTTTTGTTATTTAGTTTTTCGTTTTCAAAATCTTCCAACTCATCAACAACTGTAACATCGGCTTTTTTAACACCAATATAATGTGCTGCGCGCGCCAACATATGCGACGAAACAGGGTTGGTAATTAAAATGAATACGATAAGTAGAAATATTTTGCCCGCAATATCGAAATAGATAATTCCGATTCCGAGCAACGACAAAAGAGTACCTAAAGTTGACGCTTTTGTTCCGGTCTGGATGCGTGTAAAAACGTCGGGCATTCTAATTAATCCGATGCTGCCAAGCAAAAGAAAAACGGACCCGAGTAGTGTAATTAATGCACCTATTATTTTAATGATTTCCATATTTATAAACTTTTTTCGAGGTAACGGGCAATTATTATTACACCCAGAAAACTGAGTAATCCATAAATTATGGCAACATCAATATAAATTGTTCTGCCAGCAAAATGGGAAATTAGTGCAATCAACGATATTGAAGCAACGGTCATTACATCGAATGCAACAACCCTGTCGACCAGCGAGCCGGCTTTAAAAAACCGAAATGTTGACAAAACAATACTGAGCAGCATTATTCCGCCTGCTATTTGTAAGATTATATTAGCCATAAATTACCTCCAGATATTTTTCAAATTTACTTACTATCGCATTTGTATGCTCTTCCATATTTTCTCCTTTTACATCAATCCAATGGATAAAAATTGTGTCGTCTTTTAACTCAACGGTTAATGTTCCTGGAGTTAAAGTAATGGAGTTGGTAAGAATCATCCGCCCAAGTTTCGATTTTAACTTTGTTTTCACCTCTACAAATCCGGGATTAATCGGAAGTTTAGGCGAAACCACACGGCGTGCCACATCGAAATTAGATTTTACCAGCTCGCCAATAAAAACAAAAATGTACAAAAACCAGTACCCGATTGCTTTTGGATTGAGTTTCAAATCATCGAAAATGCCACATGTGTAGCAAAATATCAGACCAACTAAAACAGAGACAACCGCCCCCGAAATAAGCACTTCAGTAGAGAGTTTCATGTTGAGTAAAACCCAGATTACAAAAAGTGTTATTATTGAAATTATTAATGATTTTATCTTCATCTCATTATAATTATAAATTTTCAATGGTATCTTCCATAAATTATTTAGAGATAACCAGCATACAATTACATAAAGTACTAATTATCTCTTTAAAACTTGACTCGCAAAATGTAAGTTCTTATAAATCAGGATAAAAAAAAGAGACTGTTTATCAATTATAAACAATCTATTTACAGAGCATTTTACGAATATAAATTTGCCACAAAACTACATCTGTAAATTGCTTTTTATGTATCTTAAACAATAAACCAAACTTACTTTTTGATATAAATAAAACCATATATTTAGATGTGCCGAATTGATTATTGATATATTTGCACTGATTTTCAATTTTGCAATGAATATCCAAGAGGGGAAAACAATATTTTTAAGGTTTTATGGAGTCAGGAGAAACAACAAATTCATGTCTTTTTTGTATAAATAAATCGTCGTGTTTTAAAGAACTTGATGAAGAAGAACTTGCACATAGCAATAAACACCGCGTTCAACTCGATTTTAAACTGGGAGAAACTATTTTCAAACAAGGCTCGTTTGCAAACCATATTTATTTTGTAAAAGCGGGGCTTGTAAAAGTTTATATGGAAATACCTCATTCCGATAAAAACCTTGTAATTAACATTTTACCCACCGGTAATTTAATCGGGCTTCCCTCATTGTACGGAAACAAAGTTCATACATACACTGCAACGGCCATTGAAAACACTACTGTTTGTATTATCGAAAACGGTACAATAAAAGAGTTAATTGAGAATAACGGAAAATTTGCTGCCGAGATTATTAAAACAATGAATCATTGCTCTAATTCAACTTTTACACGATTTGCAAGTTTAACGCACAAACAACTGAATGGCAGACTTGCAGATGCACTTATTTATCTCTCGGAAAAGATTTACAAAAACTCCACTTTTAAACTTTCGCTTTCGCGTGCCGATTTGGGCGAACTTACCGGAATGTCGACAATGAGCGTTGTTAAGGTGATTAAAGATTTTAAAGACAACAAAATTATTAATAATAAAGGTGGTACTATCGAAATTATTAATATGCCACTTTTAAAACGTATCAGCGAAATCGGGTAATTTACTTTAAGAAAAATAAGTTTATAAAAACAGGGCAGAAACCTCAAAAATTTAAAAGCCATAGAATTAAATAAAAAGTAATTATGCTATAATATATTCCCAAATATATCTTTTTTAATACTTTTACATTCGTCTTTTTTAAAAATTTAAACCTACTATATAATGAAAAATCAAAACAGAAGAAGTTTCTTAAAACTTTCGGCATTAAGCGCAGGATTTCTTGGGCTTTCAACAACCTCATCGTATTCGTATAATCAGTTACAAGATAAAATAGAAGAGCTTGCTGTTTCGAAAAAACAGACAGGTAAATCGGTAATGGATTTAGCCGTCGCTCCAATCGAACAAGTCAGAGTTGGAATTATTGGAGTTGGAAACAGGGGATATTCTCATGTACGAACCATAAATTCGTTATCGCCAAAAGCAAAAATTGTTGCCATTTGCGATGCCCGCAAAAGTCGTATAACCAGAGCTTTAGAGCTGCTTACCGAGTTAAACGGTAAAAAAGAGAAAATTGCAACTTATTCGGGTAACGAAGAAGTTTGGAAAGACATGGTTAAAAGAGACGACATCGATTTGGTTGTGGTTATAACACCTGCGCCTGTCCATGCACGTATGGCAATTTATGCAATGCAGCAGGGAAAACATGTTGTTTCCGAAGTCCCAATCACACTCACTATCGACGAGAGTTGGGAACTTGTAAACACTGCCGAAGAGACTCAACGCCACTGTATGATGCTCGAAAATGTTAGTTACGGAGAGGAGGAACTTTGGATTTTAAATATGGTTCGGAATAATGTTTTTGGCACATTAACTCATGGAGAAGCCGGATATTTACACCATCTACTTGAGAAATTATTCAGCAACAGTCCCGATCCAAAAGATAGCGCATATTATAAACAGTGGCGTCTGCGTTTACACGCCGAAATGTCGGGTAATCTTTACCCAACACATGGACTCGGCCCGGTTGCCAATTACATGAAAGTTGGGCGGGGCGATAAATTCGATTATCTTGTATCGATGGATTCGAACAATGCAAGTTTGAGTGAATATAGTAAAACAGTATCTTCTGATAATGAGTTTTACAACAGAACTAATTTTGCACATGGCGACATGAGCAGTGCACTTATAAAAACAGCAAAAAACAGGACAATTTTGTTACAGCATGATGTTGTATCGCCACGACCATACAGCAGAAAAAATGTACTCGCCGGAACGCAGGCTTATCACGAAGGATACCCAAGTCGCCTGGCGCTATACGAAGATGACCATGGACATAATTGGCTTAATGATGATAAGTATAACGAATTACGTAAAAAATACCAACATCCGATTTGGACAAAAATGAAAAAAGAGGCTGAAGAGAATGGAGGACACGGAGGAATGGATTATCTCGAATTTTATCGTCTGTTTACGAATCTTAATAAAGGCGTATCGTTGGATATGGATATTTATGATGGTATAAACTGGTCGGTAATTGTACCACTTACAAAACTATCGAACGAACTTGGTAGTGTGCCGGTAAAATTCCCCGACTTTACTCGTGGCGACTGGAAGAAAGAGCGGGAACTGGGTTATTTTAAACATATTTAAAAGAATAAAATCAAATACAATTATGAGAAATTCATTTATAAAAACAGCAGTATTTATATTTGTTACTGTAACTATTTTTTCGTGTAATTTGAATAAAAAGCGACAGGCAGAAAAAGTAGAACTTTGTCAGGGTGCATATTTAACCGAAGAGGCAGCAGTTGAGAAATTAAAAGAATTTTCGGCAACATTCAGTAATAAAAAAGAGTGGGAAAAACGTGCTGTAAAAATCAGAGCTCAAATAAAAAAAGGTGCTGAATTGGATAAAATCCCACAAAGCGACTGGAATTTCCCCATTAAAATTACGCATGGCGAAAAATACCAAATGATTGGTTACACCGTAGAGAATATTGGGTTAGAGTTAAAACCTGGATACATTGTACACGGTAATATTTATATGCCCGATTCGATTACCGGCAAAGTTCCGGCAATTCTAAATCCTCACGGACACTGGTTCGAAGGAGCCGATTACGGACGATTTCGCCCCGATATGCAATACCGCTGTTCGGCATTTGCAAAAATGGGTGCAATTGCCATTAACTGGGACATGTACGGAACAGGCGAAGATGTTGCGCATAAACATCACAGTCCCGAAGCACTGACAATGCAAACATTTAACACACTGCGAATTCTCGATTATATTAGCTCGCTGCCACAAACCGATACCGATAGAATTATTATAACAGGTGCCTCGGGCGGAGGTACTCAAACTTTTATAGCTGCTGCAATCGACGACCGTTTCGATATTTCAGTTCCTACAGTAATGGTGTCGGCATATTTTTATGGTGGGTGTGTTTGCGAAAGTGGCAAACCTATTCATAAATCAGCAAATTTCGAAACCAATAATGTTGAAATTGCAGCCTGTTTTGCTCCAAAACCACAACTTCTTAATTCCGATGGCGACGACTGGACTAAAAATGTTCCTGATGTTGAGTTCCCGTACATTAAAAATATTTATAAACTATACGGTGCCGAAGATAATATTGAGAATGCCCATTTTATAGATGAAGTTCACAACTATGGAATATCGAAAAGAAAAGCTACCTACCACTTTTTAGCAAAACATGCCGCATTAAAACTTAATAACATTTTAGATAAAAATGGAGAAATAGATGAAAGTTTTGTGCTTTTACTGGATACAACTCAATTAAAAGTTTTTCCTGAAAGAGCTTTGGTAGTTGACCCAATGGAATCGAGGAAACAGAAATAGTAGAAATGCAACGGACATAGAAATAGATTTTTATCCGGTTTGTAAAAAGATTAAATAATGACAGAAAATTCGGCAGCAAAAAGTAAACGGCTCTTATCAATTGATGCATTACGTGGGTTCGATATGTTATTTATCTCGGGTGGAGGTGCTTTTATATATTACCTACATGGTAAAACAAGTTTAGCATGGGTTGATGCACTTGCCATTCAGATGGAACATACAACCTGGAACGGATTCACTTTTTACGATTTTATATTTCCTCTGTTTCTTTTTATTTCGGGAGTATCGGTAAGTTTTTCGTTAAAACGAAACATTGAAAAAGGAGTGCCTAAAACACAGCTTTACAAAAAAGCATTTACACGAATGGTTGTTTTAATGTTACTGGGTTTTATTTATAAAAACTCGCCTGTGCATATTTTCGAACCTTCATCGTTACGATATGTTAGTGTTTTGGGGCGCATCGGCATTGCAACTTTTGCAACTACTCTGCTCTACCTTAACTTTTCGGCAACAAAACGTCTGTTTTGGGTAATTGGCATTTTACTTGCATATTATGCGGCACTGTTTCTTATTCCGGTACCGGGGCACGGTGCAGGCGACCTCTCTTTCGAAGGAAATCTGGTTGGCTGGATTGATAGAAATGTAATGCCGGGAATACTTATTCAGAAAATTTATGACGAAAATGCAATTCTAACACAATTTCCGGCTCTTACGCTTGCCGTACTCGGCGCCTGGGCCGGCGATATTTTAAACAGTAAAAATCTCACTGAAAATCGTAAAGTTATAAAGTTGCTAATTATTGGTGTCTCATCAATAGTTATTGCACTTATCTGGAATTTGCATTTCCCCATTAACAAACGTTTATGGAGTAGCTCGTTTATTGCATTAACCGGAGGAATGGCATTTATTGAGATGGCACTGTTTTACTGGCTTATCGATGTATTAAACTACAGAAAATGGGCTTTTGTTTTTAAAGTAATCGGAATGAACTCGCTGGTAATCTATTTTGCCAACCATTTTATAGATTTCAGATTTACCGCCAAAAAATTATTCGATGGTGTGTTGGTTATTTTCGACGAAAGATGGTACGACTCGATAATTGCACTGCTTGCCCTCGGACTTGTTTGGCTGTTTCTATATATTCTATATCGAAATCAAATGTTTTTAAAAATATAGTGTTATGTCAAGTATCATATTTCATGTTCGTCATTCCGAATTCATTTCGGAATCTACATGTTGAAGTAGAGATGCTGAATCGAGTTCTCCATGGGAGTCCTTTGGACAGCATGACGTTCTACAGTTATACGGTTGACAAGACACTAGTATAAAGTCAGGCATAAACTGGCGCACCAGATTTCTTTCGTGACGTAAATATTGTAGTTCTCTCAACTATTTAAAATATAATATGTAAACCCGGGAGTAACACGAGAAGTTAAAGAGGGTGATGTATTATTACGATTCTCTTATAGTACATACAAAAGAATAAATTTAATTTACCATTGATAGAATTACGAATTTAATTTCTAATATTACCGAAAACTAATTTTATGAACATAGAGGTTAGGGAAATAACAACCAAAAGCGATTTACGAAAATTTATAAGTTTCTATACCAAACTTTATAATAATTGCGAATACTCTCCTATTCCGTTGCACTTCGATGAATTAGAAACCTTGTTGGAAGATAAAAACCCAGCTTTTAAAAATTGTAAAGCTCAATATTGGATGGCGTATAAAAATGGCAAGCCAGTTGGAAGAATTGCTGCAATTGTAAAAGACAATGAGCTTTCGACAACTAATAAACCAATTGGCAGATTTGGATGGTTCGATTTTATTGACGACAAAGAAGTTTCTGAAGCACTGATGAGAACAGCGTTAGAGTGGATTAAAGAACAAGGAAGAATTATGGTGCACGGACCATTTGGATTTACTGATATGGATAGGCAGGGAATGTTAATTGAAGGTTTCGACAGAATGGGAACTTTTGCAACACCATATAACTATTCGTACTACCCTGAGCATATGGAAGCAATGGGTTTCAGCAAAAGTATCGATTGGGTTGAGTTCGAAATTGATGTTGAAAATTTATTGGTTGAGAGAGTTGAGAAGATCGCAAAGTATGCAGCCATTAAACATGAATTTAGACTGGTAAAAATCACTAAACGCAAGCAATTGTATAAATATGTTCCTGCTGCATTCGATATATTAAATAACGAGTATGCACATTTATATGGCTTTACACAACTCTCTGAAGAACAGATAAATCACTATGTAAAAATGTTTATTAACTTAGTTAGTATCGATTTTATAAGTTTTGTAGTTGACAAAAACGATAAGCTCATTGGTTTTGGGGTTACAATGCCATCGTTTAGCGAAGCCTCCATCAAAGCCAAAGGGAAATTGCTCCCTTTTGGATGGTATCATTTCTGGCAGGCGATGAAAAAGAATCACACACTTGATCTCTATTTGGTTGCTGTTTCGAGCGAATATCAGAAGAAAGGAGTGAGTGCATTATTAATTACACACACTGCAAGAAAGGCAAAGGAGTTTGGCATTTTACGCGCCGAAACAAATATTGAACTTGAATCCAATAACAGCGTACAAAGTATGTGGCAATTTTTCGAACGCAACCAACATAAACGACGAAGGTGCTACATTAAAGATATTTAAGGTGCATGGCTAAAATTCTTATTACCGGAGCGAGTGGTTTTATTGGTGGTTTTTTAGTTGAACAAGGGCTACAAAACAGACATACAATTTATGCTGCAATACGTAAATCGAGCAGTACAAAATATTTAACTGATAAACGCATAAATATAATCTACCTTAATCTGGCAGATAAGAAATCGCTAAGACAAATCTGGGAAAAACTTCAGCAAGAAATCGGAAGATTCGATTATATAATTCACAATGCCGGTGCAACCAAAGTGTTAAACAAATCCAATTTTGAAACCATAAATTATCAGTACACAAAAAATTTAGTTGAATCGCTGTACGGGGCAAATATGATTCCATCGAAGTTTGTTTTTATAAGTAGTTTGGCTGCTTATGGTCCGGGCGACGAAAATACATTTACTCCAATAAAAATAACCGACACGCAAACACCAATTACAAACTACGGTAAAAGCAAACTAAAAGCCGAACAATTCCTGTTTCAACAAAATAAAATACCAATTCTGATTTTACGCCCAACCGGAGTTTACGGACCGCGAGATACCGGTTACTACGAATATTTTAAATCAATTAACAAGCATATCGAAATATATTTGGGAAGCACAAAACAGACACTGTCGTTTATTTACATAAAAGACTTAGTATCACTAATTTACATAGCACTGCCATCTCCCATAGCTAACCGTGGGTACTTTATTACCGATGGTAAAAACTATAGTATAAAAGAGTTTGCGGCGATTACAAAAAAGGTTATGAACAAAAGAACAATACGAATTGTTACACCTCTGTTTATGGTTAAATCGGCAGCAATTATTTCGGAAAAGATTGCAAAACTCACAAAAAAAGCAACAATGTTTACCACTGATAAATTTAAAGAGATAACCAAAAAAAACTGGTCTTGCGATGCAGAGGAAACAATGACAGATTTTAATTTTTTGCCAAAATACGATTTACAACACGGAGTTGAGGAAACCATAAATTGGTACAAAGAAAAACGATGGTTATGAAGTGGATACTGATTTTACTACTATTATCTCCGGTGACCGCAAAATGTGTTTCTCCCCAAAAACCATCTGATATTCTTTTTTTTATTGAACGAAACCTAAATAAAAACAGGGTTGTTTACAAAGCCAATTTTGATTCTGATGGTACATTACAAACCAAAGATCCGATTAAAATACATTGGATAATGCATGAAGAAAACGGTGAGAGTGAATCGTTAAATTACATGGAAAAGAAGATAGCTTATGGCATTACATGTGTTCAGGAAAATAGCTCTAAATCTGTATTTAATGTAAAACTTGTTGCAGACGAAACCCATTCTTTTATACTTAAACAGATAGCACCTTTCGAAGCTCAGTTAACCACAGTGATTAAAGGAGTAACAGTAAAATTAACACGACTTTTTATTAATGCTGATAATTCATCTTATTGGCCAAATGTAAAATATGTTTTAATTGAAGGAATTGAGTTAAAAACCCAACAATTAATTAGCGATAAAATTCGTCCAGGCAGTAACAATTAGTTTTATCCGAGAACCCTGTCAGTTGGCAGCTCTGCTAAACTACATAACGCAATCGTAATAGAACAAGGTTTAATACCAATTAAACTTCATATTGTTATAAGCAACAATATGATAACTACAGTATTCTTTTTGATCTATTTTTGATATTGTACAGAATAGGTGGGCAAAGATTATTTCTTCTGCCCATCCTCATCATCAACTTCAACAATTTCCCAACCGGTAATCATTGCTTTTAAATTTGATAATGGAGTGCTTCCGGTAGTAACCAGATACACGTGTGCAATTACAAACGAGAGTAAAATATATGCACCAAAAGAATGGATTGTTGCAATAACATCGAGTCCAATTACATGTACCGGGTTATTGGGGTAAACGTAAAACAGGTAAATTAACCCTGTAAATACCTGGACAGGAATGACCAGCAGTTTCAACCCGAGATATATAATTCGTTGCAACGGGCTGAATTTATTGTAAATAGTTTTGTGAGTAGGATGCGGTGCGCCTTTAAAAATTCCGGTAATGTAATACGATATTTCGGCTTTTATTAGCTTTGTAGTTGGAATATATTGTCGCCATTCACCAGTAACGAAATGCCAGAAGATAGCAAATACAATGAGTACCAGTAGTGCCCATGCAGCCATATTATGAACCCTAATAACATTTTCGAACCCAATGATACTGTACGAACCATGAATTTCGAACCCGGTGAAAGCGAGAAAGAGAATCAGTAGTGCCTGATTCCAGTGCCAAAACCTTTCAAATCCTCTATATATGTATGTTTTCTTTTTCATAGCAAGGTGGTTTTTAGTTTTTTATGAGTCGTATTAAACCATGTGTTAAAACTCCGAGAAACGAAATTATCAATAAAATAATACCAAGGTTATCGAAGAAATTATTATGATCCCTACCGGGCAGGTAAAAATCGTTTAAATTTTTGAGATAGCTATCACGCGAGTGGCAGTCGGCACATTGCAGCGACTCTTCTTTTGGAGATACCATATGGTTAATTGGCCAGTACATCTCGGTTGAAACAAAGCCGTACTCTCCGCTGTAGGGCAGGTCAACAGATTCCATGCCCGCTTGTGCTGCCTTGTCCCAATCGAAGCCCTTCCAGTATGCAGTACTGTCTTTCCCAAATAAGCGGGGAACAATTAAAGTGTTGTTTACCGCATCGTATATTTGTCGCCCCGCATGTTTTTTAACGGGAACTATTTTCGAATTTTTATCGGAATAACTTCCAAGTAAAGTATTCAACTGAATAACATTTGATGTATCTATTTTGTCTTCGAGGAGATGATGTCTTGCATTTCCATTGAACCAATGATATTCGGGCACAACGTTCCTTTCCCAGACAAACGACCCCTTAATTGTTGCGTATGTCATATTTCCCAAACTGTCCTTTAGAACCATTTTACTACTATCGGCGTTAAACTTTCCTGCCGTTGACCAGTCCCAGTTCATTTTTGTTGCACTAATTTTTGCGAAACGTGGAATATGACAGGTTTGACAAGCCACCTTTTTAGTATGACGGTTTAAAATTGTATTGGAGTGAGGATGGTCGGAATGGCACTGTTCGCATCTTACCCTGTTTTCGTTGGTCGATGCTACCGAATAAAGGCTGCCCGAAATGTTGTGCCGATCAGTTTTATGACAATCAACACAGCTCATGTTTACCCCATTAATACCCATGTGAACATCAACATCGCGGGTAACCTGATTAATTTCGTTTGCCAAATCGCCGTGTTTAACATTGTTTCCACCACCACCAACAAAATGGCAGACACCACAGTTTTCGCGTTTTGGTGCTCCAACATTTTGCGCAATCAAGTTATAATCCGGCTTATCGAATATTTTGCCCTTGAACTCCTTTTTTTGTGCAACAGGCAATCCTGCACCTGTAGGAAATTTTTTATATGTTCCGGTTTGATCGTGACAAACCAGGCAGTCGATGTTTTTATTGTCGTTAAAATCGAAGCTGTTGTCTTTCCAGCCATAGCCAATGTGGCAACTTGTACAGCGCGGTTCGTTCGACGAAATACCAATACAAAAATTATTAATGATATTTTTTTTGCCTAACTGAATCGTATCCCCGGAGTCGGTTACATAGTCTCTTTCCCATTTCCAATGCGATGAGGACATAATCTCCTGATCGGTATTGTTGTGGCACGATAAACATGCGCCGGTAACCTGTTGTGGCGTTTCGAATGGCTGCTGTAACAATTCAAACAAACTATGATCGGCATGCGAAATAGTATTGGTTTTGTGCTCAACTATCGTTGCCTGATTTTCAACATAATAGGGTACTGTATTAAAATAATAGATTCCACCGGCTATCCATGGTATAACAATGGCAACAAACAGTGCTAATAACTTTAAAAAATTCTGTTGCGTTTCTTTATCTGTTAACATATTTCCACAATTAGAATTGGTACTAAAATAATTAAATATCGACATTTTCAATATATTATAAAAATGCCTGGTAATCTTAAATTATCAGGCATTTTTTGAACAGCTAAAGGGCTGCATAAGAAAACTTTATTAACAACCTCCCTGTACTTTTTTCTTCTTTTTGCGTTTCGAAATAGGAGGTTTCGAGCTTTTTTTCATTGTTGATGGCTGAGTATTAACAGCAGCTCCGCCTAATGCAGCTCCGGCTCCTTTTCTGAAGTTATATTTTGCTATCTCTTCGTCAGGACTGGTTGATGCTGGTTTCTCAGGATTCATAATGGTTTCAACCCAATAGTTCAGCCCACCCAGCATAACGTAATTATTCTCGAAACCCAACTGACGGGTAATCATCCACGCCTCATTGGCATTCTTTGTTCCGTTCGAATAAAATACATTTAACTTCACATCCTGGTTGATGTACTCTTTCCACTCGGGATTAAGAATATCGACCAAAGGAATGTTGATGGAATTTGGCAAGCTGAATTTCTCATACTGATCGGCATCTCTTACATCAATCAATTGTAAAGTAGGATCTTTTTGAATAAGCATATCTGCGACTTCATCGGGTTGCAAAAACTGCGTTCCGTCTTTTACCTCTTCCAATAGTTCGTTGGCTGTAAGTCTGAATTGCTTAGTAGTGTTTTCTGGCACAGCTGCAATTATCATCCCCAAAGGAATAATGATGGCTGCCAATATTAATCTTGCTTTCATAATTTATGACTTTTTGATAATTATATTTAAGTATCAAGAATTTATTTTTGGTTCAATTTATAATCGTCGCGGGCAAAATGTTTCTCAGCCCATTCGCCAACCCAAAACATTCCGAGTGCAACAAGAATAATCAGAAATGTAATTAGTCCACGCGATGTTCCAAATATATCGGACAGAAGTGGTGAGCCTAAGAATTTTGCATTGTAAAAGCCTTCCCACATAGGAAAGCCTTCGATAAAAATAAATATTCCAATTACAATTCCACCTAAAAATGCCATTGCATCTAACTTCCCAATTGATGCCGCGCACACCGAGGTTCCCGGGCAGTATCCACCAAGAATAAACCCGGCACCCATTATTACGCCACCTCCGAGTGACGACCACAAATAGGTTGGGTTGATATAGATATAACTGAGGTCGATCCAGTTAAAAAGGCTCATAAACAACAAGCCAACTGCGGCAACTATTGCGCCTGTAAAAAACACCTTTAGAACTGTGGTGTCGTATCCGTAAAACATTCCTGCCAAACGGCGACTCGAAGAAAATCCGTTTACTTCTAATACAAATCCAAATCCAATTCCAATAAGAAACGCTAAAAATAGATTAGCATTTTCTGTAATTATTTCGTTAACAACTAATGGTCCCATTTTAAACTAATTTAATTGATGATTAAATCCAAAGTTTCCGTGCAAAATATGCTAATGCGAAGGCTGTTCCAAAGATAGCAGCCATCGACAAGAATCCACTTAGCGAGAGTACTGCCATTCCGGTGAGTGCCGAACCGCTTGTACAACCACGCCCCAACTGCGAGCCAAACCCAAAGAATATACCTCCGATAACGGCAAATATAATTCTTGTTTTGTTTGTTATTTTTGGCGATTTCTCAACTCTGAATTTCAACCTGCCTGCAATTGCCCCCGACAGAAATCCACCCACAAGCACACCTAACATCTCTAAAACCAACCACGATTTTAACGGACTTGGATGCGATTCATGGTAATCTTTATAATACGCTGTATTTTCGGCATGACCCGGAGCTACCAGATCAACTCCTGCAACAACAGCACTTTTAACGGCGCCACTTGCGCCCAATCCTCTGCCCGAAACCCAGAATGCCAGAATTAGGACTAATCCTAACAATACACCTCCGAGGTACGGATTCATGTATTTTTTTTGTTTCATAATATAAAAAATAGTTGGAAGTTGGAAGACAGAAGTTGGAAGTAAATACTCCAACAAAGTCTAAACATTTTCCTTGTTATTATTAAATTGTAATACTATCAAATTATTTTTCAAACTTTTCAAACTTGTAATTTGCAATCTTCAACTCAAAGCTCGAAACTCTGAACTCTGAACTAATAAAGCCATCGGCTCAATTGCCCTGCATACGAAATAATAAACCTCAGCATTAAACTTCCAAACAGTACAAGTATAACTGGGATTATTGCCGGTATATGAAATTTTCGTAGCTCAAGAAATTCGAGGATTGCCGGTAGAATCATCCCGATAATGACCACGAAAATCCAGAAAGGTGCAGTGTAAGGTCCACCAAGAAATAGCTGGGCTGCTTCAATTTGTACTTGCGTACTTGCCAAAAACCCCATGAACATATGGATAATTAAAAATAGCTCGATACCAATGAGCATAATATCTATTTTAGCAAAATTTATCCGCTCTTTTTGTCTTTTCGAAAAGAGTATAATTACTGCTGCGGCAGCCGAGAGCCCCGATGTTAAGAAAAGTGGTCCTAAAATAGAGGTGTTCCAGAGTGGCCGGGCATTAAATGCCGAGAACAGAATTCCCGTATAAATCCCCAATATTACCGAGAAATAGAGAATTACCCATGCAAGATAAACCCTATACTTGGTAAAAAATTTATCTAATTCTTTCAATATAAAGAACTTCCAATCCCATTTTGGAAAAAACTCTTTGATGTTGATGGCTACCCAAACCATTGAGAGTGGAGTAATTGCCATTAATGTCCAGGCTCCCCACGACATGGGCGACTGAATTCTGATAATGGTATATAACTGCCAGAAATAGAGTTTGTGTTTCAAATCGAAAAACAGGGCGGTAAGACCAATTATCAAAAGAAAAGGGACAATAATTGGTGCACGTTTAACAGCACCCCGAAACTTATTTTCTTTTCCGAGAATGGTATAAAGGCTGGCAAAAAACATGATGCCCGCTGCCAATCCACCCAAAAACAGATAGAGGGGAATGTGCCAGTGCCAAATCGCCAGATGCGGGTCAATGTGCGGGTTCATTCTTCCTGAAGTAATAATTTCTTCTCTCATTTTTATAAGTTTAAATCAGGTAAAAAACATGTGGTTTTGTTCCTGCTTCCGGAATTAAAGTTTTGTATTTTCTCTTTTTCAGTATTTGCGAGACTTCGCTATTTGCATCGTCGAGGTCGCCAAAATACATACACTTGGTAGGGCAAACCGAGACACAGGCAGGCTGTTGTCCTTTTTTCACACGGTGCATACAAAATGTACATTTATCAACATAGCCATCGGGGTGAGGATATCTGGCATCGTATGGACAACTTGTAATACATGCTCCGCAGCCAATACACTTATTCGGTGTAACAACCACAATTCCACCATCCTCGTAATGACTAGCACCGGTTGGGCAGCATCGCACGCAGGGTGAATTCTCGCAGTGGTTACATCTTTCCGAACGAATTTCAATTTCCAACTCTGGGTAAGTTCCGTCTGTAATCTCCACAATCCAGTCGCGGCAGTGTCCTATTGGCACATTGTTTTCGGTTTGGCATGCTACCACACAATCTGAACATCCTACACATTTTTTTGTATCAATCGCCATTGCATATCTCATGATTGCGCCTCACTCTCTTTTTCAAAACGAAATGTTACAAAATTTCCTCTCATTCCTGTTCCTCCCATAATCGGGTCGGTTAATACTCGTGTTATTAATTGCGAATCGCTGGCTCCTTTTCCATAAGTTCTGGTTAATTTTTTATTGGTATGCCCAAAACCATGAATCATATAAACTGAATCGAACCGGATTCGTTCTGTTACTCTCACTTTTATTTTAAAATCGGAAATTATTCCATCCTGATTTTCCAAATATACTTCCTGTCCATTTTCCAGACCCCACTCTTTTGCAACTTTCGGGTTTACCCAAACCACATTTTCATCCATTAAATCGGCAAGGTTCGGATTATTTGTAGTACGACTAAATGTGTGCATTGGTGCCCTGCCGTAGTTTAGGTGATAAAACCCTTCCGGTGGCTCCTGGTGTGGTGTATATCGTGGCATCGGGTCGAAACCCTCTTCTTCTAATGCTGTTGAATACAACTCAATTTTTCCGGTATTGGTATTAAATTCAATATCTTCTCCATCGTTGAAGTAGATGTCGTCGTATTCGCGGGTTAGTTTTTTCACCCCAATTTTTTTCATCTCTTCGAGCGACGAATTCACCTGTTTCAGTTCCCAATCTAATTTTTCTTCAAAAGTATTCCATGCGAAATATTCACCTAACCCCATCTTTTTTGCCAGTTCCTTGGCAATCCAGTAACCAGGTTTCGAATTGTATTTTGGTTGTGCTGCCGGCATTCTTAGCGAAATAGTGGGGAATCGACCTTGCAATATTCTCAAATCATCCCATCTTTCGAGGTAGGTACATTCGGGAAGTACAACATCGGCGTAACCTGTTATTTCAGCCGGCATGGTATCGATTACTACCATCAACTCCAGGCTATTAATTGCATCCAGTGTTTTTCTTTGATCGGGCAGTGTCATTATAAGGTTTGTGCCATTAACAATCCACGCTTTAATGTGGCAATCTAAATCGGGTGTTGGAATAGTTGCATCGCAAACCCCCGATGCCAATGCGAGATCGGCAAGTTTGTATTTTCCTCCCATTGCATCGCGCCAATCGCGTGCTGGTTCAGGAAAATGAGGATGTGGATATTTTGGTACAGAGGTGATGTCGGGTATATAAAATCCACCACGGCGCCCCCACGATCCCAGTAGTGCATTTAAAATTGCCATGGCACGCACACGTTGTGTATCGTCGCCATACCAGGTTACATGCCTTCCCGGATGAATAATTACCGCCGGAGCAGCATTGGCCATTTCGCGTGCAGTTTCCCTTATTTGGTCTGGTTTTATGGTTGTTATCCCATACGCCCATTCGGGAGTAAAAGGCTGAATATAATCTTTCAACTCTTCGAAACCGTAGGCATATTTTTCAATGTATTTTTTATCGTACCAACCGTTGTTTATAATTTCATGCATCCAGCTTAACAGCAAAGCAATATCTGTGGCAGGTTTTATTGGTAGCCAAAATTTCGATTTGCTTGCAACAGTTGAGAACCGCGGGTCAACAGTAATAATAGTAGCTCCTTTATCGATTGCATCCGACATTTCCTGAACCTGCCCGTTGTGCATGTTTTCGCCAAGATGCGACCCAATAAGTACAAGACAACGAGTATCGCGAATGTCAGTTGGTTCAGGAGAATTTAGACCTTCGCCAAAAGTAGCAAGAAAAGCAACTTCGCGCGGACCACGGCACTGTGCATACGATGGTGCAGCAACATTACCAGAACCGAAAGCTTTAATGAGACTCCCAAAATAGTGACCTCCCGAACCGTGAGTAAGAAGAGCCGTGCATTCTGCACCGTGCTTTTCTTTTATCTCTTTCATCCGTTTTGCAATAAAGTCGAGTGCTTCATCCCACGAGGCCTCTCTGTAAGTCTGCTTTCCGTCTTTGCCGGTTACCCGCATTAATGGGGTTTTCAACCGATCCTCGTCGTAATACATTCCTATTCCACCAGTACCCCGTGGACATAACCGACCATTACAATTGGGATCGTCATCGTTCCCTGTAATCTTTTTTATGGTTCCATCCTCGTTTTTATGTACCCAGCCGGCACACTTCCAAAAACAAACTTCGCAATAAGTTGGAGTCCGGTTTAAATTTAAATTTCCTATTTCTCCTAGTTTAGTTGCATTTCCCGGAATTGCAGATTGCAAATATTTTGCTCCCGCAAAAATACCGGCTGCACTTAATGAAGATATTTTTATAAAATCACGCCTTGTCTTCGACATATTTGTATCTTTTATGAATGCAAAAGTAATAATTCTTTATATCGACATATCTAAAAAATTAGATACCTTTCTATGTAGAAAGACATATCGCACAAATGTTTATAAAGATTTTGTCGACAATAGCATAAATAACTGACACATTATTGTTTACGAGACAAACTTAGACGTATTCTAAATATGAAATTTATAATGATTCCAAACAAAAAAGCGTCACCCATCCACATAATGGTAGATTAAACACCGCTCTCCCTTTTTTTTATATTTTTTTAAGTGAAAATAATTTGAGTCCCTTCACCTCCCGACATAGCATACAAATCGCCGACAGTAATTATTGCTTTTACATGTTCACTAAAATCATCCATGGTAAGTTTGAACATATCGGCAGCCATTTTACAAGCGTAAACTTCGCCACCACCTGCGGTTATCATATCTAAAAATTCGTCAACCGGAGGAACATCCAAATCGTCCATTTGCTTTTTCATCATCGAGGAAACACCTGCTTCAACTCCAGGAATTACACCAAGCAACGTTGGGAAAGGTAATCCTCCCGGCATACGCATACCGGGGTTTCCAACAACACCAGTGTGTAGTTTATTCATCTGTTTTTTTGTGATTGCATCGAGTCCGAAAAAAGTGAAAAATACTTTTGCTTCAATTCCTTCCATTACTGCACCATTTGCCATAATTAACGTAGCATAAACATCTTCGATACTTGCTTTTGCACAAATTACTATTACCTTTTTTAAAGGCGTTTCTTTTACTTCGGTCATAACTGTAGGTTTTAAAAATTAAACACAACTTGCCGGTTTTGGAATACCAGCGAATTTAGATGAATATTTAAGTGGCCCGCCCGGAAACAATTTATACAAGCCTTTAATATCTGTAATTCCTGATTTTCCCACTTTGCGAATTGAAAGAGAAGTACCTGCTGCACTCTCTTTTCTAAGATAATCTAACACCTCGTAATGTTTGTCGGATAGTTCAATGCCATCTTCTTTTGCCAGTTCGGCTGCAATTTCTTTCGACCATTCATCTCTGTTTACCAAATAACCTTCGTCGGTAACTTCTACTGTCTTCCCTGCTACTGTTTTTTCTGCCATAATTTTATTTTTTATTTTTATTTGTTTCTGCCGCCATGTTTTTCATAAAAGTTACAAAGAAACCCATAGCGCGTTTCATTTCAGGTTTGTTCATCTCTCTCAATACTTTAAATATGGAGTATTCCGGAATGTGTTCCATTTCGATGCTGCCATAAATTGTTAGACTATTGTTTATTGCTTTCATCATTTGGGGCTGTGTTACAGATCGCACAGTTTCCATAATTGTAATGATATTGTCGGAGAGATCCCGAACATCTTCGGGCTTGTAATGCGTCATAATATTATCGACTATATTTCCTGTTTCGGCAATGAATTCGAAATAACCTTTTTTATCGAATTCATTCATTTTTTTAGTGAAGTCGATAATTACTTCGTTAAAGATTGGACTTACATCCTTTATTAAATCATTTACACTTTCAAACATTTCCAGTGCACTATTTATGTTATCAATGTTCCGAAGAACGCGTAACATCAATCCTTTTACCTGGTCTAAATCGAGATTTACCATCCGGTTGTCCAAATCTTCCACTGCCGAATCGTACATATCTTTTCCAACAATGGAAACATCTGCAACTAAATCTTCGAGCTGATTAGTTTTTAAACGCTGCTGATTTACATATTCAAGCAACAAATCAACTTTCTGATTTAACTCCGCTATTTGCGTTTTTAACTCTTTTTCTTCCATCGCTTACAAATTAAATCACTCGTTTTTTACCTGCCATTGTCATTAATGGTTCAACGGGTAGTTCTTTTCCTTTCAGAAGAATGTGCCAGTAAATCCAGCGAAACATAACTTTTCCGTAATGGTTGATTTTGGTATTTTTAAGCAGTCCAAATGGTCCAATTCCCGGAAGTGGAAACGTCCCCGGAAGTGGTTCGGTATCGTAATTGAAATCAATTAAAGCACCCTTGCCAAATCCTGTTTCGATATAACAATTTGCGTGTCCATCAAATTTCGCATGAAGTGGTCGTCCTTCAATTGCACTCATTAAATTTTCGAACAGTATTTCGGCAGCGAAGTGAGCAACCGAACCTGCTTTTGAAGTTGGAATATTTGAAGCATCGCCCAACACAAAAATATTTTCGTGCTGTTTAGATTGAAGTGTTTCTTTGTCGGTTAGAACAAAATTCATATCGTCGCCCAAGCCACTCCGCTCAATCATTTCGTCACCCATATTTACAGGAACAACAGTTAATACATCGAAAGGAATTTCCAGTTCATCGTACGAAACCAATTTTTTCTCGTCGTTGTCAACACGTTCGATATAAAAATCGGGAACTACTTTTATGTTTTTCTCAACCAGTAATTCCGACAACATTTTTGTGGCAATTGGTTTTGTAAAAGCTCCCGGCATGGGAGTTACAAAAGTAATATCCACCTTGTCGCGAATACCAATTTCGGTAAAATAAGCATCGGCAAGAAACACAAATTCGAGTGGTGCAACCGGGCATTTATATGGAAGTTCGGTAATTGCCATTACTAATTTTCCACCTTCCCAACCTTTAAAAAACTTTTGTAGGGCAACTGCACCTTCAACTGTATAAAAGTCAAAAATCTCTTTATACCAAAGTTTATCTTTTAACCCGGGAGTTTCATCAGGGAAAGTTTTGGTTCCTGTGGCAACTATCAAATAGTCGTAGTTTAATATTTTTCCACCTTCCAAATGCACTTTGTTCGCGTCTCCTTCAATACGGTCGATTGCCGAAAAAATCATATTTACCCCAGCCGGAATAAAATCTGCCTTTGGTTTTATTACATCTTGCTTACTATAAATTCCAAACGGAATAAATAAGAAACCCGGTTGATAATAGTGCGTTTTAAACTGGTCAACAATTGTTATGTTCCACTCCTCTTTATCGAGTGTATTGTTGAGTTTGTTCGCCATCATTGTACCTGCAGTTCCTGCACCAAGTATTACAATTCGTTTCATATATTTATTAACTTTTTTTATGCCCCCGAATTTAGTCGTGATTTTTATCTGCATTCGAATGTGCAGTATGATAATTAACAGCTTATAATAAATATCATAAGTTTTTGGTATTTTAGGCGTATCAATTATGACAATTGACATGAATTTGGAAAGTATCAAATGTGATTGCAAACAGTGTAAATTAAAATCTTTGTTTTTTTCTCATGTAACCATTGAAGAATTAACAGATATTTGTGATATAAAGGAAGAACGCGCTTACTCTAAAGGTGATATAATTACTAAAGAAGGTGATGTAATAAAAGAATTTCTTTATTTAAAAGAGGGACTTGTAAAACTTTCGAAATCCACTACTGAAGGGAAAGACCAAATAATAAGTTTCTCGAAACCTTTCGATTTTGTAAGCCTTTTAAGTATTTTTTCATCCGATGTTTATAAATATTCTGTTTCGGCCATTGAAGATTCGCATGTATGTATTTTAGATTTAAATTTAGTTAAAAACCATGCAAGTAAAAATGCTATGTTTGCCATGGATTTAATGAAACGCGTTAGCGAAGCAACCGACAAAATAGTTTTAGATAATCTTGAAATAAGACGTAAACATTTAAAAGGGCGGGTAGCACATGTTTTACTTTATTTTGCCAAATATATTTATGAAAAAGATGAGTTTGAACTTCCTGTTTCGCGACGTGAAATTGCCGAATATATTGGAATGACAACAGAAAATGTAATTCGAACTTTATCGGAATTCAGAAAAGACAAAATCATTAAAATTTTCGGGAAAGACATTCAGATTGTTGATAAAAAAAGGTTGGAAGGAATTTCGGAATTTGGATAAAAAAGAGTTCTCAGTTGCAGTATTCAGTTGCAGTTACTGAAAATAGCAAATCATCTCTATAATACCATTTATCTTTTTAAATCTTCCGGTCTGTTAATATTATGAAATAATTTAGGATGTTTTTCAACCCAATTTTGCGAATCAACCCATTTTGTATTTATTGAATTTAACAGATTGTGCATTTTGAAATCGCCAGACTGAATCATTTTTCTCAATTCGAACAGACAATTTTTATTGTACAGTGCAATTAGGGGTTCTTTCCCTTTCGAATGAATTGGTACAACTGCATCGAAATCATCAAAATCATCAATTAAATATTTTACAAATTGCAGTTTAACTGAAGCAGAATCAACACTAATAACAAAATTCCAATCTGTTTCCGATTCCTTTAAGCAAGAATAAACTCCGCCAATCGGTCCACAATCCGGAATTTTATCGGTAATAGTTTTAGTTCCTACAAATTTGTGTTCAGGATTATTTGAGCTTATTAAAATGGATTTACAAAAAGGCTGAAGTAATTCAACAGAGTGTTCCAACAATGTTTTACTGTTTAGCTTTATAAAAGCTTTGTCGGTGCCCATTCGTTTACTTTTGCCGCCTGCTAAAATTATTCCGGTAATTTGCATGGTGTAAAAATAAAAAAAGCCCTGAATAAATCAGGGCTTTTTTTTGTTGGGTGGAAGACCGGATTTGAACCGGCGACCTCTGGAACCACAATCCAGCGTTCTAACCAACTGAACTACATCCACCATGTAAATTTGAGGTGCAAATATAATATTTTATTCTTTTTCAATTCAAAAAAAAATAAATAAATCGGAATGATAGTTCAATTTGTTATTTTTGGGAAACAAATTGATAATGCAAAAAGAGAAATATCGGAATATATTATGTTTTGGAGAGGTTCTTTGGGACATGTTGCCCAGTGGAGCAAAACCTGGTGGTGCACCTTTAAATGTTGCTATTCATCTGAAAAAACAGGGGGTAAATCCAAAGTTAATTAGTAAAATTGGAATTGATAGTAATGGAAAAAAATTAATCAATTTCCTCGAAAAAGCTAGACTTAACACAAGCACAATTCAAAAAGACTCTGAATTGCCAACCAGCGAAGTTCTGGTGCATTTAGATGAAGAGAAAAATGCTACTTACGAAATTTGCGAACCGGTTGCCTGGGACAATATTACAGTAAATTCTGAAATCGAAAATGCAGCTAAAACAGCAGATTTAGTGATTTATGGTTCGCTGGCATCGCGCAATAAAACTACGAGAGATACACTTTTTCATATTTTGGAGAACTCGGGTGCAACGAGATTGGTAGATATTAATTTACGCGCTCCGTATGATAATCGTGTATGGATTGAAGAGCTGCTACTTGTTTCGGACTTTGCAAAATTAAATGATGATGAACTGATTAAAATTGCAGGGTGGAATAATAAAACCGGAAGCGAGCAGGAGTTAATTAATTGGTTTTCTAACCATTTTAAATGCCCGACAGTTTGTGTTACCCGGGGTGCAAACGGTGCTGTTCTTTTCATAAATAATACTTTCTATTCGCACGCCGGATTTAAAGTAAACGCCGTTGATACAGTTGGTGCCGGCGACTCGTTTCTGGCAAGTTTAGTTGTAAGTCTGGCGAAAAATATTCACCCCGAAAAAGCGTTGGAGAGTGCATGTGCAACTGGTGCGTTTGTGGCGTCGCAAGCGGGAGCTGTTCCCAACTATTCAGAGAAAATAATTGAAGATATAATTCATAATAAGTAGGTAATTGCAAAGCTTTAAAGTGTTTCCTTGTCATTGTTGGATTTCATTGCCATATACCTTCTTTTATTTGCTTTTGAAATCTTCATCAAACCAGATCTGTTTGCTTAACAGGTTAATATATTTATCCTCTTTTTCCTTTCCTTTTTTTGTAAAAAAAAGCTTAATATCTAAACTAATCCTATCATTTTTGCTAACAAATAAACTGGTGCAATATGGGTATTTTTTCTTGCGTATTGTTTCTAAATATTCATCAAAAAAATAGACCGAATCGGCACCTGGTATCTCATAAATGTATATTGAATCTGCGTTAAACATTTCACCAGCTTTTTTGCCTGATATAATGGTCACGTAATCATTAAAATCAAACCTTGCAGAGTCATTGTTTAATGGATGATTAGGATAGTAATACAATCCAAGGGCGGTTTTTATCTCAGCTTTTATTTGACTTCGAGGATAAATAGGTAAAGCCCTTTTTTTCCTCATTTCGATATCTTCTTTTGATATACGTCTTGGAAAAGCAGAATACATCGCAATACATTCTTTATTACTTGATATAAATATTGAACCATATATATTACCAGTATTTTTATCCTTATTCTTTCGAACTTTCCACATCACATTGTATTTGTCCATATTAGTAAATTTTACAGGAATTTTACAGGCAATACCAAACTCTTTAGACAAATATTCTGAAAATGCTCCAAATGTCTCCTCCGTCAAATAATTCTTTTGTGCAAAAATATTTCCGGAAAATAGAATAATGAAGAGTAGCATAAGTTTATATCCTTGCATAATACATTAGTTTATTGATTAATTGTAAGTTCAAAATTATTTCAGAACCAACGAAACTACTACCTAAATTGAGCGATAGTACTAACTAACTTTTTAAAACCACAAAATAGGGTAAATTTTCTAAATTCAAAAGTTATAAAATAGTATATTGTTGTCAGAAATTTTTGATTCAGGTTAACAAGTCGAGATTGTTTTATTTCAATATTCTTGCAACCATTTAATATATTATTTGTCGTTTAAACTGAAAACAATAGAATTGGTACAACAAAAGCACATTCATAAAAACATTGTAGAAGCCTGTAAAAGAGGAGACGAAAAGGCAAAATTCGAGCTGTACCAATTGTACTCGAAGGCAATGTTTAATGTGTGCTACCGGATGATGAATAACAGGGAGGAAGCCGAAGACATGTTACAAGAAGCATTTACTCAGGCTTTTGTAAAACTTAATTCATACGAATACAAATCTAGTTTTGGAGCCTGGTTAAAACGAATTACAATTAATACCTGCATAAATGCCATCAACAAAAAAAAGGTTGAATTAAAATATTGCGAAGAGATTTACGATACTGAATTTGTGGATGATGCTGATGAAAATGAGGTTCGGCTAACCGTTGCAAATATTACAGATGCAATGGAAAAACTGCCAAAAGGCGGGCGAATGGTATTTTCGCTTTATCTGATTGAAGGGTACGACCACGGCGAAATTGCCCAAATTATGGGCATCACAGAATCGACTTCGAAAAGCCAGTTTATGAGGGCAAAACAACGTATTGTTAAAATATTAAATGAACAAAATTCATAATGTTATGAAGAGTGATAACCGACTGGAAGATTTTATAAAAACAAACCGCAACGAGTTTGATTTTCGTGAACCATCTCCAAAAGTTTGGGCGAAAATATCAGCAAAAAACAGAGTGCCGAAAGTAATTACAATGCGGAGTTACATTATTAGGGCGGCAGCCGTTATTGCAATAATTGTTGCTACATCGGCTGTGCTTTTGCAAACCAATATCTTGAATCGTAATAATTACACATCGTACTCGAACAACCCTGAAATGAAAGAACTTATTGAGGCCGAAGCATTTTATGCCCAACAGGTAAATTCGAAATTGAAAGAGATTCAGAAGTGTTACAACACTTATCCCGAATTAAAAGAAGAGGTGGAGATCGACTTGAATGAGCTGGAAGCAATGTACAAAGTTTTAAAAACCGATTTACGGGAAAATATATCGAATAAACAGGTAATTGAAGCGATGATTGAGAACAACCGGTACCGGCTAAAATTGGTTGATGATGTGCTGGAACAAATAAACTGTTAATGTGATAAATATATGAGACATTCCAAATTTATACTATTTTGTGTTTTGGGAATCTGGCTGATCCCAACGAGTGTGCTTGCTCAGTTTACCGAAACAAAAGAGCTCCGGAAAGAGTTTAAAGTTTCCCCCGAAACCCGGATTGAGATTTCGAATAAGTACGGAAATATTGAACTGAATACATGGGAAAGCGACTCTGTAATTATTGAAATAAAAATAAGGGTTGAAGAGAAAAAACTATCTAAATTAGAAAAAGCAATCGACGAAATCGATTTTGATTTCACACAAAGTCAACACTTTTTAATTGTACAAACTGTTGTTGGTCAGAGTAAAAGTGGAATAGGAAAAGAGATTTCGAAATTTAAAGAGACGGTTTTTCAATCGGGTGGAAATATTCAGATAAATTATTTTGTTTGGTTGCCTGCAGCAAACGAATTGAAAGTTGAAAATAAATTTGGCAATATTTACATTGGCGATTACGATGGCGACGTTGAAATAAACCTGTCGAACGGCAATCTTAAATCTCATAATTTCACCGGAGAACTCGACCTTACCCTCAGTTTTGCCGATGCCACAATTAATACAATTAATAGCGCAAATTTAGATTGTAATTTTAGCGAGTTGTATATTAAAAAAGCTGAATCGTTGAGTGTGAAAAGCAAGTCAACTACATTCGAAATTCTGGAAATTAAAGAGCTAAATGCCACTTCGCGGCGCGACAAATTTAAAATACGGTTGGCAGAAATGGTAAAAGCACGGGGCAGCTTCTCCAACTTCAGAATTGATGAACTAACCGATAGGCTTGATTTAAGAGTTGAATACGGCGATGTGGATATTGATAAAACGACCACCGATTTCAGTAATGTTTTTATCGAATCGAAATCGACCGATATTAATCTTTATTTTGATAAAAGCTCGGAATTTGGGTTTGAAATTACTCATACAAAAACTGATTTGTATTTCTGTAACGAGATTGAAATTGAGGAGAAACTAACTCTCGAAGAGAAAGATAAACGAATGAAACTAACCGGTAATTTTGGAGGAAAATCAGAGAACAAAACAAAGCTTACCATTAAAGCCAATTCGGGCGAGTTAAATATTTTTTCAAACTAAAACTTGCTTTTTGCAACCTTTTAAAAGAATAGCTGTCAGTTAAAAGCAAGGAAAACAGAAAAGAAAAAATTCAAAATTAAGCCATTTGAAATTTCAAAAACACGATTAGAGATAGAAACGTTATTTTTAATATTTATGAAAACAATTAAACTTTTGTTCTTACTATTTTTTGCAGCATTTGGAACTATCTCCAACGCTCAAGAATTTAAACAAGCGGCAGGAATTCGTCTGGGTTTATCGCCCGGTTTCGAATACCGCATTTTCGCTGATGCCGAAAATTCCTATAAATTTCTGTTAAGTACCCGCGACCGTGGAATGCAATTTCACCTGTTCAAAGAGTTTCATAATTACGATTTATTTGATTTTACCGACCAACTTGTATTTTTTTACGGTGGTGGATTTCATGCAGGTTACAAACGATGGGACGTAAAACACTACGATTACTATTCGCAATGGTACAGCACACACACCGCTTTTATTGCCGGATTAGACGGATTGGTAGGACTTGAATATGTTTTAGACAAAGCACCTGTTTCTCTTGGAGTTGAAGTAAAACCATATTTCGAGTTTTTTGGTCAGGAATTTTTTGAACTGCAATTTTTCGATTTTGCATTTACAGCAAAATATCTTTTTTAGAATGAATAATTCAGAAACAATAATCAATTAATAATTTATCATGAAAAAAACAGCAATTTTACTCTTGTTTGTATTGGCAGTAACCTTTACTTACGCGCAAGACGATTACCAAAATAACGAAATTCAAACCATCTTTTCAAACCATATAAGCAACGGTGGTTATGGTGCTTTTACAATTAGTTATTCAAATATCGACGGGCACGATGCTCTTGTAACCGGCGGTCGTGGTGCATTTATTTTCGACCATAGTTTTGCCATTGGGCTGGGTGGTTTTGGTTTTGTAAACAACTTCGATTATAATCAGCACGATTTAGACACCGAGTTCTCTTTGGCCGGTGGGTACGGCGGTATTTTCTTCGAACCAATTATTGCGGGCAAGTCGCCAGTGCATGTCTCGTTCCCAATTTTGGTGGGAATGGGTGGAGTTTCGTTATTTAAAAATTATGGGTACGACTGGGATTATCATTATCCGGAATATGGAAATGATATATTTTTTGTACTCGAACCTGCTGTTGAACTGGAATTTAATATGGCACGTTTTTTCAGGTTAGCAGCAACAGTAAGTTACAGGCACACCTCTAAAATTGAGCTTTTTGATACCGATGAAAATGTGCTAAAAGGGTTTAATTTTGGGATGACTTTTAAGTTCGGAAAGTTTTAGGGAAATTGTCATTCCTGCGCAGGCAGGAATCTCCCAGCAGATATATGGAGATTCCCACTTGCGTGGGAATGACAACAAAAACCTCTAATACAAATCTACATAATCAGCAGCTTGTAAAAACTCAATACTTTTTTTGCAACTTTCAAGTGGAGTAAAATTATACTTCTCAACTTCAACAATTCCATACTTTGCCCCTGCTTTTTTGCGCTGAGCAAATATAGCAGCAAAATCTATTTTACCACTTGCACCAACTTCTTCGGCATCTTTTATGTGAAACAGTTCGAATCGTCCCGGATACTTTTCGAAGTAATCACACGGTTTTTTATCTCCTTCAATAATCCAGTACAAATCCATTTCGAACATCACTTTTTTCGCATCAGTTAATTCCAGCATCCAGTCATAAACAGGCTTTCCTTCAAGAATTGTTGTAAATTCGTGGCTATGATTATGGTATCCAAAACGTATTCCGGCAGCGTTACATTTTTCGCCAACTGCATTAAAATACTTGCAATACCGTTTTAATCCATCCAAACTTTCGTAACCCACTTTATTCATAGATGGCTGAACAACCCACTTAGCTCCGGCTGATTTATGTGCTGCAATACAAACATCCCACCAAGCCATTGTTTTATCCCAATTCTTTTCTGTTGGCACAGCTTGTCCGACATGTGCCCCCCAAAATTCCATTCCGTTTTTTTCGCACAGATTTTTAAATGCTACCGGATCCATACCATAAATTTTACCATCATTATAACCGGCTGCTTCAACAAATTTATAACCCATTTTGCCAACTGCGGCAATAGTTCCAGGCACATCTTTTTTCATATCGTCTCTAACCGAATAAAGTTGAAGACCAATTACTTTCTCTTTTGGAGCATTCTTATACAATGCAAATCCCTGAAATAAAAAAGCGGCAACACCCGCAAAAAACAAAACTTTTAAACTGATTCTTTTAATTGACATTTTTATTGATTTAGATTAATTTTTAATTCTCCAAAAATAATCAACACATCTTGTATTACAAACAAATTGAGTTTATATTTTACAAATCGTCCAATTAAAACTATTTTTGTTGCTTCAATTTTTATGATGAAGAATAAAGACTTTCTCGCATTTGGTTTTGCAATTGGCGCAATGCTTTTCTGGAGCTTCTCTTTTGTGTGGTTCAAAATTGCACTAATTGCATACAATCCGCTAACAATTGTAATTTTCAGACTGGCAATTGCCGCAGTTTTAATTACAATAATTGCCGCTTCGTTAAAGAGGCTGCAAAAACCAACACGCAAAGATTTTCGTCTTTTTGTAGCCATGGCATTTTTCGAACCCTTTATATATTTTCTGGGCGAAAGTTATGGATTGAAATATGTTTCGCCAACAGTTGCTGCGGTTATTGTAGCAACAATTCCCCTTTTCTCTCCCATTGCAGTCTGGTATTTTCATAAAGATAAAATTAGGGTGATGAATGTTGTTGGGTTACTCTTTTCGTTTATTGGTGTTGGTTTTGTAGTTTTAAACGGGGCATTCCAACTCGATGCTTCACCACTGGGAGTTGGGTTAGAATTTATGGCTGTTTTTGCTGCAATTGGCTATACAATTATTCTCAAGAATCTGGTATCGAGATACAATACACTAACAATTATTGCCTATCAAAATATTATCGGAATTCTGTTTTTTCTTCCCATTTGGCTAATTGTCGATTTTAATACACTTATTCACACACCATTTCATACGCAGGCATTTCGGGCAATTATTATGCTTGCAGTTTTTGCGTCAACACTGGCATTTGTGTTTTTCACACAAAGTATTCGGCAAATTGGAATTACACGGTCTAATACTTTTATTAATCTGATACCGGTTTTTGTGGCAATTCTCTCTTATTTTATTTTGAAGGAAGAGTTGGGGTTTCAAAAAATTATCGGGATTATTATTGTTGTTGCCGGACTGTTTTTGGCGCAGATAAGAAGCAAACCACAAAATGGGAAACAAGAGAATATTGAAATACACAGGAAATAGTTAGAATAGATAGTCGCAGTTTTCGGTCGCAGTCTCAGTATTCACTTTGAATTCGAAATTCGGAACAATCTTATTATAATGAAAATAGTAAATTACAAATCGCCCGAAGAACTAAAATTTCTATCCGATAAAACCCGGGCAGAGACCAATTCGCTCGTAAAAAAACTCAAAAAGAAAAAGCCCAAAAACCTCGACAACATCGTTCATCATCTTCACATTGAAGCTTTTGATGAGTTTGATTGTTTAGATTGTGCAAGCTGCTGCAAAACAATCGGGCCACGATTAACAGATAAAGACATTGCAAGGTTGGCAAAATACTTAAAAATGAAGTTGGCAGATTTTATGACTCAATATATTTTAACCGACGAGGATAACGACTACGTTTTTAAAGATCATCCATGCCCTTTTCTTCTGCCCGATAATTATTGTATGGTTTACGAAAACCGCCCCAAAGCATGTCGCGAATATCCGCACACCGACCGTAAACGTTTCTATCAGATTCTTGAACTCTCGCATAAAAACTGCGAAACATGCCCCGTTGTTTATGATATTTTTGAAGAATTAAAGAAAAAGAATTGGTAATTAGATACTGGTTTCACCCGAGATTATTATACAAAAGTTTACAACATTGGATAATTGACCCTGAAATAAGTTCAGGGCGACGTTCGAATGTAATATGAAGTTAATAAATACCGTCATGCTGTCCAAAGGACTCCCATGGAGAACTTGATTCAGCACCTCCCTGTCAATTACTCATTATTCCCAATAAATATAGGTAACCCCTCTTTATTCCTGTCATTGCGAACAAAGTGAAACAATCTATTTCAAAATTTGCCAGTTAACCGGTCAGTAGTGAAAAAAATATGTGTTTGCTCGGCAGTTTAAACTTTCAGTTATAATAAATAAATATCTTTGGCGTTTTATTGAAACGAGCAAAGTAATATGAAGCAAATATATCTCTTAATTATTATATTTTATTTTTCCGTTTTAACTTCTATTGCCCAAATTGGGGGCGAAAGCACGTATCAATTTCTTGAACTAACAAACTCGGCGCGTGTGGCTGCTTTAGGCGGAACTCAGGTTGCACTGCACGACACCACCGACCTCAATTTACCATTCACGAATCCGGCATTGCTTGATAGTGCAATGGATAATCGCCTACTTGTTAACTATGTAAATTATCTTACCGATATAAATTACGGGTACGCGTCGTATGCAAAAACTTATAAAGGAATCGGGAATTTTGCATTGGGAATGCACTATATTAACTATGGCGATTTTCAAGAGGCAACCGAAACGGGCGAATTAACCGGAATTAATTTTAGCGCAGCCGAATATGCACTTAATATTATCTATTCGAACAATTACAAAAGGTTGAAATACGGAGTTAATCTCAAACCAATCCTATCGTCTTTCGAAAGTTATCAGTCGTTTGGAATTGCAGCCGATTTGGGAATGAGTTTTATGAGTAAAACCGGGCTGACAAATGTTGCGCTGGTGGCGAGTAATATGGGAACTCAAATTACAACTTATTACGACAACGGGAATCGCGAAAAAATCCCATTCAATTTACAAGCCGGAATTAGCAGACGTTTAAAACATGCACCGTTAATTTTTTCGATAACAATGCAAAATTTAAGTAACTGGGATTTGGCAAATCCAGAACCCGACCCAAACAACGACGGTGAAATAACCATTTTCGAACGCGACGAAAGTTTTGGTAAACAGATTATGCGGCACACAGTTTTAGGTGTCGAAATTCTTCCATCGCCAAATTTTATATTACGAGCAGGCTATAATTACCAACTCAGGCAAGAGTTGAAATTCGACGATAATGCTTCTTCGGTAGGTTTCTCTTTTGGTTTTGGGGTAAAAGTAAAACGGTTTCGCCTCGATTATGCAAATACACGGTTTCATCTTGCTGGCTCTTCAAATCTATTTTCGCTCTCTATTAATCTGAATGAGAGTTTCTAAAATTATTTTGCGCGATAATGTGAGTAAATAAACCCGCGATAATATTTTGAACAGCATTTACTTAATAGCATTTTAAATATTACATTCGTAAAACTTTTATATACATCTTTTTACTGAAAAAACTGGAACAATAATTAAATAGTCTGACATGAAAAATGTATTCATATTTATTTTTATTCTTCTACTTGGGAGTACGTTGTTTACTTGTAAAAAAACAAACAGCGATGATGAAATTATTATAAAGGATACAATTGCATGGCATATACCTATTTATTCCTATACAATTAATCCTGCAACACCAATTGCTGATACGTCCGATGCAGAACTTTACATCAATGAACTTTCTGTTGATAGTATTTTCCTTTCATCAATATATACTTCAGTTTCCTTCAACTATAATAATACAAATACAAAAGTTGAATTGTTGGGTGGCTATTTTAATGCACCATTTGACACAATAAGTTGGATGACTATGGTTGATATAGATAAGCCTGTGGCTGATGAACACACGTACGTTGATACAGTGTATGATTTTATTCCTATTGAAGTTAACTATGCAATATTCAAAATCACTTCAGACTCTAAACAAAAGATTGACACTATTTTATATGGTTACAAATCATGGATAAATCACAATCAGAATAAAAGTATTCAAGCATATTTCGATGCTATCGAATATCCAATTAATTTTGAATCTAATATGACTGCTGAGCAATGGCGCGAGCAAACAACTTTTCAATTTGGTAATACCGGGTTGTTAGTCAACGGAACTACGGACTATGAAGTATATTTTGTTGATATTTACTCATGCAAAAGCACTTTTGTAACAGACTATAAATTAACTTTTTATGTAAGCAAACTACATTAAAAAAAACATAGTTATGAAATTCTTTATCAACAATCTCAGTTTATTAAATTTAATCTTCTTTTCTATTACCTGTCTTCAAATCTCTGCACAAGAGGATGGTGATGCCATAGATGGTGGTTCAACATTATCAAACTCTCGATTTGAAAATTTGGATTTAAAATCTGGACAAGATGATATTAAATTAAACGTTTCCATTTATTACATTAATAATTCGTCAGGTAATGGCTATCATCAATCTAGCACAAATGATAATTTAATTATGGATGCATTAAATGATAGTTATGCCCATCATGGCATTTCGTTTAACTTATTATCATCTTCAAATAAAGAAAACAATACTTTGTACAATGCTACAACAATATCACCATATTATTCATATTGTTGTAATTACCAATCTAACCGATATGATAAACGGAGTATTGCAATTTTTGTTGCAACTAATTTTATTTATGCTGGCCAGGCATACCTTGGCTCACCTGGAATGGTTGTCAAAGGCACGTATATGTCATCAACAGATTATTTTAAAAAAGTTGTTCAACATGAAATGGGACATGTATTGGGCTTGTATCATACTTTCTGGGGTACTAAATATAACTTTGGGACATGTTCAACTATGCGTGGTGAACTGAGTGGAACAAGCCCTTGTACTAAAAAAGGGTCAAATCAGTCACCTGAATATGTTAATGGTACGAATGCTTCAAGTTCAGGTGATTTTATACCTGACACATCAGCAGATCCTAATACATGGACAACTTCTGGTAATTATAACGAAATTTGTTATTGTGTGAACGATAATTCCTCATACAGTCCATTAGCAAATAACATAATGTCTTATAATTCATCGTCAAGCCGTACCAACAACCCACATGATATGACTACAAATCAAGCAACGTCTATGAACCTTGCATCACGCGAAGACAGGTATTTGTCAATGACACATGCAGTAGATATTATTGGTGCTAGCTCAATTTTTAATAACGACATAATCGATTATAATTATTCAACAACAATGGACCCAAATAATATTTATTCGGTAACTTATAACATGACAAATAATTCAAATGCAGTATCAATTAACTCATCAACTGGAGTCGTCAATGTAATGGGTGTTACAGAAGGGATAGAAACATTAACTTGTACAGTCAGACACAAATATAACGCTCCATGGAATGATTTGATTTAAGGGGACTTCTAATACTTCAAAATAATTAAATCAAAAAAAATTAAAAAGAAAGAATATGAATTAATTACTAGTAATTAATTTAATTTGTAGTTTGTATTTTTACACCAAATATTGAAATGTTAGGTAGTTAATTTAAGTTTTCAATTAGACTGTCAATAATAAAAGTATATTTCTAAAAAAATGAACAAAAAAATAATAATTGCAATCGATGGACATTCATCGTGTGGGAAAAGTACAATGGCAAAACAGCTTGCACAAAAGCTCGGGTATATTTATATAGATAGTGGCGCAATGTACCGCGTTGTTACTTTAGTTGCGCTGCGAAAAGGATTAATTAAAAATGGTGTGCCATATATTCCAAAGGTAATTTCGGAACTGAAAAACATAAAAATAACTTTTAAGTGGGATGAAGTTTTAGGAAAAAATACTACATTTTTTAATGGCGAGAATGTTGAGGATGAAATCAGGCAGTTGGAAGTTTCGCAAAATGTAAGTCCTATAAGTACCATTGCCGAAGTGCGTGCAGAAATGGTAAAGCAACAACGCGAGAACGGGAATAACAAAGGGATTGTAATGGATGGTCGCGATATTGGAACTGTGGTTTTCCCCAATGCTGAACTTAAAATATTTATGACAGCTTCGCCCAAAATACGTGCACAACGAAGGTTTTTAGAATTGTCGGAAAAAGGAGAATCTGTTGATTTTGATGAGATTCTACAGAACGTTGAAAGTCGCGATAAAATTGACTCAACACGCGCAGTTAGTCCGCTTAAAAAAGCTGACGATGCATTAATTCTCGACAACAGCAACTTAACGCGCACCGATCAGTTAAAATGGACAATAGAAAAAGCAGAAGAGATAATTAATACAAAATGAAAGTTGAAATTGATATAAACTCGGGGTTTTGTTTTGGTGTTGTTAATGCCATTAAAGCTGCCGAAACAGAACTCGAAAACTCCAATAAACTTTACTGTCTGGGCGACATTGTTCACAACGGTAAAGAGGTTAACCGTCTGGAGAACATGGGACTAATATCCATTTCAAAAAAAGAGTTCTTTTCATTGAGAAATTGTAAAGTACTGATTCGAGCCCACGGCGAACCCCCTGAGACCTATAAATATGCAAAAGAAAACAGCATCGAATTAATTGATGCAACTTGCCCGGTTGTAATTACTTTGCAAAAGAAAGTAAAACAATCGTACAACGAGCAGATTGAAGCAAACGGACAAGTTGTAATTTTTGGAAAAAAAGGACACGCCGAAATTGTTGGGTTGGCAGGGCAAACTAACCACGATGCAATTATTATTGAAAAAATTGAAGATATCGACAAAATTAATATGAATCGCCCGATTTCGTTGTACGCACAAACCACAAAACGAATTGAAGATTATAATAAAGTTGCTGACTTGATTAGTTCTAAAATAAAACCCGGTACTCCGATTAAAGTTAAAGATTCAATTTGCCGGCAGGTTTCCAACCGTGTTCCAAACCTTAAAATATTTGCAAAAAAGTACGACCTTATACTTTTTGTTGCAGGAAGAAAAAGTTCGAATGGTCAGTATTTATACACAATTTGTAAAGAGGAAAACTCCAATGCGCAATTTATTTCAGAAACCAACGAAATTGAAAATAGTTGGTTTGGAGGTGTTAAATCAGTTGGTATTTGCGGAGCAACTTCAACTCCAAATTGGTTAATGGAGGAGGTTGCGCAGTGGGTTAACAAAAACTTTTAATACTTGCAATATTACATTTTATCTTTTTTTGTAAAAGTCCATAATTTTTTAGACTACTTTTAAGCAAGTTTTTAATTTGCCATGCCAGAACTTTTTGCACAAGTAATATTGCCACTCTCGCTGCACGACTCTTTTACCTACAAAGTGCCGGAATCGTTGCAGTCGGGCATTCAACCCGGAGTGCGTGTTATTGTGCAGTTTGGTAAAAGGAAATTATATGCAGCATTGGTTTATTCAATTTCTGATGCGAAACCTGAAGATTTTGAGCCCAAAGAGATTCAACAGATTTTAGATGATGAACCGATTGTACTACCTCAAAATTTTGTATTGTGGCAATGGATTGCAAAATATTACTGCTGCACTTTGGGCGATATTTTTCGGGCGGCGCTACCAACCGGATTAAAGCTGGAGAGTAAATCAAAAATATTTTTGACTGGCGCTGAAGTTGAAACTAAAATTACAGCAAAAGAGGATTTTATTCTTCGTCAGCTTCAACAAGATATTACACTTTTGGTAGAACTTCAGATAAAACTGGATACTAACTTTTCTTACTCAGCACTAAAATCGTTGCTCGCAAAAAACCTTATTTTTATTGAAGAGAAAGTGAGCGCGAAATATAAACCTAAAACAGAATCGTTCGTTCGTTTTCATGCTGACATAAAAAGTGAGGCAAGTTTTGAAAAAGGAATCGAGAAGTTGGGAAGAGCAAAAAAACAGTTGGCGTTGCTTTACCATTTTTGTGATAAAACCAAAGCATTCGAACCAAATCAAATTTCAACAATTCATAAAAAAGAGCTCTTCGAAAATACAAATTTCAATTCGGGATTATTAAAAGGGTTAGTCGAAAAAAATATTCTCGTACAATTTCAAAAACAGGTTTCCAGAATCGACGATGAGGAGATAAACCAGATAAGTATTAATTTGCTAAACGAATATCAGGCGGACGCTTTGTTGCAAATAAAGTCGGTTTTCGAAACTAAGCAGGTTGCATTAATTCATGGAATTACGGCAAGTGGGAAAACCGAGATTTATATTCATCTGATTGATGAGATTATAAAATTGGGGCGACAGGCACTCTATTTGGTTCCCGAAATTGCGCTCACCACCCAAATTGTAAAACGGTTAAAAAATGTATTTGGTAAAAAAGTTGGTATTTATCATTCGAAATTAAACAGTCAGGAGCGGGTTGAAATTTGGGAGAAAGTTCTCCAATTCCGAACTGACCCGGAAAAAGGATATCAAATAGTTTTGGGTGCACGCTCGTCGCTATTTCTACCATTCTCTAATTTAGGTCTGCTAATTGTTGACGAGGAACACGAAAACTCGTACAAACAATTCGACCCGGCACCGCGTTACAATGCCCGCGATATGGCAGTAGTACTTGGATTTCAGAACAGTGCAAAAGTTTTGCTTGGCTCGGCAACTCCATCATACGAAAGTTATTACAATACACTTAATGGGAAATATGGATTGGTTAATTTGCTAAAACGGCATCACGATGTTGAACTGCCCGAAATAATTATTGCCGATGTAAAACGAGCCTATAAACGAAAGCAGATGCACTCAATACTTTCGCCCGAACTGTTTGAGTTAATGGAGACCGCCCTCGAAAAAAACGAGCAGATTATCCTTTTCCAAAACCGGCGTGGTTACTCTCCTTTTGTTGAATGTTTTAGCTGCGGCTGGATTCCGAAATGCCAAAACTGCGATGTGAGTTTAACATATCATAAATATAAAAAACGGTTAAGTTGCCACTACTGCGGATATAGCAAACAACTTCACGAAACTTGCGATGAGTGTGGTTCTTCGGAAGTAAAAACCCGCGGATTTGGCACCGAAAAAATAGAGAGCGAATTAAAATCGTTGTTCAGGAATGCGCGAATTGAGCGAATGGATTATGATACTACGCAAACTAAAAATGCCTTCCAAAAAATTGTATCGAACCTCGAAAACCGAAAAACTGATATTTTGGTCGGCACGCAAATGGTAACCAAAGGTTTAGATTTTGAACATGTTAGTGTTGTGGGAATTTTAAATGCCGATAACCTCATTAATTTCCCCGATTTCAGGGCACACGAGCGGGCGTACCAACTTATTTCGCAAGTTAGCGGGCGTGCCGGCAGAAAACATGGGCAAGGAAAAGTGGTAATTCAAACTTCGCAACCCGACCATCCAATAATTCAGTTGATACAAAGTCAGGATTACAACCTGGTTTTAAAATCTCAATTTGAGGAGCGTCAACTGTTTAAATATCCACCCTTCCATCGGTTAATAAAAATTATTGTAAAACATAAAAATATTGAGACGGTAGAACGCGCCTCAAATCAGCTTGGAACAGAACTCAGAAAAATGTCTTCGATTATAGTTATGGGACCCGAGTTTCCTCTCATCAGCAAAATTCAACTTTGGCATCATAAAGAAATTTGGCTAAAAATAGACCGTAAATATAATATCGACAGTATTAAAGAATTTATCATACAGTCAATAAAAACAGTAAAACACTTTCCGTCGAATAGCAGTTGTATGGTTAATATTGATGTGGATCCATTCTGAAAATTCATCAGATGAATGATTTAGCAAAAAGCATAGGAAATTCAATGCTAACAATCAGTTAATTACAAATTCATCAGATGACAAAATTTATAAGAATGCTTTAAAGGAAACCATCTTTCTCTATACGGTTGAGAGAGATGGCATCCTTTTGGTTACATTATTTTTTTATAGATTTGCAACACAAAAAAATCAGGTGGATAATACCGAGATGAAACAAATATTCGCAAAGTTTAAACAAATGCGCGCCATTGTTATTGGCGATGTAATGGTTGACACTTATTTGTGGGGAAAGGTTGACAGGATGTCGCCCGAGGCACCGGTGCCAATTGTTTCGGTAACTAAACGTGAAACCCGTTTGGGCGGCGCTGCAAATGTTTCGTTAAACTTGAAAGCACTTGGAGCCACTTCCATTTTATTTTCAGTAATTGGAGACGATGAACAGGGGCGGTTATTTAAAGAACTTCTTGAAAAAAGAGATCTGTCGAGCGAAGGGATTTTTATTGACACACAGCGAATCACAACTGTCAAAAACCGGATTATAAGTAAAGGTCAGCACATTGCCCGGGTTGATGAAGAGACAACTGATTTTATTAAACCTGAATTAGAGAAGACTTTATTTGATGCCATTAAGAAGCTAATTGAAAAGAGCCAGATTGATGTAATTATTTTTGTTGACTACGATAAAGGAGTTGTTACTTCTACACTATTTAAAACTATAAACGAGCTGGCTCTGCAAAAAGGAATTCCAACAACGGTTGATCCGAAAAAACGAAATTTCTGCAACTATAAAAATGTCACTCTTTTTAAACCCAATTTTAAAGAATTTGTTGATGGAACAGGACTGCCGCTTAAAAAAGGAGATCTAGAATCACTTAAAGTTGCAGCCGACGAATTCAAACAAAAACAAAATTTTAAATTTATTTTTGTTACACTTTCCGAATTGGGAGTGTTTATAAGTAACGGAATTAAAGAGCAATATTTTCCGGCGGTAATCAGGTACATTGCCGATGTTTCGGGTGCTGGCGACACAGTAATTAGCGTTGCAAGTTTGGCAATTGCAACCGGTTTAGATCCAAAAGTTATGGCATTAATGTCGAATATAGCCGGTGGTTTAGTGTGCGAAAAACCTGGAGTTGTTCCGATCGACAAAGAACAACTGATAAAAGAGATGAGATTACAGAAAATATAAACCACGTTTTCAGTTCAATTTCAGCGGGTTATGTCTCATTTGCACTTCACACTTAATAAATAATACAAGAGGTTTATTGTAAAATGTTAACTTTGAAATTTTAATTTTTAAGACGTACCGATGGGGAAAATAATATCGTTGGCAAACCAAAAAGGGGGAGTCGGAAAAACAACAACAACTATTAATCTTGCTGCAAGTCTCGCTGTTTTGGAGCAGAAGGTTTTGATTATCGATGCCGATCCACAGGCGAACTCTACTTCGGGTCTAGGTTTCGATGTAAGAAATGTACAATCGAGTATTTACGAGTGTATTATTGACGAAGTTGATGCACAAAAAGTGGTACTTAAAACGGCGATTGATAATCTCGATTTAATACCTTCTCATATCGATTTGGTAGGTGCCGAAATTGAAATGCTGAATCTACCCAACCGAGAGAAAGTTCTTAAAAATTCCCTCGAAAAAATTAAAGACAATTACGATTTTATATTTATCGACTGCTCGCCATCTTTGGGGTTGATTACCGTAAACGCTTTAACAGCATCCGATTCGATAATCATTCCTGTTCAGTGCGAATATTTTGCTCTGGAAGGTTTGGGTAAATTGCTGAATACCATAAAAATAATTCAAAACAGGTTGAATCCGGAGCTGGCAATTGAAGGATTTTTACTGACAATGTTCGATGGTAGATTAAATCTTTCGAATCAGGTTTACGAAGAGGTAAAACATCATTTTCAGGAAATGGTTTTTGATACAGTAATTCAGCGAAATGTAAAATTAAGTGAAGCCCCAAGTTATGGGAAACCGGCAATTTTATACGATGCCAGTTCGAAGGGTGCAATAAATCACATGAATTTGGCACGCGAAATATTACAACGAAATTCGATGACACAAATGTCTCAGGAAAAAAATGTAGTTATTAATTAATTATGATGGTTAAAAGGAACGTACTTGGGAGAGGGCTTGGAGCGCTGATTGACGATGCTGAAAAGATGCAAAATGGCGCAGGAATGAGCGAAATAAAATTGAGTGAAATTGAGGTGAATCCTTTTAAACCACGATCGAATTTCGATGAAATAGCTTTAAATGAACTGGCTGCTTCAATTCGCGAAATTGGATTAATTCAACCAATTACGCTTCGTAAAATTGCAAAAGACAAGTATCAGATAATTGCAGGTGAGCGTAGGTTTAGGGCTGCACAAATTGCAGGGTTAAATTCTATTCCGGCATATATTCGAAAAGCCAAAGACGACAGAATGTTGGAAATGGCGTTGATAGAAAATATTCAGCGCGAAGATTTAGATGCTATCGAAATTGCACTAAGCTACCAACGATTAATGGACGAGCTGGAGTTTACACAAGAAGAACTCAGCTCGCGAATTGGAAAGCAACGTTCAACAATTGCCAATTATTTGCGCCTTTTAAAGTTACCTGCAGTAATTCAGAAAGGTCTTGTTGAAAAGCAAATTTCCATGGGGCACGCCCGCGCAATAATTAATATCGACGAGTCGGAAACTCAAATAATGATATTCGAACAAATCGGCAAATACGGATTCTCGGTTCGTAAAGTAGAAGAAATTGTTCGCGATTATAATAACAAAGAAGATCAGGATTCTGCTTCAACAAAAAAACAGAAATTCCCAAAAGAGTTTCAAATTATAAAAAAACAGTTGGATAAGATTTTTAAATCGCAGATAGATTTTTCGATGAACGACAAAGGGAAAGGTAAAATAACTATTCCTTTTAAGTCGAAAAAAGAGTTGGAAAGAATTGTTAAAATAATTGAAAATCAGAAATAAAACTCAAACTTTGCAGTTATTATAACTGTAATCTTCTATTTTTGCGCAAAATTTCTGAGAGTGAATAGTATCAAAAAAACATCTCTGCAAAATATATTTATAATCCTCATTTTACTTTTAGCTACAAACTTAAAAGGGCAGCCAATTAATGTATCGGATACAATTATTAAAATAGAGGTGCCGGAGAATGCAGAGGAGATTCACTCGCCAACAAAAGCTGCTGTTTACTCCGCAATTTTACCCGGGCTCGGGCAGGCTTATAACAAAAAATACTGGAAAATTCCTTTAGTATATGCAGGCTTCGCAACATTAGGATATTTTATTGGATGGAATAACAAAAACTATAAAGTATTGAAACTTGCATATAGCGATCTCACTGATGGCGATCCAAATACCAATTCGTATCTCGATTTGGATGCTGCAAAATATTACGATCTTGACAATGAATCTGAAAGAAATCAGTTTGAAAATGGGTTAAATAAACAGCAAAATTACTATCGCAGAAACAGAGATTTATTGATAATTAGTACAGCAGGATTTTATGCACTAAATATAATTGATGCCAGTGTTGATGCCCATCTTTTTGATTTCGATATTAGCGAAGATTTGTCGTTTAACTGGCAACCTGCCATGGGAAGTGTGGACGAACAGCTTGTTTATGGTTTCAACTGCACATTTAACTTTTAAACATGGGGAACAGAACTTTTTGGTTTTTAATAATATCACTGCTATTTTCATTTCAATATAGCCATTCTCAAAATGCCTACACAATTTTGTCGAATGAGTCGGATAGCACATTTATCATAGATTTTGATACAATTATTGAAGCAAGATATTGGGATGGTGATTCGGTTTATTCAACATTGTCGGATATCGACGATAATGTAAATGACATTTTTTCTGAACAGATGGATGACCTCACCAATTCGTGGCAGATTAAAAATTCATTCAATTTCGATTCAACAGAAGTGAAAAACAGTGAATGGTTTCCCCGTAATTTACCTGACTCTGTTTATATTCAAAGACTGATGGATGCAGAGCAAGTATTTGATTTATCGTATAACAAAGTGGTTAAAAGATATATTCAAATGTACACCGAAAAGAGAAGAAATCAGGTTGAAGTGATGCTCGGGCTTTCGGCTTACTATTTCCCGATATTTGAAGAGACACTCGATAAATATAACATGCCACTTGAACTTAAATACCTTCCAATTATTGAGTCGGCATTAAATCCGGTGGCACGTTCGCGGGCCGGTGCAAATGGTTTGTGGCAATTTATGTACGGAACTGGGAAACAGTTAAAACTCGAAATTTCAACTTTTGTCGATGAGCGTCGCGACCCTGTAAAATCGTCGGATGCGGCAGCACGATATTTAAAACAACTCTTCAATACTTATGGCGACTGGCATTTGGCAATTGCAGCTTATAATTGTGGTCCGGGCAATGTAAATCGGGCAATCCGGCGTTCGGGCGGAAAAAGAAATTATTGGGACATTTACTACCGTTTACCACGCGAAACCCGCGGTTATGTACCGGCATTTATTGCTGCTTTATACGCGATGGAATATTATAAAGAGCATAATTTGCAACCACGTTTTCCCGAAATTCCACTTTCGACCGATACGATTATAATAAACAAATACCTACATTTCGACCAAATTGCTGCAACATTAAATATTGAAAAAGAACAAATTCGTGCGTTAAATCCAATGTACCGTCGCGATGTAATTCCTGCAAAAGCAGATAAAACTTATCCTCTTGTTCTTCCACAAGAAAATATTTTAGATTTTATTGATAAAGACACAATAGTTTTTGCGTATGAACGTGAAAAATATTTCCCCGATAATACTTTAAAAAAACCGACCCAAAGTACAGGTGGTTATTTTACTCCAGTAGATATTAAAGGGAAGACAAAAGTAATTTATACTGTAAAATCGGGTGATAATGTTGGTTTTATTTCGTCGTGGTTTAAAGTGCGTTCGTCTGATTTAAAATATTGGAATAACATAAATCGCAACTTGATTCGTGCTGGACAAAAGCTGGCAATTTATGTTCCCGAAAAAGATAAGGCAAAATATGCCAAGGTGAACAAAATGTCTTTTTCGCAAAAACAGGCAATGATTGGTAAATCATCGTCAACAAAAATAACCAAAAAAGCAAAACCTCTCGATTCCAATTACGTTTACTACAAAGTTCGAAAAGGCGATACACTTTGGTAAATATCGCAAAAATATGCCGGAATTAGTTCCAACGAAATTATGCGGCTAAACAATCTGAAAAACGACCACAGTTTGTATATCGGGCAACAGTTAAAGATTAAAAAGAAAGGTTAGTTGAATTAGCATTTTTCTGTTTGTAGCTTTCTAATACAATTTTTTCGAAAAACTCATTTTCCTTTATTGTCAGATAATACTTTATTGCAGGAGTTTGCTCATGTTTCCGTGCTTTATCTCATCGGCAAGAACCAGGTTACTAAAAATAGGGCCAGCCTGAAAAACAAATTTCTCTTCCAGTTCGGGCTGATAAACTTCTGAACCGGTAATATCAGAAGGAAGTAAATCGGGAGTGAACTGAATACGACTTAACTTGGCTTTTAACTCTTTTGCCAACGATGTTACTGCACGTGTTTTTGCTAATCCCGGCAATCCTTCCAACAACAAATTTCCGTTGGCAAGCAGCCCGATTAAAATCCTTTCAACCAGTTATTCCTGTCCAATAATCGACTGGTACATGCGGTTTTGAAGTTCTTGAATTTGGGTTAGAGCACTTATATTCTAATTTTTTATTTTATCATTTCGATGAGAAAATCTCCTTAAAATCGTTTTTCATACTTATTACATACCAACCTTTTTTGTCGGCATCTTTAATGGCTTTTTCAGTTCCGTGCATGTAAACGTACTCTCGTTCCTCATCGTCGTGATGAACAAGAATTGCCATTGATGGTTTATCGTTGGAAAGAGTGTATTCCATCATTTCGTAATCGCCATCGCTGTTGCCGGCAGCAAAAATGGGTTTTCTGCCAATGTGCAGTTCTATATTTGTGGGTTTAATTTGTTTGTCGTTAACCGAATTTATTGTGCCTGTCCGAACCAGATAATCTCCTTTTTCGTCTGATTTATACTCTAAAACAACACTGCTTCCAATTACATTTTCTGTGGGAATATTATAAATCTCTTCGGAAACGGTTCGCAGAAAAGTTATTTCGCCACCGGTAACAATAAACACATTAAAATTATTTGCCTGAAGATAATGTACCAGTTCTACCATTGGAGTATAAACCATCTCTTTAAACGGGCGGTCAAACTTTGGGTGTTTATTATTTGTAAGAAAGTGATATGCAGTATTAGAATAATCTTGTTCGAGTTGTTTGTCGTGGACAGCAAAAAGTTCATGAATTAGAGTCTGCTGATTTTCTAAAGTGCTAATTGCGTTGAATATTTCAGTGAGCTTGAAAAATATTTTGAAATAAAATCGTTTTTCAACTTTATGACCCAACTTTTGATTAAAGCAAAAAAAGCGGTGGAAAAATATTTA
>JAJRSD010000044.1 GCA_024278975.1 Bacteroidota bacterium
AATAATATCAATTTCGCCGAGCAGACCGTAATGTTCGGCAGTTCCTCTGCCGGTTGGTCCGATATAACCGGTTGCATGCGAATCGTCAACCATTACCATTGCATCGTATTTTTTTGCGAGTTCAACAATTCCCGGCAAGTTTGCAATGTCGCCATCCATAGAGAAAACTCCATCGGTAACAATAATTTTGTATTTCGCATCGGCTGCATCTTTTAAGCACTGTTCCAGTTCAGTCATGTTTGAGTGTTTATAGCGAAACCGTTGTGCCTTGCACAAACGTACGCCATCAATAATTGAAGCGTGGTTTAACTCATCGGAAATAATTGCTGAATCGGGACCGAGCAGTGGCTCGAAAACTCCACCGTTTGCATCGAAGGCAGCAACATATAAAATGGTATCTTCGGTGCCAAGAAACTCCGACGTTTTTTGCTCAAGCTCTTTATGAATTTGTTGAGTGCCACAAATAAAACGCACCGACGATAGTCCGAAACCCCAGTCGTTCATAATATCTTGTGCAGCTTTAATTACCTCCTTATTATTTGCCAGTCCCAGATAATTGTTGGCGCAAAAATTTAAAACCGTCTCTCCGGTTGAAACAGAAATTTCGGAACTTTGTGACGATGTAATTATCCGCTCGCTTTTATATAAACCCTGTTCTTTAAGCTCTTGGAGGGTTTTCTGTAAATCGTTTTTTATTTGACTGTACATTTTATTTGATGTTTGTTTTTTTTGAATTCAGTACAAAATAATACAAAGTTATTGATTTAATAAACCAACTTATCAACAAAAGTTAATAACTCCTGGTGATTCATAGTTGATACGCAACCTGCCAAAAAGTTGCTCCGCTCGGCAAAATGATTTACTTTTGATGGTATCAAGTGAGAGATAAAAGGTTGCTTGGAAAGTGTAGAAAAGAGGAAAGTTACTTAGTTGAAACCGGAATCGTTTCATCCCCTCCTTCGGGAAGGTGCACTGGAAAAGTCGAAGTTTAAACGCGACAATCTGGAGAGTCAAAGTTTAGGCAATCAACTGAAAGGAAATCCAGAAGTTCTTTTAAGATTGAGTCATCAGGCAGGAAGCAAAGAGACCTCGGTTTCGGCTGCAAACTGCACAACACGAAAGGGGCAACCCGGAAATGTTGATTGGAAAAGTGAAATTCGAAAGGAGATTACGGAATACACTGAAACGACACTTCGTTCAGGAAAGCAAACCGGAACGCAGAATGAACTACCGGAAAGTTTATGCCGTAGTAAGCTAAACTGAAAGGTACGGGGCGGAAGTTATTCGAAAGAAAAACCAAAGCCAACCGCAATAACTGTAGCTTGGCACGAGAGGAAACTTCGGTTACCTCGAGTGAATGGGAACTATTCGTAAAAGATTAGTTCCCATTTTTGTTTTATGAAATGAGCCCTTTTTCAATCAAACAAAATTATTAATTAAATATTTACAAATTACGAAACTGTAAATTGTTGCGATAGCCTAAAGAGGTTTGGCTTAGAGTTCAAAATGACAGATCTTTTAGTGCGAAATTACAAAAGGTTTAAACGGAAAGAAGGAGACTCAACAGTCTCCTTCCTAAATGTTAACCCCCAAACACACAATATGGGTTGAACCCCATATGCACTACAAAAATAGTTATTTTTTGGAATATTCAAATAGTATTTAACCTTTTTAACTATTAAAAATACTTAATTTAGAACGGCTTTAAATAGTTTTTGCGTAACATGTTGGTTTATAGTTTAAGTAATTTATTCTACCTTTAAATCATTCAAAAAAAAATAAAAAATGAGTCTTAAATTTTCAATACTGATTATTATAAATTTACTAATTACAAGTACCATTTTTGCACAGTACCCCAAAATAGAAAACGACTTCGATAGAAAGGTTAGATCGTTTTTAGAAGATAATGCAAATAATTGGAAAGATATGAATGTTCCTCTTTCTGATGGTAAAATAATGTACGATATTATTGTGGAAAATGGTTATACAAGTGCTGTAGAAATTGGTACATCAACCGGGCATTCAGCAATTTGGATTGCCTGGGCACTGAGTAAAACGGGTGGCAAACTTATTACAATTGAAATTGATAAAACCCGATATATTCAAGCCAAAGCAAATTTTAAAAAGGCAGGAGTTGCTAAATTTATAGAAATACGGCTTGCTGATGCACATAAATTAGTACCTGAATTACCGGGCGATTACGATTTTGTTTTTAGTGATGCTGATAAATATTGGTACAAAAATTATTTTATGGCAATGGATTCGAAACTTAAATCGGGAGGTTGCTTTGTTGCCCACAATACTTTAATGCAAGTAAATGGGATTAAAGAATTTGTGGATTATCTGAAAAGTCTTGAAAATTATGAAACTATTTTCGATAATTCGGGTCCATCCGGAATATCTATCAGTTATAAGAAATAGTGAAGTACAGACAGTTAAAAAATAAAAGCCGTTGTTTGTCAACTGACGAACAACGGCTTCTGTTTTATAGACTCTTTTCTTATCCCTTTCCGTCAATTGACGGAAGGTCAGATGAGACTTTTATTCTTTATCTTTTGAATAATCCATAGCAGCCAATCGCTTGTACGAATTGTGTCGCCATTTTGCATTTTCCTCAGAAGCTGTAAAGAGTTCGTCAGCTTCAGCGGGGAATGTTTTCTTCAACGAAGTATAACGAACTTCACCGCTTAAGAAATCCTGGAACTTACTCCAGTCTGGCTGTTTAGAGTCTAACTGAAATGGATTCTTTCCTTCCTCTTCCAACAGTGGATTATGGCGGAACAGCGACCAGTAACCAGCTTCAACTGCTCTTTTCTCTTCGTCCTGAGTTTTTCCCATACCTGCACGTAAACCGTGACTGATACAAGGTGAATAGGCAATAATTAAAGATGGTCCCGGATAAGCTTCAGCCTCTTTCAATGCTTTGAAATATTGCGACTGGTTAGCTCCCATTGCAACTTGTGCAACATAAACATATCCGTAGCTCATCATCATTGCACCTAAATCTTTTTTACGGATTTTTTTACCCGATGCAGCAAATTTTGCGACTGCTCCAACTGGTGTAGCTTTCGATGCCTGACCACCTGTATTTGAGTAAATTTCGGTATCCATAACCAAAATATTGATATCCTGGCCACTTGCCATAACATGGTCTAAACCACCGAACCCGATGTCGTAAGCCCATCCGTCGCCACCAAATACCCAAATAGATTTCTTAATAAGGTATTGTTTTAGTTTAACAATCTCTTTTGCATCTTCGCTATCGCTGTTTGTAATTACATTTAAAACTTTATTAGAAGCTATAACCGATGCATCGGCATTTTCTTTGCTGGCAATCCATTCGGTATAAACCTCTTTTTCAGCATCGGTAGCACCATTGCCAATTGCAGCCTGCATAATTGTTTCAATGCGGTTGCGTTGAGCCTGAACACCTTCAGCAAAACCAAAACCATACTCGGCATTATCTTCGAAAAGCGAATTTGCCCAAGCTGGTCCCTGACCCGAATCTTTGTTTTTACAATATGGAGTTGCCGGAGCAGAACCTCCATAAATTGAAGAACATCCGGTGGCATTGGCAACCATCATTCTCTCGCCATATAACTGAGTAATTAGTTTAATATATGGAGTTTCTCCACAACCGGCACAAGCTCCGTGGAACTCGAATAGTGGCTGGACAAACTGTGAGTTTTTAACCGATTTGGTTCTGTCGACAACTGACTCTTTTAACGAAACTTCGTCAACCATGTAGTCCCAAAGTTTAACTTCGTCTAACTGAGATCCCAGTGGTTTCATAACCAACGATTTCTCTTTCGATGGACAAACATCGGCGCAGTTACCACAACCTGTACAATCGAGAACACTAACCTGAATTTTGAATTTCAATCCACCAAATGCTTTTGCCGGTTTTGCCTCAATTACTTCAGTTCCATCGGGTGCCGAATTGGTTTCGTCGTCGGTTAATAAGAAAGGACGAATTGCAGCGTGCGGACAAACGTATGCACACTGGTTACACTGGATACAATTATCGGCTTGCCACTCAGGAACATTTACTGCAACACCACGTTTTTCGTAGGCTGCTGTTCCTTGTGGAAATGTACCATCTTCGTTACCAACAAAAGTTGAAACAGGAAGATCGTCGCCACGCTGACCGTTGATTACGTCCACTACATTTTTGATAAAATCAGGACGGCTTGAATCTTCATCAGAATCGGCCGGAACAATATCTTTCCATTCAGTTGGCACTTCAACCGGAACAACATTTTTACCGCCTGCATCAACAGCAGCATAGTTCATGTTTACAACATTTTCGCCTTTTTTACCGTACGATTTTACAATTGCAGTTTTCATCTGGTCAACGGCAGTCTCGAATGGAATTACACCGGTAATCTTGAAAAATGCCGATTGCATAATTGTATTTGTACGAGTTCCCAAACCTAAATCTTCACCCAATTTTGTTCCGTTGATGATGTAGAATTTGATTTCGTTTTCTGCCATATATTTTTTCATTCCGTCAGGAAGTTGTTTTTTAGTCTCCTCTGCATCCCAGATAGAGTTCATTAAAAACGAACCACCTTTTTTTAATCCTTTTAAAACATCGTATTGATTGATGTAGGCTGGAACGTGACAAGCGACAAAGTCTGGTGTGGTTACCAAATATGTAGAACGTATTTTTTTATCACCAAAACGAAGGTGAGAACAGGTAAAACCACCCGATTTTTTCGAGTCGTATTCGAAATATCCCTGGCACGATTTGTCGGTTGCATCGCCAATTATTTTAATTGAGTTTTTGTTAGCACCCACAGTACCGTCAGAACCCAAGCCGTAGAATTTAGCCTGATATGTTCCTTTTGGAGTTATATTAATCTCTTCTTTTAATGGAAGCGACTTGAAAGTTACATCATCTACAATTCCGATTGTAAAATCAGCTTTTGGCTCATTTCTTTCAAGGTTTTCGTAAACCGACATAATTTGCGATGGAGTAGTGTTTTTAGATCCTAGACCATAACGTCCACCAATAATAATAGGAGCATTTTCTTTTCCGTAGAAATACGATCTGATATCTAAAAATAGTGGCTCGCCACCGGCACCCGGCTCTTTAGCACGGTCTAAAACAGCAATTCTTTTTATTGATTTTGGAAGTGCTTCAGCAAAATATTTTGCCGAGAACGGACGGAACAAGTGAACGATAATTAGTCCAACTTTTTTCCCCTGAGTATTTAAATAATCGATGGTTTCGCGTATAGTTTCTGTAACAGAACCCATTGCAATAATAACATTTTCAGCATCCGGGTCTCCAACATAAGTAAACGGACGATATTTTCTACCTGTCAGTTCACTAATTTGATCCATATAATCAGCAACGATACCAGGAACTGCATCGTAAAATTTATTAGACGACTCTTTTGCCTGGAAGAAAATATCAGGGTTTTGAGCAGTACCACGAGTTACCGGGTTTTCAGGATTTAATGCACGGTTACGAAATTCCTGAAGAGCTTCCATATCAACCAAAGGCATCATATCTTCCATTTCAATGGCTTCAATTTTCTGAATTTCGTGTGAAGTTCTGAAACCATCGAAAAATGCTACGAATGGAATTCTTGATTTAAGTGTAGCTAAATGAGCAACACCGGCTAAATCCATCTCCTCTTGAACAGAACCCGCTCCAAGCATTGCGAAACCTGTTTGGCGTGCAGCATAAATATCGCTGTGGTCGCCAAAAATAGAGAGTGCATGACCTGCTAAAGCACGCGCACTTACGTGAAAAACTGTTGGCAACAATTCGCCAGCAATTTTATACATATTCGGAATCATCAATAATAATCCCTGCGATGCGGTGTAAGTAGTAGTTAATGCACCAGATTGCAAAGCACCGTGAACAGCACCTGCAGCACCACCTTCACTTTGCATTTCGGCCAAACGAACCGGACGGCCAAACATGTTTTTTCTACCAAAAGCCGCCCACTCATCAACATATTCTGCCATGGTTGACGAAGGAGTAATTGGGTAGATACATGCTACCTCGCTAAACATGTAACTCATATGCGCTGCCGCATAATTACCGTCGCATGTAATGAATTTTTTCTTTTTAGTCATTTCGTAATTTATTTATTCTAATGTAAAATATTTATTAATATAATATTTGCTCTAATGTAAAAAGCCAAACAACCACAATGGTATTTTATTTCCCTCGCCAACTTCGATAACATCCGATGCCGCATAAACATCAGAAGTAGGTTCCAGTTTCCTGCCTCCTACAACGAAGTGGTATTTCCCATCGACACAAAAGTCGGCTTTTGGCGATGTTTTTAAATTATGCTTGTAGCCAACCTGATTATAAAAAAATGTTTGGCGCAAGTTTAAATTACCTGTATTGTTTGGTGCAATTGCGTAAATTAAGTTTGTGTTGTGCATATAAACCTTCTCAGGTTTTTTCATTTGATCTTCGTCTCCGTTGGAGTGAAGCAGATGAATTAGCTTTGCATTTTTCAGATATTTAAGGTAGTTCATTATTGTTGCCCTCGATGTTTGAACGGCAGTTGCTAATTTACTGACATTTGGTGTAAAGGGTGTCTCCGAGGCAATTATATGTAATAACTTTCTAAGTTTTGTGAGATATTTTAACTCGATTTGATTGATGTACGGAACATCAATTTCCAACGCCAGATTAATATGTTTTAATAATCGGTTGATGTAAAAATTGGGGTCGTCGATAAAATAAGGGAAATAACCGTGCTTTAAATAATCGTCGAAAAATGCCAGCGGACGAACTTTTGCTACTATCTTTTTTGCAATTTCAACATGGTTATTAATAAGCTCATCAAAACTATAGTACTCAAAATTATTCCCTGTTTTAAATTTTAAATATTCTCTAAACGATAATCCTTCAAGATGATTAATATTTGCAATACCATTTAAATCAGGATTGTCTTCTGCAATTCTAAGAACCGGCGACGAAGTGAAAATAATCTTTAAGTCAGGAATTTCGGTTGCACACTTTTTTAAATCTGCCGACCAGTTGGGATATTTCTGAATTTGATCCAACAATAATACTTTCCCTCCGCGCTTTGCAAATTCATCGGCAAACGAACTGATTTTTCGTTTTGTGAAATAGAAATTATTGAGGTTTATATAAAGTACATCATTAGATTCGGGATAAGTTTTTCGAATGTAATCGAGTAGAAAGGTAGTTTTTCCAACTCCCCTGAAACCCTTTATACAAATGAGCTTTTTACTCCAGTCAATATCGTTAAGAAGCTCTCTTCTTATAGTCGGTTTTGTGCTTCCGAGTAACGATTTATGTGTATGTTGAAAAAATTCCAAATTCTAAAATTTTTGTAAAAGTAATCAGTTATGTGTAGTAATTGTAATCTGTGGATAGCAAAAATACAAAATAGTTGTAATTTATAACTTGTAAAAATAATAGAAAACTGAAATTTGATAATTGTTTAAAGTACCGTTCAAAATTTATTAAGTTTGCAGCAAATTCAGAATAAATGCAAAATAAACCTGAGCTTCTTTTACCTGCCGGAAATATTGAATCGTTTTATGCTGCCCTTAAAGGTGGTGCTGATGCTATTTATCTGGGATTGAAACAGTTTAATGCCCGCGGACGAGCACAGAATTTCACAAATGCACAGTTGCCAACACTTATAAAAGAGGCAAAAAAGAGGGGCGTAAAAATTTATCTCACATTAAACACGGTGATAAAAAATAGTGAAATTCCGGAACTGCTCGACTATTTGCATTTTCTTAATCTTAGTGGTATAAACGGAATTATTATACAGGATTGGGGTGTCTATTATATTGCCCGCCGTTTTTTTCCGCGATTAAGTATTCATGCCAGTACACAGTTGGGAATTCATAACTCTTTGGGAGCAGATTTTACTGAAAAGAAAGGTTTTGAACGGGTGGTGCTTGCACGTGAATTAACTTTGCACGAGTTACAGGCAATCTGTAAAAAGAGTAGTGTCGAGACTGAGGTATTTATTCATGGAGCACTTTGTTATTCGTTTTCGGGAATGTGTTTGTACAGCAGCTACTCGGGAGGACGCGGAGCAAATCGTGGTATTTGTACACAACCTTGCCGTCGGATTTATTCAACCAGTAAAAAAGAGAAATACCTTTTTAATTTGAAGGATAACCAGTGCATCGATTCAATTCATTTATTAGAAAAAATGGGCGTTACAAGTCTTAAAATTGAGGGGCGGATGAAATCGGGCGAATATACTTACCGTGTGGCAAAAGCGTATCGGATGGCACTCGACAATGTAGAAAATATACCCGAAGCAAAAACGCTGCTCGATTTAGATTTTGGTCGCGAAAAAACCAGCTACTTTCTCGGTAAAGATGTTAGAGCTGCGGTTTCGAACAAAACAGTTGCAGGTGTTTTTCTGGGGAAAGTTGAGAGAATTAAAGGTTCTGTTCTGTTTATCTCATCGAAAATGAAAATTGAACCGGGATTCCGTTTGCGCTTTCATATTCAGAATACCGAAAAACAGGAGACCGTAAAAGTGAGGTCGGTTGAAACTGAAAATGGGTGGTATAAAATTGAAGCAGGCGAAAAACACATCAGACCAAATAGCGAAGTTTATCTGTCGGGAATTAGCGATATAAAATTCCCCTCGAAAATAGACGAGTCGAATTCGAAAAAAATAGCTCAGTTATCGTATGGAATTAAAAAGCGGTTTCTCGCTGAATTCACAGTAAAAAATATTCAGAAACGCGACGAATTTTATTTCCGGATTGATTCGATGGAGTGGCTTCGGAAGATAAATTTGAACGAAGTTGACGCTCTTTTTCTTTCGTTTTCGAAAATTACATGGAGCAGATTTAATTCAGCCGTTCCGTTTATTCAGAAGTTTAAACATAAGATTTTTATTGAACTGCCTAAATTTATTCCCGAAGATTCAATTCCGTTTTATACCGAACTTGTCGACCGCATGTATAAAAGCGGGCTTCGTAATTTTGTAATCAGTCATCTTTCGCAAAAAGAGTTGATTCCACAAAAGTGCCGGATAATTGCCAACGAGAATGTGTATGTTTTTAACGATGCCGCAGCAAAAGCAATAACTTCCGATGGAGTTTACACTTTTAGTTATCCGCAGGAAATTGATTTTGAAACACTTTTTTCGCTTACCAATAAAAGTGGAATTGTACCGGTTTATTTCCATCCCGAGCTGTTTTATTCGCGAATGCCAATTGATATGCACGATAAAAATCAGGAACTTACCGACGACAATAATTTACGACTGCAACGTTTTCGCCGAAACGGAATTACATCGATTGTGCCTGATACTCCGGTTGCTATTTTTCAGTCGAAAAATAAATTAAAAAAGAATGGCTTTTATCGTTTTCTGATTGATGTGAGTTTTGAGTCGCCATCGAAAAACAGGATAAAAACATTGAAAAGCAGGTTGCTTCGTTCTGAGCAAATTCAACCGTCAACTACTTTTAATTTTGTAAAGGGTTTAAAATAGGAGAGTGTGTATTGTAGTTGGCTTCTTTCTAAGAACTACCACCTTTCAATAATCTGAAACTTTTTACAAAAAAAATCATAAAAAAAGCAGACTATATAAATTAGCCTGCTTTAAATTATAATGTATTTTCTTTCTAATCGTCGTTCATCGATGCAAGGAATTCTTCCATCGATTTGGCACGCATCAAACGTGTTTTCATAAATTCCATTGCTTCTATTGCATTCATGTCTGCAAGGAAGCGGCGCAAAATCCACAATTTGCTTAATAGTTCTTTATTGAACAATAAATCTTCGCGGCGTGTACTCGATAGTGTAACATCAACAGCCGGGTAAATTCGTTTATTCGAAAGTTTACGGTCTAACTGAAGTTCCATATTACCTGTTCCTTTAAACTCTTCGAAAATAACCTCGTCCATTTTCGAGCCGGTTTCGGTTAATGCAGTTGAGATAATGGTTAACGAACCACCCTCTTCAATATTTCTTGCAGCACCAAAAAAGCGTTTTGGTTTATGCAGTGCATTTGCATCGACACCACCGGAAAGTACTTTGCCCGATGGAGGTTGAACAGTATTATAAGCACGAGCCAAACGGGTAATCGAGTCGAGTAGAATAACTACATCGTGACCACATTCAACCATTCTTTTTGCTTTCTCTAAAACAATATTTGCAATACGAACGTGTTTGTCAGCCGGCTCATCGAAAGTTGATGAAATAACTTCGGCATTTACACTTCGTGCCATGTCGGTAACCTCTTCCGGGCGCTCATCGATTAGCAAAACAATCATGTAAACTTCGGGATGATTTGCGGCAATTGCGTTGGCTATGGTTTTTAACAAAACTGTTTTACCTGTTTTTGGCTGAGCCACAATTAATCCGCGCTGACCTTTTCCGAGTGGAGCAAACATGTCAATAATTCGTGTCGAAATATTGTCGTGCCCGTTTCCGGTTATGTTAAATTTTTCGTCGGGGAAAAGCGGTGTTAAATGCTCAAACGGAACACGGTCGCGAATAAAATCGGGACTCCTGCCATTTATTTCGAGCACTTTAATTAGCGGGAAATATTTCTCACCCTCTTTTGGCGGACGAATAGTTCCTTTAATAGTATCGCCGGTTTTTAATCCGAAAAGTTTTATTTGCGACTGCGAAACATAAATATCGTCAGGCGAATTAAGATAGTTGAAATCTGACGAACGCATAAATCCATAACCGTCTTGTAAAATTTCAAGAACACCAATGTTTGTAACAATACCATCAAATTCGTACTGACGTTTTTGACGACCATTTTGGTTATCGTTTTTACTCCACTTTTGTTTTGGTTTATCTTCGGTTTTTGCTTTTTCGTTGGTTGTTTGTACCGGAGTAGCTTTTGCAGGCTTCTCTGTTTTCGGCAATTCCTCTGTTTTCTGTTGAGCTTGTGGTATTTGCTGAGGCTGCGACTTAACCTGATTGTTCTCTTGTTTCTGCGATTGAAGTTTTACTTCGATGCGAGGTTTATTTTCCTCTTTTGGAGCAGTAGTTTTTACTTCAGGTTTTTCCTCTTGTTTTGCAGAAAGTGTTTTCTCTCGATTAAAACCACTAATAATTGATTTTATCTGATCCTGGCGCGACTGAACTCCTTTATCAGTTTTTGGCATCTTCCTTTTTTTGCCCGATACAATCTTTTCACGTTTTATTATCGGCTCAACTCTTTCGCGGCGCGGACGCTTGACTTTTTTATGCTCTTCTTTTGGTGCTTCCTGATTTTCAGAAACAGGTGTTTTTTTTGCAAAAAAACCTTTTATTCCATTTTCTTCCTTTGGCTGTTCTTTCTTAACAACTCTGTGTTCTCTTTTCTCTGCCTCTAAAACGGCTTGTGTATCAAGAATTTTATAGATCAAATCTTGTTTCTTAAACGATTCAACTCGCTTTATACTAAGCTCTTTAGCGACTACTCTTAACTCCGGAAGGAGTTTTTTGTTTAGTTCTAATATATCGTACATATTATAAAAATGTTATTCCTTTTTATCGATTTTAATTGTTGATTAAATAATTGGAACAATTGATGTGAGGATGGATTTTTTTAAATCCGGTGCAAGTATAAATAAATACTTAATACAAAACAAAAATACAGACCTCTTTTTTACAGCCTTGTTCTTTATTAATCTATAATTTAATGTTTTAGTGTCTTAATTGTGAGAAAATCTGATTTTGAAATTAGAATGCTCTATATTCGAAAACATTGATATTAGTTGTATAACGTAAAGATTACCAAAAAGTTTAGATAGTTTTTGTGCAGAGACTAATTAAAACCGAATATTATACTTCAGTTTTAAACGGACTGCACTTTCGTCCATTAAATATTGGTTGTCTGATTCGAGAAAATTAGAAGTCCAAACTAAAATAATTTCATTTCCGGGTTTCAGAATCCATTGAAATCGCGACTGAACTCCAAAACTATTACTGGCATTATCGTACTGAAAGTAGTTGTAAAGTGTAACATTTGGGCTAAATAAAATATTTGCATTTAATTGATAAATATTTGCAGTAAATTCTCCTTCGGGCAGTTTTACTCGATTACGAATTAAAGTTCCGCCCACAAAAAAGGGTACTGCAACTTTCCAGTTTATCTTTAATTTTAAATCTTTTCTTTCGCCATTAAAGAAATCACCAAAACCATAACTGGCAGTTCCCCAGATGTTTCTGGCTCCTTTTGTTTCCAGACTAATTTTCTGATACCACCATTCGTAATTACCTTTTGGAATAACAAAATCTTCAAAAATATTAAAATCTTCAGAAAGCAATTCATATTGATTTGTTAGTGAATATTGAATCTCTTCGCCTGATAGAAATCGTATTCCCAATGGTTGAATTTCAACTTGCCGGGTTTCCATTTTGTTGGTTTCAATATTCGAAATATAGTCGAATTTACCTCCAAATTCAACTTGTAGAATTCCCCACTTATTTGGTCGTGGGCCAAATTCTAACACACCATAAGTTTTGTTAATATTTGTTCGTGGCACAAATCCCATTCCGGCAACAAAGTTTTTCTGTATTTGCAGATATCCCAGCCTTCCATTAATTAAGTCGTTCGGATAAGCTATTTCTGTTCCCCAGGAAATATCTTTGCTTTCAATATCTTTTGTGTTCGATTTCAAACCAAAAAGCATGAACGACACATTTTTATCTCCCTGAAAAGTGGAGGTAGCCAATTTTAAGTCGGCACCGGTTACAAGGTTACTACTGTCTGACAACGTATTTCCATAAGTCCCAATAATTCCAACCGATGATTGTTTTCCAATATTTCGGGTAATCCGGGCAACCGAGAAATTATTAATTCCGGTTTCCCGGGCATCGTTAATATGCATCATTCCAATGTTCCAGTTATCAACTTGCCCGGTAAGTTTAGCGCCAACATTTATACGAATTGGTTCCCCGTTTTCGTCAAGTCCCATTCGTCGCGAAAAGAACGGAATTATACTTTTCGAGGCCGGACTTCTTGAGTCGCCTCCAATTCCAAACTGAAAATAGTTAGCTCCATCTAAAAAGAAATCGCGCTTTTCGGGATAGTGTAAACTAAACCGGGTAAGATTAATCTGGCGGTCGTCAACTTCGGTTTCTGCAAAATCGGTATTAATACTTAACGACGATTTTAAACTTGGTGTTATTTGATAAAACAAGTCGATACCACCCGTAATATTTGGGTCGTTCTTTTCACCTTTTTTTGTGTCTAATCCGGTTAATAAATATGGCGAAATATCCAGCCCGATTCCTTGTGTAATATTTTCAATTCCATCTAAAATTCCGGCATCGGAAACCTGAAAACGGTGCGTGTTTAAATTGGCAACGGGCCAGTAGGCAACTTCCAGTTTATTCACAATATTTCTGATAAGTTTAATTCCCCACTGTTTACTCTCTTTGTCGAACCCAATTGTTTTAAACGGAATTGCAATTTCCGATTCCCATCCGTAATCTGTAATTCTCGATTTTCCTGTCCACAAACCGTCCCATTGTTTGTTGAATGATGCACCATTTTCGCTCACTATTGCATCTCCAATCGAGCCACGCGGCCCAATCTGAAACCAGTATCCGTTTCGGTGGTCGAGGTAAGTATCTAATATTATCTGCACGCGGTCGTCTTTACCTAAACTAACATCGCGAGCCATCTCTTTTGCTGTAATTTTTTTAGGGTCGTCCCAGCATTTTATTCCAAAATAAATATTGTTGGAATCGTAGCAGATATAAAATTCAGTTTTTTCCGAAATGGGTGCACCTTCATTTGGTTCGCGCTGGTAAAACTCGTTAACCATAAATGCTTCATCCCAAACAGCTTCATCTACGCGACCGTCAATAACAGGAGGATTATCAACTCGTATTGCCGATATGGTGTTTTGTGCATGTACAACTTTGAATACAATACAAACAAGTACAAGAGAAATTATTATTCGTTTCAATTGGATTAGGTTTAAAATATTAAGTGAACGAAAGTAGCAAATAATTGATAATTGTTTTCCTTTTAATGAATTGTTTTTTTAAATACTACAAATCATAAAAGTTTGTAATATCTTTATTGAACTTTTGTTGATTATTTATTTTATGATTACTACATTTGAATCCTCTAAAATCAACAGTATTTAAACCGGGAATTCAAATAAAAGATTAATCAGATTAAAAGCGATTAGAATTTATTTTACCCAATAGTTTTGAAATAGATAATGAAGCAATTTTTAATTTTCATTCTCATATTATTAATAAGTAATAATCTATTTGGTCAGCATTCGAAACCCGATACTTTGATTGCACTGTTTTGCAACGAACCAATTAAACTCGATGGAAAGTTAGATGAGCCCTGCTGGCAAAAAGCTGTTGCAATTGATAATTTTACTCAACGCGAGCAAAACGAGGGAGAACCTGCCACCGAAAAAACAAAAATTGCTGTTATATATTCAACCAATCCAATCTATTTTGGCATTTGGTGTTTCGATAGCGAACCCGAAAAAATTTCGGCACAGCAAATGGCGCGAGATTTTAGATGGAGCAGCGACGACAATATTGAAATAATGATAAGCACGTTTAACGATAATCGTAACGGTTATCTGTTTGTTACTAACCCAAATGGGGCAATGACAGATGTTTGGGTGGGCGACGAAGGAAAAGATTTCAACAAAGACTGGAACGGCGTGTGGGATGTGGCAGTTGAACGAAACGAGCAGGGTTGGTTTGCCGAAATGGTTATTCCATACAGTACCCTGAAATTTAAAAAAGATAGCGCGCAAATTTGGGGTATTAATTTCGAACGAAATATTAGACGAAAAAAAGAGCAACTTATGTGGCAGGGTTGGTCCCGGTTATACGATGTCGAAAAAATATCGCAGGGAGGTAAACTTGCCGGTATCAATAATATTAAACAAGGTACGAAAATTGAATTAAAACCTTATGTGCTTGGTGGAGTCGAGTTCTCTGATGGTAATGTTCAAAGTACCAGGAAAATTGGTGGCGAAGTTAATTTTGATATCACCCCAACATTGAAACTTAATTTTACAGTAAACACAGATTTTGCACAAGTTGAATCGGACAGAAAACAAATTAACCTAACCCGGTTTTCGTTGTATTATCCCGAAAAACGACAGTTTTTTCTGGAAGGAAAGAATTACTACGACATGAATATTGGTGGTAGAAACAAACTGTTTTATAGTAGGAGAATTGGTATTGAAAATGGCATGGAAATTCCAATACTCGGAGGAATGAGATTTTTTGGGAAACTCAATAAAACCAATATTGGAATTATGTCTATTCAAACCAGTTCAAAAGATTCAATCCCCACAACCAATTATTCTGTTATAAAAGTAAAGCAAGATATTTTCAAGCAGTCGAGCATCGGTTTTATAGCCACACAAAAATACTCGACACACTATTACAATCGAGTTTTCGGAACAGATTTTACCTATTCAACTTCAGAGCTTTTTGGTAATAAAAATCTGATTGTGGGTGGTGCTTTTGCCGTTTCTGACACAAAAGTTTTAAGTGAAGCAGATAAGTCAAATGGCGATAATCTGTCGTACAATATGTATTTAAGTTACCCAAACGATGTTATTGAATACGATTTGGGATTTACAACGGTAGAAAAAGATTTTAATCCTGAAATGGGTTTTGTAAGGCGTAAGAATTATCAAATGTTTTCTACCGAACTTCAGTTTAATCCCCGATTCGATAATTTACCATTTTTCAGAAACCTTGTTTTCAAACCAATTGATGTAAATTACTATATTAATGAAGAGACCAAAGAGACCGAATCTATATTTTATGAGTGGCGCCCGCTTGGTTTTATGACAAAAAGTGGCGACTTCTTTGAGTTTAATGTTATGCATATTTTTGATAAACCGACCGAAGATTTTGAGCTTATCGATAGTATTTATATTCCTGCCGGAAGTTATTGGGATAATCGGGTAGAAGTGCAAGCCAGTACTTTTAGTGGCCGAAAAATTTCGACAGAATTTGCTGTTAGTATTGGTGAATTTTACACCGGACGGCGGCAAGAATACGAGTTTAACACTCATTTCAATTTTAATAAACATCTGAATATTAGCCTCGACTGGCAACGAAACAATCTACAACTACCCGAAAAATCGTTTGCGACCGATGAGTTAGGAGGCCGGATTGATTACGCATTTAACCCGAAATTACAAACCAGTGTTTTTGGGCAGTGGAATAGCGAAGATAAAAATGTTCTTTTAAATTACCGAATAAACTGGATTCCGAAAATTGGTAGTTTTTTCTACTTTGTAATCAATCAGGAAATATCTACAACCGATGGAATAGAGTTGAAGCGGACTACTGTAATCGGGAAATTAATATGGAGGTTTGCAATTTAATTTATAGCTTATGACAATAAACAAAACCATTGTTTTTTTTGAACGTTTGAAAACAAAAGTGAAATAATGGACTATGCTTTTATAAATCATCCGATGAATATTTTGAATACATATTCACCGGATGATTATATTGTTGCTGTTATTTTTTGTAGCAAATCAAAAAATATCTGACTTAAAAAATCAATAAAGTTTCTTTATTCCTCATCAGCAGCTTGTGCATCTACAACCGCAATGGCAACCATATTAATAATTTCACGTACCGAACTGTCGCGTTGTAAAATATGTACCGGTTTTTTCATACCCATTAAAATTGGGCCTATTGCTTCGGCAGTTCCCAACGATTGTAAAACTTTGTATGTAATATTCCCTGAACTCAGATTGGGGAATATTAATGTATTTGCATCGGCATCGCCCAGTTTGTTGAAAGGGTAGCGTTTATTTCGCAATTTGCCGTTAAGTGCATAATTTGCCTGCATCTCGCCATCAACTATTAAATCGGGTTGAGTTTCGTGAAGTATTTTAGCCGCTTCTCTTACTCGTACCGGGCTTCCTTTTCCTTTGTGCGATCCGAAATTTGAGTAGGAGAGAAGTGCAATTTTTGGTTCAATATTAAACAGTCTTATCTGGGCGGCAGTTAAAATAGTTGTATCAACAATTGTTTGTGCCGCAGGATTCATGTTTACCGTTGTATCGGCAAGAAACAGCGGACCTTGTTTCGACAACATAATGTACATTCCGGCAATATGATTAAACTGCTCTTTTATACCAATTATTTGTAGTGCCGGGCGAATTGTTGAAGAGTATTTTCTTGAGAATCCTGAAATAAAAGCATCGGCTTCTCCGGTTTCAACCATCATTGCTCCGAAGTAATCGCGGTTAAACATTTTCTCCACAGCTTCATTATAAGTCATGCCTTTACGCTTTCTTTTTTCGTAGAGTATTTTTGCAAATTTACGTCTTTTCTCATCGCTTACATTTTTGTGTAAATCGATAATCTGGACATCGTTTAGCTCCATCTCGTTATCTTTTATCAGGGCTTTTATTTTCTTTTCGTCGCCTAATAAAATGGGTTTTGCAATACCTTCGCGATTTACAAACTGAGCAGCTTTTAGGATTTTGAAATTATTGGCTTCAGCAAAAACCACACGTTTTGGTGTTCGTCTTGCCTTGTTCCTGATTTCCATAATTAGTTTATTATCGAAACCTAATCTGTCGGTTAATTCTTGTTTGTACGCAGTCCAGCTTTTTATCTTTTTACGTGCTACTCCTGTTTCAATTGCCGCTTTGGCCACTGCAACCGACACAGTTGTAATTAATCGTGGATCGAATGGTTTTGGAATAATATACTCTCTGCCAAATACTATATTTTTTTTATTGTAAGCTTTTGCAACTATCTCGGGAACGTACTCTTTTGCAAGTTCTGCCAGTGCTTTTGCAGCAGCTATTTTCATCTCCTCATTTATCGAAGTTGCCCTAACATCGAGTGCTCCCCTGAAAATAAACGGAAATCCCAGAACATTATTAATCTGGTTTGGGTAGTCGCTTCTGCCGGTTGCCATAATTATATCATCACGCACGCTTGTTGCATCTTCGTATGTAATCTCGGGGTTCGGATTTGCCATTGCAAAAACAATGGGGTCTTTTGCCATCGATCCAACCATATCTTTTGTAACTACATCGGCAACCGAAAGTCCAAGAAAAACATCGGCATCAACCATCGCCTCTTCCAGTGTGTTTATTTTCCGGTTGGTAACAAATTGCTCTTTTATTTTATTGAGATTGGTTCTCTCTCTATTCAACACCCCGCGACTATCGCACATTACCACATTCTCGGGTTTTACGCCCAGACTGATATAAAGTCGGGTACACGAAACAGCGGCGGCACCGGCACCATTTACAACTACTTTTAAATCGCCCATCGATTTCCCGATAATTTCAACGGCATTAATTAAACCTGCCGACGAGATGATTGCAGTTCCGTGCTGGTCGTCGTGAAAAACCGGAATGTTTAACTCTTTTTTTAGTGTCTCCTCAATTTCAAAACACTCAGGTGCTTTAATATCTTCAAGATTAATTCCCCCAAAAGTTGGGGCAATTGCTTTTACAACTTCTATTAATTTCTTTGGGTCTTTTTCATCAACCTCAATATCGAAAACATCGACATCGGCAAAAATTTTGAAAAGCAATCCTTTCCCTTCCATAACTGGTTTTCCGGCTTCGGCACCAATATCGCCCAAACCTAAAACTGCTGTTCCGTTTGAAATTACGCCAACTAAATTTCCCTTAGCGGTGTATTTGTATGCATTGTTTGCATCTTTCTGGATTTCGAGACATGGTTCGGCAACTCCCGGAGTGTAAGCCAGCGATAAGTCGTACTGGGTATTATGAGGTTTTGTTGGAATAACTTCTATTTTACCCGGACGACCTTTTTTATGATAACTTAATGAATCTGATTTTAATGTTGACATAGCTATGTATTTTAATAATTGCAAATGTACAAAGAATAAATATTTGCAGTTGTAATATTTAAAACTAATGTTTAAAATATTGACTTTTTTTTTGATAATAACACGAGAGTAAAACAGTATTTGGCGTTTTCTCGCAAAAACTAAACACCTCTGCAGACCTTTGGTTTTTGAAATTTTTTCCTTCGTTTTGAATCGAAAAAAAAGGCTGCCAACCGGCAGCCTTTTTTTTGTAAGTGGCTTTGGGTGATACAGTTTTAACCCGTATCCATATCTATAAGAAAACCTATTGTTTTTCGATAAACGAAACTTTAAATACCTGTTTTTGCCCCAACATGGTCAGGTGAATAAAATATAAACCTGTATTCACTTTATCGCCTGACATGTTATTTCCGTTCCAGACAATTTGGTTTTTCCCTGTCATGCAAAATTTATCTGTTACCCATATTTCTCTCTCCCCCTCGTTTGCAGCGAGGGGTTAACTGTCTTTGAGTTTGTAACTCAACTATTCGGGTTTTTAACATACGTAAGTTCTTGTCGATACAATCGACAAACAGCGCACCCCACGTTATGAAACGAGGGGTAGGTAGTTACAAGCTCAACTATTCTATTTCACAACGTGTACGTTTACATAACCTCTTTCGCCTGCATAATCGCGTGCAGAACTAAATATATAATCTTCTGCATTAAAAACAATTAATGCCTTAACCGGGTTTTCGTGGGTGTAGTTAATCCGTTGATTAATCATTTCATTTGAATCAAGCAAAACAGCATGATTGGGTTCTTGCCAAAATTTATATTTTTTAATCCGGTTGTCAAATTTTCCGGCATATTCAAATCGGTACAGCATCCAATCCTTTCTACTTTCCGGTTCTGTTTCAATTTTTCTAAGAATCTGTTTTGCTGTGAATTTTTTGAAATCGCGAATTACATTGCTAATTTTGAATCCCTCTTTTGCCCGGCAAACCAAATGCAGATGATTCGACATTAACCTTCAGCATAAATTTTCACACACCAGCCTATTTGCAATGCAAAACTATTACCAGCTATTACAAATTGCCCATTTGATAATACAATTAACCGAGAAACTGAAAAGCACAAAAGTTGGTGTAGTAGAATCCGGAAGAAC
>JAJRSD010000045.1 GCA_024278975.1 Bacteroidota bacterium
CATCGGGGAATGCAATATGCCGTTGCCTTGCCCATTGGCGATTTTGGCAGGGCGGTTTTGTAAGTTTCGATAATCCATTTGCCAAGTTCGTTCAATATGGGCAATGCCTTTTCTAGCCGTAAAGCATGCCTTTGCTATAGTCGAAAAACACCGTCTTCTCCAAAGGGCCGTAATATACCCAGTGGTATCTCTGGTGGATTTTCCCTTTCTTGTTTTTATCGAGTACCGGTATTGGTGTTTCGTCGGCTTGAAGATAGCCTTGCGAAAGCACCCTGTGCTTTAGATTCTCGTAAAGTGGCCACAATAAATTGCAAACTGCCTCTTGCCATCCGTTAATGGTCGATGAAGGGATTTTATGCCTTCGCGTTTGAAACGTTCTATCTGTCGGTCTATGGGCAGGTGGTCAACAAATTTGTCAATCATTATTTGCGCCAACAGCCCGGGACCTGCTATCCCTTTTTCGATTGGGAAGGTGGGCAGTTCGGCAATAATACCCTTGTGATTTAATGCATCTTCGTTTTCAGGCTTTATGTATTTTGGGATTCCAACCTTTTGCTGGTCTCCCAAAGCTCATCAAAACTCATATTTTCCAGTGCCTTTAACATACGTCAAAGATACTGTATTTACAGGCTTTTCAAAAGAAATATAACGGGGTTTTATCAACTGTTTTTCTGGATAAAAAGATGACTGTTTTTTTGGTAATGGGCGGGATTATGTTGTTTGTTTTTAAAGAGGGCAGCCGCAATGCTTTCGACAACGACAGGAAAGAAACAGTTTTCTGGAAGAACTACCGACGAGCCTTTAAGCTCAGGCTTCCAAGTACCGATGCGATAGAAGACCTATTTCGGTTGTTAGACAAACAGGAACAGTAAAAGCACAATAGTAAACCTGTGGAAAAGATTGTTAGCATACTTTACCAAAGTGGATATAGACAGCATCGAGTACGAACAGTTTGTCAGAAAACGACACCAGATCAGGTTGGCATAAGCCAACCACGGAGGAATCCTGCTCCTTAACATTCAGGACAAACAAAAGATTAAACCAAGAAAGGAGGGAAAATGCAAACCAAAAATATTTGAGAATAACAACAGTCCAAAAACTGTTGAATAGGAATAGACTGCAATAAAACTTACGCAGGTTTATCTATTTCATGAAAAATAATACTCGCCGAATTAATGATTATTCTCATTCTAATTTTCATACAATTAAAAAATGTTTAATTTTGCACCGAATTTAATAATCGGGATGTAGCGCAGTCCGGTAGCGTACGTCGTTCGGGACGACGGGGTCGCAGGTTCAAATCCTGTCATCCCGACTTATACTAAAAGAGTTGCCTTTACGACAACTCTTTTAGTATAACATTAATTTTTTGCATTCTTTCAGGTTAAATTATCACGATATAAGCAGACGCTACTCCAGAAGTAACAGGATATAATTTAATTTATACTATTTGATATTGTATTTAATTGTTTCATTAAAACATGAATTGCAAATAAAATATGTGAAGCAATAGCCGATTGATAAATTGACTTAATGCAAAGAAAAATATTCTGCAAAAACTTTATATGACCTGTTTGTTAGAGGGGATATGTTTATTTTGTAAGTTTTAACAATCTGTAACTTCTTTTTAATCTCCAAATCAGTATTTTTGAAAAAAATCAGGATGAAAAAAATAGTTGTAATAATTGTAATTGTATTGGTTGTTTTGTTGGGAGCACTTCTCGCAATTCCAATATTTTTCAAACAGAATTTATTGGATGCGACAAAATCAACAATCAATAAATATATTAATGCCGAGGTTGAATTTGCTGATATGAAACTATCGTTGTTTCAGAATTTCCCCAAAGCGACTTTAGAGTTCGATGATGTTTTAATTATTGGCGAGAATGAGTTTAAAAACGATACACTTTTAAATGTCTCAACCGCGAGAGTAACAATGAGTCTGGCATCGATATTTAAGAAATCGGGAATTAGCATCGATGATATAACTCTCGATAAACCACAACTTAAATTGGTTGTAAACGCGGCAGGAAACGCAAACTGGGATTTAATAAAATCCGGCGATTCAACAGAACCGGAATCTGCAAATCAACCTACAACAACCGATAACTCTTTTAAACTTCAACTCGATAATATTGAGATAAACGATGCCACTTTTTTGTATCGGGATAATCTGGCAAAAATGGCAGTTGACTTTTTAGGTATTAATTTCGGGATTACCGGTAAAATGTACGGAAGCACAACCGAGCTAATTACCGAAGGGAAAGTTGATGATTTTAATCTGAATTATAGTGGCGTGGATTATATTTCGAATACATCGCTCCAAACAAAAATGGTGCTGAATATTGATTACGAGACGATGACAATTTCGATTGCCGAAAACGAGTTATTTGTAAATAATTTGGCGTTAGAATTAACCGGTAATATGGAAATTCCTTCTGACAGTACATTTTTCGATTTACAATTAAAGACCAAAAAATCTGATTTTAAGAATTTTTTAGAACTTGTTCCTGCACACTTTAATTCATATTTAAAAGATATTAAAACCGGTGGTTCAGCGTCTGTTACAGGTAAAATAAATGGTTTCCTTTTTGGCGAAAATTATCCTGCCTTTTCGTTGAGTTTAGATATTACTAACGGTATTTTTCAATACGAAGATTTTCCGGAAAGCATTAAAAATATAAAAGCTGATGTTGATATTTCGAAGTTGCAGGGCGATTTGAATTTAACTGAGATAAAAGTAAACGATGCCCATTTTGAGATTAAAAATAATCCGGTTGATTTAACTCTTGTAATAAATAATTTGGTTGAAGACCTGTGGTTCGATGGTGCTTTTATTGGGAAAATAAATTTCGACCATCTAAAAGATGTTATTCCATTGGACAGTGTAAATATTGCGGGTTTAATAGACGCAAATTTATTTGTAAAAGGAAATTATTCGGCCGTAGAAAACGAGGAGTACGACAAAATTAAGTCTGACGGAGTTGTTTTGCTCGACAGATTTATTTACGATTCGCCCAAAATGTCTCAACCGATTTTTGTTCCAAAAGGACAACTCTATTTTTCGCCTAAAAATATAATTTTGAAGGAGTTTAAAATTAGGGTGGGGCAGAGCGATTTTAATCTCTCAGGGAAAGTGTATAATTATCTGAACTACTTTTTAAAGGACGGAAGATTAAAAGGAACCCTCGGGTTAAAATCAGATTTTGTAAATTTAAATGAGTTGTTACGACTTCAGATTGCAGAGAATAAAAGTGCTGCAACGAGTAAAACAGAAACCGATAATACACAAAATAATTCTGAAAGTAAGGAAGTACTTGCATTTAATATTCCTGAAAATCTGGATATTGCTTTCCGGTCGAATATTAAAAAAGCTGTTTTCGACCAACTTCCAATTTCTAATATTAACGGATTAATTACTGCAAAAAATGGCAAGCTAATTTTAAACGGATTAAATATGCAAATGCTCGATGGCGAATTGTATGTTAATGGTTCGTATAAAAATACGGTGCAAAACCAACCTTTTGTCGATTTTGGTTTCAATGCTGTAAACATCGATATTCCGTTGGCATATAAATCATTGTCAGGCATCAGGAGTATGATTCCGGTTGCCGGAAACAGTCGTGGGAAATTTTCAACAGAGGTTAAAATGAGGGGGCAATTAACACCCGACCATAAATTTATTCCGGCTTCGATAAATGGTTCGGGGCAGTTTAGTACCCAAGATTTACAGATTATCGAATCGCCAATTTTTAATCAGTTACGAAGCATTTTAAAACCCGAAAAACTGGTAAATGTAAAAGTCGATGATTTTAAGGCAAACTTCGATATGGAAAATGGAAATATTCAGTTAAAACCATTTAAAACAAAAGTTGCCGGGCAAGAGACTTCAATTAAAGGAGAGTTGAGTGTGGAAAACCTTATAAATATGCGTCTCGATTTTATTGTTAAGCGCGATGCATTTGGTTCCGATATTCAAAATATTTTAGGTTTAATTCCCGGAAATCAAAATATAAAAGAACTTCCGGCGGGTGTAATAATTACTGGTCCGGTTGGTAATCCAAAAACTAAAATGGATTTATCGGAAACGCGAAAATCTATTACGAATGCCACAAAAGATGATTTGCAGAAAACTATCAATAAAATTGGAAGTGGACTGCGAAAACTTTTTAAATAGGTGATTATAAATATGTTAAATGATTTGCTCTCTTTATTGAAAATATAAATAGGAAAACAGTTACTTTTCCATACATTTGTTGCTTTGTAAAATACAGTTTTTATATTGATTTTTTATGCAAAATAAAGTTGTAATTATAACCGGTGCTTCATCGGGAATTGGAAAGGCACTGGCAGAAAAATATGCTTCTGAAGGTTGGGATTTGGTTTTGGCAGCTCGTAGAATAGAAAAATTACAAGAGCTCAAAAATCAGCTAACCGGTGTTGAAGTTCTTACCGTTAAAACTGATGTTACCCAAGAAGCTGATTGCAAATACCTTATTGACAGTGCTATCCAAAAATTCGAAAAGATAAACTTACTAATTAATAATGCGGGTGTTTCCATGCGTGCATCAATAGAAGATGTTGATATGGATGTTTTACACACAATGATGGATGTTAATTATTGGGGAACTGTATATTGTACAAAGTTTGCATTGCCGCATTTAGTTGAGCAAAAAGGGTCGCTGGTTGGTGTTATCTCTGTTGGTGGTTATATTGGATTACCGGGACGAACGGGCTACTCGGCATCGAAATTTGCTGTTCGGGGTTTTTTAGATACTGTCAGGGTTGAATACCTGAAAAAGGGCTTGCATGTTTTGGTCGCTGCACCGGGGTTTACAAAATCAGAAATACGGATTACAGCGCTTACTGCTGATGGTACACAGCAGGGAGCAACTCCCCGCGATGAGGAGAAAATGATGTCGGCAGAAGATGTCGCTACTCGTATATTTAAATCGGTTGAAAAGCGTAAAAGAAAAATTACCATGACTTTTTGGGGTGGAAAAGCAATTGTTTTAGTGGCAAAATTGTGGGCATATTTTATCGATCAGGTAATTTATCAGGTGTTTGCAAACGAACCCAACTCCCCTTTCAAGTAGATGCTGGTTGCTTGATGCTCCTTCTTTTTAAAATATATTATCTTTTTTTACCCCACTGCCTCCCGATAAAAAATCGGGACAAGTTGTCGGCATCTCCCCTCTTAAAGGGGAGAATGTTCTAAAAAGGCTTTTCCTCAATCAATTAATTTAGCAGTATTTATATTAGAGCGCTTTCCCCTTTTTAAGGGAAAATGGCGAAGCCAAAAGGATAAATTGGAAATTTGTCTTATACCCAATTCTTATACTTACAATTCATTTAATCATTTCAATAAATATTTTTACATTTAAAAAATTATTCAAAAAAGAAAATAATGGAAGAACTATCAGTAGGAACCAGGGTTGACCACCCGCGATATGGAGAAGGAATTGTAAGCAAAAACAACCTGACTGCTTATGAAATAATTTTTGAGCGTGGTGGTAAAATGGAAATCACAAAAAGAAATACCGACCTAACGGTTTTGGAACACAACGAAGATGCGCCCAGAACCGGATTGTCACTTTCCGAAATAGAAAATGTAATGGCTTATGTTCTTGATAAATATGCCGGATTAAGCGAGATTATTCCGCTTGGCGAAAAATGGATTGGTGGAACCATGATTCTACAACCGGCAAATCAGGATTTAAAACCTAAGGAGATTCCAATCGAAGCATTTTTTCATAAAATTGTAATGTTGCGCGACCGTTTGCGGGTTTTGGAGCAAAGTATAAATAGTCACAAAAAATTATCAGACGAAGAGAAAGTTCATATCCAGCAATATATTACCCGGTCGTATGGCTCGTTAACCACTTTTAATATTTTCTTTGCCGAAAAAGAACACTATTTTAAAGGGGCAAAATCTTAAGGGGACTTCTATTAATTCCTTCGCATCAAGATTGTCATAGTTTTTCAGAGACAATTTAAATTTTTGAAACACTATCGGGATAATGTAATAAAATTTAAAGCAGTATGTGGAAAACTATGACAACCCTACGGGAACAAGTATAATAAACAATCTGACTTCGCCAAAATATTTTCAAATAGCTACGGCTATTCAGAAATATTTGTGGCTTGCATATTATTCATTATACTTGTTTCTTGAAAGAAAGGAATTATTAGAAGTCCCCTTAATTTTTGTTTATAAAATTGTGAATTTTCGGTGTAATTAATACAATCAAAAATAATAGAAATATGAAAAATCTAAATCTTATAATTATCCTGTTTTTTATTTCGACAAGTATAATTGCACAAAATAAAGTTTTAAAAGTTTGGCCTGATGGTGCGCCAAGTCATAACGATATGGATGAAGCCGAAGTTACAGCAGAAAACGGACATATAAGTAAAATTTCGAAGGCTGAGATGTTTGTTTATTTGCCTGAAAAGCGTATAAACACAGGTGCCGCAGTTGTTATTTGTCCGGGAGGTGGATATTGGATTGAGGCGATGGAACACGAAGGTCATGCGATTGCCAAATGGCTGAATACAAAAGGAATTGCAGGCATTGTTTTAAAATACCGGCTTCCGTACGGGCATGATAAAATTCCTTCGGAAGATGTCCGCCAAACCATGCGAACTGTTCGAATGAATGCGAAAGAGTGGGGGATTGAGACTGATAAAATTGGTCTTGCAGGTTCATCGGCAGGAGGACATTTGGCTGCAACTGCAGGTACTCGTTTCGACCTTGGTAACAAGGAGAGCACAAACCCGGTTGAGAAGTTGAGTTGCCGCCCCGATTTTTTATTACTGTTATATCCGGTAATTAGTTTTAACGAGGAATTTGGTCACATGGGGTCGCGTATAAACCTGATTGGCGAAGGAAACAACTGGGAACTTGTGGAAAAGTATTCTAACGAATTACATGTTACTCCGCAAACTCCACCCACATTCTTAATTCTTGCTGACGATGATAAATCTGTTGTTCCGCGCAATTCAATTGAGTTTTACCTTCAACTAAAAGAGAATGATGTACCTGCCGAAATACATATTTTTGCCAAAGGCGGACATGGTTTTGGTATGCGTAAAAATAATCTGCCTGTTGATAATTGGCCAAATCTTTTTTACGACTGGCTTAAAGCGATACGAATAATTGAATGACGATGAATACAAATCCCATAGAAGTTTTAAAGTTTTGCCCTAAATGTGGTTCTGCCAAATTTAAAAAAGCGGGCGACCGTTCGTTAAAATGTACCGATTGTGGATTTCATTTTTTTATCAATTCGGCGGCAGCGGTGGCGGCATTGATAACGAATGCCGATGGGAAATTGATGCTGGTAACACGTGGCGTTGAACCAAATTTCGGGAAACTTGATTTGCCCGGTGGTTTTGTTGATCCCGGCGAAACTGCCGAGAATGCAGTTGTTCGTGAACTTTCGGAAGAGTTGGGACTGAAAGTAAAATCGTTAAAATATATCGGTTCTGTACCCAACGAATATATTTTTTCGGAATTCAAAGTTTTTACCCTCGATTTAGCGTTTAAAGTTGAGGCAGAAACTACCCTTAATTTAAACCCAATGGACGATATTATGGATTATAAATTTTACTCTGAAGAGGAGATAAATTATGATGATATTCCTGCACCTTCCATAAAACAATTTGTTAAAGACTTTTTTTAAAATGAACAAAATATATAATCGATTATCAGCACTTCGAACTGAGATGCAAAAATTGAATCTCGATGCATGGTACATTTCCGGTACCGATCCTCATTACAGCGAATATTTGCCTAAACATTGGCAAACCCGAGAATTTATTTCCGGATTTACTGGTTCGTACGGAGTTGTTGCAGTAACAAAAAATGAAGCGGGTTTGTGGACTGACAGCCGCTATTTTATTCAGGCAGAGGAGGAGCTGCAGGGAACAGAAATAACGATGAATAAATTGCGTGTGCCCGATGCTGTTCTACCTGAAGTTTGGCTTGCTACGAAATTATCGCCCGGCAGTCGCGTTGGAATCGATGCACAAACTATTTCCGTTTCAGTATATAAAAATCTTCAAAAAACTCTTTTTGAAAAGAATATTGAATTAGTTGAAACACCCGATTTGTTTGAAATATTCTGGGAAAACAGACCTCAAAATTCATCTGATAAAATATTCGAATTGGAGTCTGATTTTTCGGGGCAGTTGCGAAAAAATAAGCAAATTGAAATTGCTGACTTTTTGGAAACTAAGTGTGCTGATTATCATATTGTCTCGATGCTCGATGAACTTGCGTGGTTATTTAATATGCGTGGGTCAGATATAAATTATAATCCTGTTTTTACAGGTTTTGGTCTGGTAGGTAAAAATGAAAGTTACCTGTTTGCAGATGATAGTAAACTGCCCGAAGAACTTGTTTTAAAACTTCAAAACGAAGGTGTTATTCTAAAAGATTATTCAGGGTTTTATTCTTTTTTATCAACTATAAAAAACCGGAAAATATTTTTAGATAGCTCAACAACAAATTATTCGATTTACAGTGCTTTAATAAACAGAAACGAGATTATTGATGGCACTTCGGTTATTGCGAAATTAAAAGCAATTAAAAATAGTACCGAAATTGCAGGATTTAAAAATGCTATGAAAAAAGATGGTGTGGCTTTGATTGAGTTTCACGCCTGGTTAAAAGAAAATATTGGTAAAACTGATATTTCGGAATTTACTATCGGACAAAAACTAAAGGAGTTTCGTGCGAAGCAAAAAGATTTTAAAGGCGAAAGTTTTCCGCCAATTGTTGGTTATAAACAGCACGGTGCAATTGTCCATTTAAGTGTTGGCGAAAATGATGCTCTGTCGGTTGAGGCGCATGGAATTTTACTTTTCGATTCGGGAGGGCAATATTTAGATGGTACAACCGATATTACACGAACCGTTGCTTTGGGCGAAATTTCTGTTCAGCAAAAACATGATTATACACTTGTTTTAAAAGGGATGATTGCATTAACAAATGCAGTTTTTCCGGTTGGAACAAAAGGTTGTCATCTCGATATTTTAGCTCGTAAATCGCTGTGGGAAAATGGTTTGAATTACGGACATGGAACCGGTCACGGAGTTGGTCATTTTTTAAATGTTCACGAAGGACCTTTTGCTATAAGACAGGAGTTTAACGAAAATGCAATTGAGGCAGGAATGGTAATGTCGAATGAACCTGCTTTTTATCGCGAAGGTGAATACGGAATTCGGACTGAAAATATGATGGTTTGCATTGAGAAGCAAGAGACTGAATTTGGTAAGTTTCTGGGATTCGAAACGTTAACTCTTTGTCCCATTGATACTACTTTAATTGATATTGAATTGATGACGTCTGAAGAAAAAAGCTGGTTAAATAGTTATCATAATAAAGTTAATTCTGAACTAAAACCGCTGATAAAAAAAGAGTTACATGGTTTTTTAGACGAGTTGACAAGGGAAATTTAGAGATTGCTGTTATTCATTAACAGACTTTCAAGTTAAGGTAATTGCGAATTAGTTTATGGCTGAAGTTTTTCTAATAATTGCAATGTATTTTCTGATGTTGTCCTTAATCCTTTTATTAATTCCAGTTTTTCTTCGTCGGAGAGTTCATCCCAGTCGCTTATTAATATTTCCGAAATACCAAGCAAAGCTGTAAATGGACTTTTTAAATCGTGAACAATATCAAATAACTGTTCTTTGTTTATTTCGTTAGAAATAGTTGAATCTTCCATGCTTTGATTATTCGTGGTGTAGCGCAAAACTATTAAATTATTTTTAAATGTGTTTTAATGGAATTCATTCTTTTCAACAAAACCTATCTTTTGGTTCGGGTAAAAAGAATTGCCATGTTAATAAGATACGATGTGATAATTATGATATTCCCGATAATTTCATTGTGGAAATTGTGAATCATTTTACCAAAAAGTGCAACTAATCCTCCAATAACAATCGCATAAATAACTCTCTTTTTATTCACCTTAATATTTAGTAACCCCGCCAGAGTTGGTACAACAAAAGCCCCCGAAAAGAAAGTGAGTGCAAAAAGCAGAGCCTGAATAATAGATGTAACAAACAGTGCAATCAGAATGCTCAGAACTCCCATCAACACAACAATTAAACGAGTTGATTTTAGTGAGTTTTTGTTGTTTAAGTCTCCTGTAAACAATTCGCTAACAATCATCGACGAGGTTAAAAGAGTGGTGTCGGCCGACGACATAACTGCCGAAAGTAGTGCCGCAATAAAAAGTCCGTACGCCCAGCCCGGCAGTAAATATCCAGCAAACGAGACAATACCGGTACTTTGAGTTTGTTGCGAAATTATTCCCAAATAAGTTAATCCGAACGAGACAGGAATTAAAATTAGTGCGACTAATAAAATACTTCGCGAGGCAGTTTTTTCGTTTTTTGCACAAAACAGGCGCGAATAAATATCGGGTCCAACCACAAAAGTTACCGAGTAGGTTAATATCAAAATAACCAAATCGAACAGTGAAAATGATGAGTTAAAAAGTGAGCTGATTTCAGGCTTTTCAAAATCGGTAAATCCTGAGTTCTCAAGTGAAAAGAAAATCAGGGCGGCTAATCCGGCAATTATCAGAACCGATTGAAGCGCGTCGGTTTTTAAAATGCTAAGCTGACCGCCGAGCAGAGTGTAGATAATAAAAATTGCGCCGCTTAATATTGCCGCGTTTGAATAATCTATAAATCCCAATCCGCTTAATATTTTTGCTGCCGCAATTATTTGTGCTGCAATTATTCCGAGCCAGGCAATTGGAATTATTATCGATGAGATAAATTCCACCTTGCTGCCGTAAAAACTACCAAGCAATTCAGGCAGGGTATAATTCCCGAAACGTTTTACATATTTCGAAATTGGAATTAAAATGAATAATCCGAGTGCAGCACAAAACAGAAACCAGAGTGCCGCCCAGCCGATGTTTTGGCTCAATTCTATTGTTCCTAAAATTGCAGAACCTCCTAAAATTGTTGCCAGTAAACTTCCCGAAACCGGAATCAATCCCGCCTTTTTCCCAGCCACATAATAGTCGGTTGGCGTTTTTATTGTAAAGGCAGAGTAAACGCCAATCGAGAGTATAAAAACAAAATAGATAGCTATGGTAATTTCTGTCTGCATATTTTATAGGTTGCAAATATCGGAAATATGATTCAAGATTGTAAATTGTGTTGAGTTATTTTGTTTTTGTATTGATTTTAGACTTCGACTTCGCTCAGCCTGACGGTCACAGTGAGCGTAGTCGAACTGTATTTCAGTTGCAAATTAATACTACTTAAAACTATTATTATCAATTCCAGATTGCCCCTTTAGTAATTAAAAAATCTTTTTTTGATGATCTTTAAATACTCGTCGGTTAATTCAGGCATTCCTTTGTCTGGAATAAAAACCATTTTTGCCATCATATCCTTGTCAAGAACAAATAGAAATGGCATATTTCTATTTTCCATAGGTAAGCTTAATGGAGCTTTTTCAAGTGTAACAAAAGGAGTTTTGTCAAAAATACTGTTTGAGATAGTTTTATTTGTGTCATAATAAATAATTGCAATATGTGGATTTGTGGTATAGTCCATAAAGTGTTTTTTTAGGTGCTGCGAGATATGATCTATACAAAGCGTACAATTATAATAAGTAGCATAAAAAACTAAAATTGGATGATAGGCTGAAATTTCCATTAATGATACCGAATCATTATCAAAGAATAATAAACAATCATTAACTGGTTTAAATTCATTTTTATATAAGTTCGATATAATAAGTTTTTGAAAGTGATTTACGTCTATCTGTTTTTGCTTAATTATATTTTCTGTGCAGTTAGACGATGTATTGTTCTTTTGAAAAGTTACAAGTAATATTATAACGGATAATAAGAGAACTATGAGAATTACGTTTAAATATTTTTTCATCGCTATAATTTTTTTTTGATAGTTGAGAATAGCTTAAATTTAGTTTAAGATTGTTCTCTGCAAGTCGTTAAATAGTAATAATTGTTTTACTAATAGCCTATCGTGTTTTAGGTGAGATTCTTTAAAACAAATCTTCATTAAAATTTAGTTTTATTAATAACGGATTGTTGGAATCATCAACCCTATTTACAACTTCTTTTAATTGTTTTGAGAGCATATCCTTGGGGATGAATTTTAAAATTGAAGGTTTTGTAACAAGAATTAGTTTATTTGTATCAGTGAAATCGAATATCGATGACATTATTAAAATACTGACATCATCGGTAAAAACTTTATACTTCTTATTTGTTTTGTTATATATTAATGTTGTTGTTTTATTCTTATGAACAAAACAAGTAATTATATATTTTTCGTTTTCAATATTATGTTGAAACAGCAAGGCGTATTTTTCTAAATAATAGTTTAGTTTTTTTTGATTTTCACGCGAAGAAGATTTTTTTAATATATCTATTAAAGGTGATTTCTCGTATTCGAAGTTATACATTCCAAAATCCCATTCATATTTTAAATGGTAGCCTTTTTCGTCAACAGAATATACTTTGTTCGAGAATCCTTCGAAATGATTTAAAATATTTTGGTTTTTGTAAAAATATTTTCCACTCGTAAATGGTATGTTTTCTCGTGCCCAAAGTGGAGTAATACTGGTCTTTGTTGTGAATGTCTCTGTTTTTTTTGAATATGTAAGACAGTCTTTGTCATTAAACATTGCAAAAAGAGCTACTGTTGAATCGTTTATTATTGCAATTCTATTTACTGCACTTATCTCTTCGTCAAAAACTTTAAAGCTTTTTATGAATTTTCCATTTGTTGTATATTCTTTTAAATGCCCTGCATTTATAATGCTAATATTATCGGTATTTAAATCAATGGCACAGTCCGCAATAAATCGGTATTCCCCAGGACCTCTTCCTATTTTATGCATTTTTTGAATAAATTTTCCATCATACCCGAATTGTAAAATCTCTTTTTGTCTTTTTACAAAAACTGATAGTTTGTTTTTTTGAAAAAACACCTTTGTAATTCTTCCCAGCAGGCAGCTATCACTTGTTTCTAATGGGGTTATGTTAGATATACTGAATAGTTTTTCTGTTTCTGAATTATTATTGGGTTCTAAATTTATTGGAATTTTATAATTTTCATTTGTCTGTTTTTTACAAGAAATCAATACCAATATAATTGATAATAAATAGATAATTTTTTTCATTTTATTCTGTTTTTTGATTGTTTAAGAAGATAGTAATCTGCAAAGTTATAATTCTGAAATCTTTAATTATGGTGCTTTTATTTCTTAATTGGCTTATAATCATGTTTTTATAAAGATAGCTCCCATTCTACAATGGGAGCTTAATCGTATAATCGATTACTTTGTTAACTATTTTATTCTAGTTCACAATAATCATCAGGGTCACCAGCTGCTTCACAACCTGCATAACTGTAAGTTGTTCCACCGTCATTTATGGTTATCGTAGTATCTTCGTAGCATGTTCCCTCTCCTCCCGTACTACAAGTAATGGTAACTGCAAATGCTTGTTGAATCGGCATTAGAGTTAGAATAACTAAAAGAATTGAACTTGTTAACAATAAACTAGAAATTATTTTCTTCATAATAAAAATATTTAATTTGTAATTTTTTAAAATAATTATTTTTCATACGCTTTAGTATTTATCGTACAAGAAACCAACGGTTTCTACCTGTTAACCTTTTTTATATATTTGCCCCTAAAAAGGGACTTACCAGAATTGGATTTTGAATGCAGATTTAATTATTTTTTGGTCTGTTTCCCTTTTCTTTTTTAATAATTGAAATTGATTTTTATTATTTGTTAGAAGATTGGGTAATTCACACAATCCAAATAACAATTTAATAAGATTGACAAGAAAGAGAAAAATTCTCTCTCTCTCTCTCTCTCTCTCTGTAAACAGTGGTTTTGTATGATAGTATGTTATGTGCTGCGTCCATGATTGGCTGTTAAGATTGTTAAAGATAAAACAATTATTAATAACAGTCAAAAAACTTAGGTTGTAAAAAAACTTTTTTTGTTACTACTCAGCAGCACAACTAAAATATAAAGCACTTGTTACTAATCCGTTTTGTCCTGATTTTTGTCCAAGAAAAACAAAAATCCAGCCAAAACTATACTTATTTCCAATTTTATACCCCGAGCTTTCCATAGGAATTCCTCTGGGGAAAGCACGGGGCCACTAATATTTTGCATCTACAACACAAATTTATCGCATGTCATGCTCTCACTTCCCGTGAGGGTATGACTAATAACTAAGAAAACAATAGAAGGTTGAAGGTCTGCAAGCAAAAAAAACAAATCATAAAGAAAATCAGAACAACTTTTCTTTATCTTCGTTATAAATGTAAAATTGTAATAAGATGAAAAAGAATATTTTACTATTTGCCGCAATAATTCTATTTTTGGCGGCTTGTTCAACAAAAGAGAAAATTATGCCACCAGTTGCTAAAAAAATCACAAAAGAATTAACTGCACACGAAGATGTGCGTATCGACAATTACTATTGGATGAACGACCGCGAAGATCCGGAAGTAATTGCGCACCTCGAAGCTGAAAATACGTACAAAGATGCAGTTATGAAACATACGGAATCTCTTCAGGAGAAGATTTTTGATGAGATAAAATCGAAGATAAAACAGGAAGATAAATCTGTTCCGTATAAAAAGAGTGGTTATTTTTATTATACTCGCGAAGTTTCTGAAAAAGAGTATTATCTGATTTGTCGAAAAAAAGAGACTCTTGAAGCCAACGAGGAAATTATGCTCGACGTAAATAAAATGGCAGAGGGACATGAGTATTTTGCACTTGGAGGCGCATCGGTTAGCCCCGATAATAAACTGGTTGCCTACGGAGTTGATACTGTCAGTCGCAGGAAATATACAATTCATTTTAAAAACCTTGAAACAGGAGAAATTTTAAAAGACGAAATTCCGTTAACAACCGGCGGTGCCACCTGGGCTAACGACAATAAAACAGTTTACTATGTTTTAAAAGATGATGTTACACTGCGTTCCGAGAAAATTATGAAACACACTTTGGGAACTCCGGTTGACAAAGATGAAGTGGTTTTTTATGAGGAGGACGAGACTTTCTCAACTTTTATCTATAAAACAAAATCGGAAAAATATTTGATTATCGGCAGCGAAAGTACGCTCTCTTCCGAATATCGTTTTCTCGATGCAAATAATCCTGATGGAGAGTTTAAGATTATTCAGCCCCGAACTGAGGATTTAGAATATTCTGTTTCTCATTTTGGTAACGATTTTTATATCAGAACTAATTTGAATGCACTTAATTTTAAACTTGTAAAAACACCTGTTTCGGCAACCGAAAAAGAAAACTGGAAAGAGGTGATACCAAATCGTAACGATGTATATTTCTCTGGGTTCGATATACTAAAAGACTATCTGGTTGTATCGGAACGAAAGGAAGGAATTTCTCAGTTACGTGTTATGCCGTGGAAAGGAGAGGGATATACTATTTCGTTTAAAGAGGAAGTTTATACTGTTAGGTCGAATGTAAACCTCGATTTTGACACCGATATTTTTAGGTTTAGTTACACCTCGATGACAACGCCAAACTCTATTTTCGATTTCAATCTGAAAACAAAGGAACGTAAACTTCTAAAACAGGATGAAGTTTTGGGCGGGTTCGATAAAAACGATTACGAAACAAAGAGGATTTATGCAACTGCCGGCGATGGAACAAAAATTCCGATGTCGATTGTATATAAAAAAGGAGTGCAGAAAAATGGCGATAATCCGGCATTGATTTATGGTTACGGTTCGTACGGATATACAATGGAACCGGCATTTAGTTTAAGTAGATTACCACTACTCGACCGTGGATTTGTTTATGCAATTGCACATATTCGCGGTGGGCAAATTAACGGTCGCGCCTGGTACGAGGATGGAAAACTCCTAAAAAAAATGAATACGTTTACCGATTTTAACGACTGTGCACAGTATTTAATCGACGAAAAATATACCAACAATGAAAAGTTATTTGCCATGGGCGGAAGTGCCGGTGGACTTTTAATGGGAGCCTGCATAAATCTTCGTCCCGAATTGTATAAAGGAGTAGTTGCTGCCGTTCCGTTTGTAGATGTGGTTACAACAATGCTCGACGAAAGTATTCCGCTAACCACCGGCGAGTTTGATGAGTGGGGAAATCCGAAAATTGAAAAGTACTACAATTATATGTTGTCCTACTCGCCGTACGATAATGTGGAAGCAAAAGATTATCCGGCATTGTTAGTTACCACCGGTTTGCACGATTCGCAAGTGCAATATTGGGAGCCTGCAAAATGGGTAGCAAAACTTCGTGAATTAAAAACCGATGATAATTTATTGATATTTCATATAAATATGGATTTTGGTCATGGCGGCGCATCAGGGCGATTTAAATGGATTGAAGATAAAGCTTTGGAATATGCTTTTATTTTCGACCAGTTGGGAATTGAATAAATATTCTATTTTTATCTGAAGAACTTTTAATACTTAGATTTTATAAATGGTAGGACACACTAAAATAAACAATATGATACTCATTCTTCGAACTTCCAACTTCTGTCTTCCGACTTCTTTTACTTCTCAAAATTAGGAGCAACTTGCAATTTGTCCGAACTTGCAATTCGTTTCAATTTAATACGTAAAACAGCACCTTCCGGAGGTAAAACACTATGATACAGGGCATCGCCATTCCAAAGTCGCTGGGTGTGCCACTCTCCGTTTTTGTAATACCCCTCTTCTGCGAGAACATATTCGGCTTTGCTAAAACCCGATTTATATTTTGGGCGGAAAACAAATTTTGCATCGAATCCGGCAATCAAAAATTCATCGTTCGAGAGTTGCCCTATTAAAACCCGACCGGTAATTTGTCCCTTTTTATCACGGTTCGGAAATCCAAACTGAAGTAGTAAATCGTAATTATCAAAATGAAAAAGTTTTTCTCCTAAACCATGTTCTTCAACGGCAGCTTTCAAATTTCCTGTTCCCTGCAATTCCATAATTTTACCCGAAATTTTCCCAAACATTTTATAGTTCTCAGCCATTGGATGAAATTTAGAATCTAACACTTGTTTTGTTCTGTTTTCCCGCGGATCGATATAAAACGGGTCGATTCCATAAGGCGCAATTCCAATGGCATCGAAATCGCCAAGTGCATAAAACTGGTAGCGTGCGAAATTTATTCCATTTCCCATTTCGGGTAAAAACAGCGGATTATCAGCACGTTTATACTTTTTGCAGAGTTCCTTAAAATCAATATAATTTTGATGGTAAATATCGAGAGCCAGTGTAAACATTTCGGGAGCTGCAATTTTCCAAATATCTATCATATTCGAAGTCGGTCCGCCGCTTGGATATTCCCCGGGTCGCCAAAAATAGTTCTCTTTCGTCCAGACATTTATATACATCGGAACCGGATAAACCTCTTTCCCGGCAGCCGCAATTTCGTTAATAAATCTGGCAATATAATAGGCATTAAAAGCTTCGGCAGCTTCAATTCCAAACACTTCGTCCCATGTTCCACTGGTTTTATTTAATCCTTTAGTTAATTCATCGGGCACATTTCCAAAATATAATTTATTGGCTGCTTCGCTGTAATCGCGGTCGGTTTGTAAACTTCCCGGCTCGTTTTCGGGCTGAACCATAATTACAGTTCTCTCTGCACTGTCAACTTCCCGAATGTGTTTCATCATCTCCACAAACGCATTTTTATCGGCTTCAATAGTATTTCTCGAAATTGCCGATAAAACATAAACCGGCTCTCCGGCTGCATTTAGCATTCGCGGGTATTGTTCCTGGTTTTCGCGAATCCACGCCGGAGTATATTCCATACTCCCGTTTTTATACGAACCAAACCAGAGTACAGTCAGCTTTAATCCGTTTTTTCTGGCGCCATAAATAAGGCTGTCCAGATTCTCGAAATTAAATTTACCCTCTTCAGATTCAATGTCCTGCCAATAAACAGGAGCTTCCAAAGTGTTACAATTTAGCTCTTTTAACTGCGGCCATATTTTGGGTAAATACTCAGCCCACGCACTCGAGTTCCACAGTTGTGCTCCGAGCAAAAGAAATGGTTTGCCATCGACATAAATTGTAAATTTGCCATTCTCGTTTCTGATTTCAGCAATCGGCTTCTCTTTTTCTTGTTTTTGGGTTTGAGAATTTGCAAAACAATTTTCGGATAGAATAAATACAGATAATAGAATTAACGTGTTAATAATTAAAGTTCTCATATTTTTTAGTTGATTAGATATTTGTAAATGCTATTTGTATTCAATTTTAATTTCAGGTTTGTTTGCAACTTCGCGTTCAGCAAAAAAAGTGTAGGGTTCGGTCCACTGATAATCAATTCCTTTTCGTCGTTGCTGCAAAGTGTACGACATTATTTCAATTCCCTTGTCAATATCCCGGGTAACATTTTCCATACTAATTGCAGTGTGTCCGGGAAGCAAAAAATCAAAAGCTATCGGATTTCTTACCATAATTCTGTCTTTCTCGTTATGAACTTTTCCACCAACAGCAAAGCGTTTCAGTTTCCAAAGCGATTTTAAATATTGTTCGTAATCGGAGTAGGGGTGACCCATCCAACCGTGTTTCCCGTTATGGAAAATTGTATCGCCACCAATTAAAATATTTTTATCTTCTTTTCGAAAATAGAAACAGCACGAATCCGGCGTGTGTCCGGGAGTGTGGCAAACGCTAATATTTAAATCACCAAAATTGAGTTTGTCGCCATCGTGAAAAACTGATATTTCTCCCTCAACTTTTGGGAATTCACGTTCGTCGCCATCAATTAAATACCAGGCGGTAATCTCATTTCCGGTACGTATCGGATTTTCGCCAAGTTGATGAATATGAATTTCTGCACCCAGCTTTTGCCAGTAATTTGCACTGTGTGCATGGTCAACATGGCAGTGTGTTAATAAGATATGTTTTACATCAGACTGTTTATAACCCAGATAATTAATCTGCTCGACAATCTTTTCTGTGTTACTTTCCATTCCCGGGTCAACCAAAATTAACCCCGTTTCTGTTTCAATCAGAAATGAATTTTGCTGCCCATCCAAAACCAGTTGCCACAATCCGTCAACAAGTTTAGCCGGACCTTTTGTAAATACAATTTCGTTATTGTCGATTTTATTATTTAGCTCTTTTTGAAGAGTTTCAATTTTTGCCCATTCAAGTCCTTCTTCTGTCCACTCACCGGTTTTCATATCACTAAAAGTGTACCTGTCGTAAATTACTTTTTGTCCCCAGGGGGTTTTGTAAATTACTGGTTCGAAACCTGCATTAGAACTCTTGTTAAAGAAAAGATTATTACTTTTAGTTCTATGTGTATTTGTCGCCATTAGTAGTGTCGAGGAGCTAAAAGCTATTCCGGTAATTAATCCTAGTCTGCCAAAAAAAGTTGCTCTGTTCATTATTATAAATTTGATTTTGTTGTGCCCAATATATATATAATTGTTTTTTTAGTAAAGATATTATTGTGAAAAATACAAAAACAATATTTACATTAACAAAAACAAATTTATTTTTTTGTTGTGCAACATCGTACATCGTATAATAATTTAGTTATTTTTGTCTGTCGTGTTCGTACACGGAAAACTTTATATCAACTATTATTAATTATAAATTCATAAAAATGAAAAAAAATCTCTCTTTTTTAGTTCTGATTTTATTGACTTTCAATGTTGTTGTATTTGCGCAAGATGGCTGGACAAATCTATTCAATGGTAAAGATTTAACCGGTTGGGAACAACTAAATGGGGAAGCAAAATACGAAGTTGTTGATGGAATGATTGTGGGTACCACAGTTGTAAATACGCCCAACTCGTTTATTCGTACAGAAAAAAACTACTCCGATTTTATTTTTGAAGTGGAACTTTTAGTTGCTGAGAATATGAATTCAGGAATTCAATTCCGCAGCGAAAGTACGCCTGATTATATGAACGGTCGTGTGCATGGTTATCAGTGCGAAGTTGACCCGTCGGAACGTGCGTGGAGTGCAGGAGTTTACGATGAAGCCCGCCGTGGCTGGTTATATCCGCTGGAGTTAAACCCGGAAGCCAAAACTGCACTTAAACATGGCGAATGGAATCATTATCGAATCGAATGTATTGGTAATTCAATTAAAACATGGTTGAATGGAGTTGCTGTTGCACATCTTATTGACGATATGACACCCGAAGGTTTTATTGCTCTGCAGGTACACGGAATTGGTAAAGACAAATCGAAAGAAGGTCATCAGATAAAATGGCGAAATATTCGTATTAAAACTAAAAACCTGAAACCATCTGCCGCCGAAGGAATTTACGTTGTAAATATGATTCCGAATAATTTAAGCGATGCAGAAAAGGATCAAGGTTTTAAATTGTTATTCGACGGGAAATCTACTAAAGGGTGGCAACGTGCCGATGGAAGTAAATTTCCGAAATCGATGTGGGAAGTGAAAGATGGTGTTTTTACCGGTTTGGGTGGAAAACCAAATACAAATAATAGTGGCGATATTATCACAAAAGAGACGTTTGGCCCATTCGAGTTTAAGTTTGATTTTAACTTTACAAAAGGAGCAAATAGTGGCATTAAATATGAAGTCGGAAACAATGGTCCGCACATTGGTTTAGAGTATCAAATCATTGATGATGAGAATCATCCCGATGCGAAGAACGGAGATCTTGGAAATCATTCGCTCGCTTCGTTATACGATTTAATTCCTGCCGAAAAGGAAAAAAGATTTGTAAAAGGTGTGGGAGAATGGAATAGAGGGCGCATTGTTGTTTATCCCGACGGAACTGCTCAGCATTGGTTAAATGGTAAAATAGTTGTTGAATATGTATTAGGAAATGCAATATTTAAAGCTTTGGTAGCACGTAGTAAATATAAAAATTATAAAGATTTTGGAATGGTTGAAAAAACACCCATTTTACTACAGGAGCATGGTGATGTTGTTCATTTTAGAAGTTTAAAAATTAGAGAATTATAGTTATGACAAACAGAAGAAATTTTTTAAAAGCTGCAGGAATTGGCGTTGCTGCAGCCGCAGTTCCCGGATTGGTAAGTGCCGGGGTTTCAAAAGCTGAAAAGAGATCGGCTAAAATTGATTTTAAATTAGGAGTTGCATCTTATTCGTTGCGTAAATTTTCGCAGGAAGAAGCTTTGGATATGACACTGCGTTGCGGAATGAAACGCATCTGCTTTAAAAGTATGCACCTGCCGTTGGATTCTAACAAAGAAACCATTAAAGAGGCAGTTGCTCTTTGTAAAGATAAAGGAGTTGCTCTTTATGGCGGCGGTGTAATTTATATGAAAACAAAAGCGGATGTCGATCAGGCTTTTGAATATGCAAAAACTGCCGGAATGGATATAATAGTTGGTGTTCCGAATCACGAGCTACTGGAATATGTAGAGGGAAAAGTGAAAGAGGCTGACATTAAACTAGCCATTCATAACCACGGACCGGGCGACAAATTGTATCCCAGTGCGGAGAGTGCATACAATCTTATCAAAGATATGGACAAACGAATGGGATTGTGTATCGACATTGGCCATACAAAACGAATTGGCAGAGATCCGGAACAAGATGTTAAAGACTTTTTCGATCGTGTTTTCGATATTCATATTAAAGATGTTACCAAAGCTGAGAAAGATGGCAAAACTTGTATTATTGGTCGCGGAGTTATTGATTTTCCTTCGTTTTTAAAAGCTGTGATAAAATTAGATTATAAGGGAACTTTAGCTTTGGAATACGAAGCAGAAGGAGATGATCCGCTTCCGGGAATGATGGAATCTTTTGGTTATATAAAGGGTATTTTAGCAACAATGTAAATTCAGAAAATATGAGTTCAGATAGAAGAGATTTTTTAAGAAAAGTTACTGCAGGGGCTGCCGGAGTTGTAGTTGGTGGTTCGGCAATGGGAATGTCGGCCCGAAGTTATGGCAGAATTATAGGTTCTAACGATCGTTTAAATATTGCGATTATGGGACTTGGTCGCCGGCTGGGTGCTTACGTTCAGCCAATTTCACAAAAAGAGAGTAATGTTGAGTTGCTTTATCTTTGCGATGTAATGAAAAGTCAGCGCGAAAAAGCAGCCGGGCGTTTTGCAAAAGTTCTGGATTATAAACCAAAACTCGAAAATGATTTTAGAAATGCCATTGACGATTCGAATGTCGATATTATTATTAATGCAACACCCGACCACTGGCATGCACCCGGCTCTATTATGGCAATAAAAGGTGGTAAACATGTTTATGTTGAAAAGCCATGCAGTCATAATATGAACGAAAGTGATCTGTTGGTTGCTGCTCAGAAAAAATACAATAAAGTTGTACAAATGGGTAACCAGCAACGATCTTCTCATCATACAATTAATATTATAAAAGAGATTCATGATGGAGTAATTGGCACTCCGTATAAAGCAGTTGCCTTTTATACCAACACAAGAGGCGAAGTTCCTAATCAGAAGAAAACTCCGGTACGCGACGGTTTAGACTGGGATCTGTTTCAGGGACCTGCACCACGCCGCGAATACACCGAAGAAACCTGGAATTATAACTGGCACTGGTATGGTTGGGATTTCGGAACTGCCGAAGCGGGAAATAATGCAACCCATGAACTTGATGTTGCACGCTGGGCATTGCAAGTTGATTATCCGAACCGGGTTGATGTTGAAGCTGCAAAAAGACATTTTGCAAACGATGGCTGGGAAATGTACGATACCATGGATGCAACGTTTAAATTTGCCGGCGACAAAGTTATTAAATGGGACGGGAAAAGCCGGAACGGATACGATACTTATGGCGGCGGACGAGGCACAATTATTTATGGTAGCGAAGGTTCTGTTTTTGTCGATCGGGGGAAATATATTTTGTACGATCGTAACGGAAAAGTAATTAAAGATAATAAAACTAATTCGAATGAAGCCGGCACTGCACTCGGCGGCGGCGGTGATATGAGTACTTCGCACGTTGTTAATTTTTTCAATACAATTCGCGGAAAAGATAAATTGAATTCGCACATTGCCGAAGGTGTAATTAGTCAGGCGATGGTACACTATTCAAACATTGCCTACCGAATTGATAAAGGATTTGATATTGATGATGTTTCGGGTAGAATGTACGATAAAGATGCCATGAAATTGTGGGGACGCGAATATGCTCCCGGCTGGGAACCAACTGTATAAAGTAAAAAAAAGGATTTTCATTTTTTGAAAATCCTTTTTTTAATAGCCTTATATTATGCATCAGTTTACAATAATTTCATCAATAAAAATTGAGGCATTTCCTCCACTAAAGCGATGCCATTTAGGATTAACTCCAATATTTTTAGCAAATATTTTAATATATCTGGTTTTTGTGTTTTTGAATTTGAAATCAAAGGTTTTAATAGTGGCACTCTCTCTTTGCAGAGGCACATTATGTTTCAATTTACCAGGTTCGGTATAATTTTTACCATCTTTACTAATTGCACAGGTTACATAATCGGGCAAAAATTTCCACCTTTTTTGGTCGAAAAGAAATTCAGGCTGAACAGATGAAATCTCTTTTATTTCGCCAAGATCTAATACTAATTCCAGATTATCTCCAAATCCGAGCCACGCATAACTACAATCGGTTGACCCTCGAAAACCATCAGTAAGAATACGGAAATCAGCGTTTTCAAACTCTGGATTTGCAATGGAATTTGATTGAATTGAGCATCCTGTTGCGAGATGGTTTAAAGCACTTAATTTTACCGAACGCAGATTTGTTTCCAAATATTCATCGGGTGTAAGTTTTCTCTCTTTCAGAAAATCAACACCCGACTCTTTACAAATTCTAACAAACGATTTCAGTTTATTAACCATCTCAGTATTTACAATAATACTATCGTTAACATCTTTTGTAAAAAATCCGCCCTCGTTTTTTCCTCTTCTTTTAGCTATTTCCAAATCGATATATTCAATTGGCAAGCGTGCAATTTTTACCCGCTTAAGTAATGTCGAATCATTTATTACAGCCAACTCTGCACGGTCGAAAATATGATGATAGATATGCATTAATACTGGCGAAAGATAGCCGTTGGTATGTTTTAGCGGGTCAATATTATGATGTATTTTTTCTCCATAAAACTCTGTTGCATCTTGCAAAATATCAATATACTGTTCAATATATATAGCTGCATTGCCATAATAACCGGTTAAAAAATCACTCTTTACGGAATCAATATCAACGTATGGATTCCAAAGTAATTTTGCAATAAGGTATGCTTTTAGTTCTGCAAATTCACCTCCTCCATAAAGGTCTCCTTGCTGAAACATGACATCAACATTGTTTTTGGCAAAAAGTTGAATGTTTGGCTGAAGAACGTGCAAGTTTGGAAATGGACTTACATAACCTTTAAAATGGACAACATAATCCCAAACCCAAACATTCTTTGTAATTTTTCCCCACGATTCAATATCATTTCTAAATGCCTTGCTCTGAGGGTCTTCAATAATTGATTTGCCCCGGTCGCATTCGATACTACATAAAAAAATATTTACATTTTCTGCCGGTTTTAATTGTTTGGGTGCTTCCCTCGAATATTGATAAGCCAGAGTAACAATCGTTTTATCGGGAAACCGTTTGGCTATTTGATTGACAAAATAAAGTATAGTGCCGCTTTGCGAACCATTTTTTTCATTTATCGCACGACACTTGTCACACTGGCAATATCTATTGTTATCATTCTGGCCAACTCCCCAATATTTTATATCAGGATTTTTATCAATTAACGCTTGTAACTTTCTGGCAGCAACATCCACAACTTTCTTATTTGTAAGGCAAAGTTGCGACTTGTTTACTCTCTTACCATCTATCAAACTGTAATATTCAGGATGTTCATCGAAAAATTCTTCCGGTGGAACAAGGCGGTCAAAAGAGTGTACGCCCAGTCCCATTACCGATTCGTGAATGCTCGTAAGCCCATGCCATTCAGCATAATTGCTTTTATAGGTATCTTTATAATGTACATCTCTGATTGAAAATGCAGGAACCTGATAATCATGGATTTCAGGAATATTAATATTCTGTTTTTCGGGTACAATTATTACAGAAGAGGTGTACATTCTGCAATCTAAATATTGCTCCAGAAAGTGAAAAACACCCAGAATAAGACCATTCTGACTGCCCCCTATAATAACCAAATTGTTATTAATTGTTTCTATTTGAAACCCATCTGCTTTTAAATCAACCTTCGGGATATCTGTTTTATGAATCTCGGTGTGTTTATTGTATCCTAAAATAATTTCATATTTACCTCTCTTATGCTTGTCAGAAATAATAGGAAGATTAACTCTGCTTATTGTTTTAAAATAGGTTTGAAATATTTCGGCAGCTCTTTTCTCGGTATCGTTTGCATTTTCCGAAATAATAATTTTATACTTGCTGTTTCCATTTTCTAACAGAGGAATAACTGATTGACCATTAACTGCTGCCGGGTTTAAAAGATAAACGAACAGTATTGCAAAAGATATGAATAATTTATTTTTCATTTTTTTGTTTTAGTTGATAAGGAATTTTTAAGTACTACATATTTTTTAAAATACCAATATAGGATAATTATATGAAAATGGATATTTCATTCAAGTTTTCGCTAAGTTATATATATATTTGTTTTCGACTTAGCAATTGCGGCTTGCAACGACTAATAAAAATTAATTCTAAATTCAAATAAATTAAAAACACAACTAAATTAAAATTTTATGAAAACTAAACTGTTCTTTTCATTTCTGTTCACCCTAATTATCTCTTTTCAACTTTTAGCACAACCAAAACGTGAGTTAGTTGAAGTAATAGTTACACCAGATAAAGCCGACTGGACATACGAAGTAGGCGAGCGGGCTGAATTTACAATAACTGTTTACCGAAATTATGTTCCATTGGAAGGAGTAAAAGTTCGTTACAAAATTCAACCCGAGTTGGTAAAAATTTGGGATGAAGGAGTTTTAACTTTAAAAGATGGTGTTACAAAAGTAAAAGCCAAAAAGTTTAAGGAGCCCGGTTTTTTACGTTGCACGGCTTCTGTTGAAGTTGATGGTAAAACATACTCGGCGTATGCAACTGCAGGTTTTTCTCCCGGTAAAATTGAGCCGACTACCACACTGCCGGCCGATTTTGAAGAGTTCTGGAATAAGGGAAAAGAGGATTTGGCAAAAGTACCCATGAAACCGGTTATGACTTTAATACCGGAAAGATGTACCGACAAAGCAGATGTTTACCATGTTAGCATAAACAATATAAAAGGTAAAATTTACGGTATATTATGTAAGCCAAAAAAAGAGGGAAAATATCCTGCAATTTTGCATGTTCCCGGTGCGGGTATTCGGCCATACTATGGCGATGTTTGGGAAGCCGAAGCCGGTTTTGTATCCTTTACAATTGGTATTCATGGTATTCCTGTAAATCTCGATCCCGGTGTTTATACCGACCTTCGTTCTGGTGCACTCAACGGATATCAGACAGCTAATTTAGATGATAAAGATAACTACTACTACAAACGTGTTTATCTTGGTTGCGTTCGGGCAGTTGATTTTATAGAAAGTCTCGACTGTTTTGATGGTGAAAATATTGGTGTTACGGGCGGAAGTCAGGGTGGTGCACTTTCTATTGTTACCGCAGGACTCGATGATAGAATTGATTATCTTGCAGCATTTTATCCTGCGTTATGCGATTTAACCGGATTTTTACACGGTAGGGCAGGTGGCTGGCCACAGATTTTTAGAGACAATTATACAAATAAACCTCAGAAAATTGAAACATCGAAATATTACGATGTTGTAAATTTTGCACGGTTTGTAAAAGCTCAGGGCTGGTACACCTGGGGATATAACGATAATGTTTGTCCTCCAACCTCAATGTACTCTGCATATAATGTAATCGATGCAAAAAAGGAGTTGCATGTTTTTCAGGAAACACACCATTGGGCTTTTCCCGAGCAGCATGAATTAAAAAATGATTGGCTGTTTAAAAAACTCAGGAAATAATAAATTTAACATGAAAAATCTATTTGTATTAACGACTTTTTCCTTATTTGTATTTACTGTAAATGCACAAATAGATATGGAAAAAACTGATGAGGGGATTCTTATTACCGATAATAATAAAAATGTTCTGTTTTATCAGACAAAGCCAAAAAGTAAGAATGGAGAGTACGAACGTTGCAATTACATTCACCCGCTTTGGGGAGTTGACGGAACGGTATTGACCGAAGATTTTCCGGCAGACCATTTACATCACCGTGGAGTATTTTGGACTTGGCATCAGCTTTGGATTGGCAATCAGGAAATTGGCGACCCCTGGGCATTAATAGATTTTGAACAGGATGTTGTCGATGTAGATTTTGTTACATCCCAAAAAGGAGCAGGAGTATTAAAAACTGAAGTAGAATGGAAGTCGGAGAAATGGAAAAAGCAAGGTAAAAAAGTTCCTTATCTTAAAGAGAGTACAACTATTATTATCCATCCGCAAAAAGCAAATTACAGGAAAATAGATTTCGAAATTAGGTTACTTGCTTTGGAAGAGAATCTTAAAATTGGCGGTTCGGATAACGAAAAGGGGTACAGTGGATTTTCTGTAAGAATGGTTTTACCGGAGGATGTTTATTTCTCGGGTCCGGCGGGAGAAATTACACCTAAAACTACTGCTGTAAAATCGGAAGGTTACGTGAATATCTCGGGTAGTTTACTGGATGGTAATAAAAATGGGGGAGTTGTAATTATCGATAATCCTGAAAATCCCGGCTACCCTCAAAACTGGATTCTCCGCAAACAAAAAAGTATGCAAAATCCTGCATATCCCGGTCGCTATCCCGTACCGGTTTCAACTACAAAACCACTTGTCTTAAAATATTCGTTGGTGGTTTATTCCGGTGAATTGAGCGATAAAAAGATTCAAAAAATATTAAAATAACTTCTTTAAGTTGAGCTGGTGCTTTTTTAAAGTTGAGCTGGTGACTTTCCGTCACCTGCTCAATAGTAGCAGAGATGTTTAACTATTCACCAGCTGACCAAAAAGTCAGCAGGTGAAAAATAAAAAATTGTAAATTTCATATATCTTTATGAATAAAACTCAGCAGATGCAATTCGAGCTAAACAATATTTATCACGTTTATAATAGGGGAAACAATTCTCAGATTATCTTTTTTAACCGTGACAATTATCTTTTTTTTCTTCGAAAAATTAAAAAGTACATTCTTCCGTTTGCCGATGTTTTGTCGTGGTGTTTAATGCCTAATCATTTTCATTTAATGATTTATACAAACTGTATTGAAATTGAGATTAGTGAGCAGGTGACGGAAAGTCGCCAGCTCACCAGAAAAAGAGCATTGAATGATTCTATTTCAATTATGCTACGCTCATACACACGAGCCATTCAAAAACAGGAAAATATTACCGGAAGCCTTTTTCAGCACCGCACTAAATCTGTTTGTCTGACCGATATCTCGGGAGTTACTCCCGCTTGGTTTCAAACCGAATACGGAACCGAAATTAATATAATTGATCCGGAAAAAGAGTACCCTCAGGTTTGCTTTAATTATATTCACCAAAATCCTGTAAATGCGAAATTGGCTATAAAACCTGAAGATTGGGAGTTTTCATCGTTCCAAGATTATTCAGGAATTAGAAATGGGAAATTAATTAACCGTAACCGAACTGCTGAATTTGGTTTAAATATTAATCATTATTGAGCTGGTACTTTTTTTTAGTTGAGCTGGTGACTCTCCGTCACCTGCTCAATAAACAGATGAGAATTAAGCTTTTCACCTGCTGACCAAGAAGTCAGCAGGTGAAAAACAACAATTAAATTTTGTTACAAGAACAAAGCAAACAGCTATTTAGAACAAATCCAAATTAGCTTCTCTTCTTTTGTATAAACCAAAAAAGTGTTTTACATTGCAAGCACAAACTACAAAAACAAAACACAAAAGAAACCAATAAAAGAACAAGACAAGAGTTGCATACTTTTTAATGGCTCTAAATAAAAACATATTGTTGACACTGGTTACAGTAATAATTGCATTGCTAATTATTTTTTCGGGTGCTGTAATAGCCGGCTTTTCCGGTTCTGTTTTTAAACGTCTCTCTTTTGGCTCTATAGATTTAACAGTGTTTGTTTAGCTTGTATATATTATTTCGAAAAACACAATTGACAAAACACCTTTTTCGCTTTTGTACGCCGGGTTCATAAAAAGAGAGGGGAACAATAATAACAAAAGCCAATATCCATTTCAACTTCAGTTTTGGTAGCTCCCCTCTGGGA
>JAJRSD010000046.1 GCA_024278975.1 Bacteroidota bacterium
TAACCGTTTTGACTTGTTCTTTTGCACGCTAACTTCGTTAAAAAGCCTCACCGTATCTATGCTATGCCTGCGTTTTTTGCCTTGTTATCGCACAAAATAACTTCGTCAATTCCAGTCATATTATTTCTTCATAATCCCTAAGTTTGCCAACTGCAACCCTGCATTTTCCATCATTAATTCAATGGGCAGATTGTAATTTTTTACAACAAAGTAATCCATCTCCCTAAAACTTTCAAGTTCCAGTGATTTTTCTTTCGGAATATTTATTTCAGTGAATTTCATAATGCAAACTCAATAAAAAATGATTGACTATTTTTTTTAAAACTATGAAAAAAGCTGCTACAATAAAAATTGGCAGCAGCTTTTTCCGGGAATAAGTTAATTGTTATTTATTTACAATTACCTTTTGAATTGCGTTTAACCCCTGGTTTCCAACAAGGCGAACAAAATAAAGCCCATCTTGAAGTCCGTTTGTGTCCCACTCTACGGTATTTGTTTTTAGAGGGATTGCTGTTTCCGAAATTATTTGAATTTCGCGTCCTGCAATATCGTAAACCGACAAGCGGATATTTTCATCGCTGGAACCATTTAATTCAATTGTAGCAATTCCCTGAATAGGATTCGGATAAACCCTCATCGAAACAGACTCTTTTAAATCGGTTCTGGCACTTGTAACATTTATCGTATATTCTGCCTCCGCAGCAAATACGGTTGCAACACTTCCACCACCAACATACTGAACACCATCGCCATCCGAATCGTTTCCGGTTTCTCCACTTGGTTCTGCTTCGGCTAAAATCATCGAATTAAAAACCTTTTTAAAGAAGCGGGTATAAATTGCCGCAGCATTATCCATGTTACCAACTTTCCATGCTTCGCGTAAGCCTCCGGTTATAATTGCCATATTTTTGGGCGTATAAATTGCGGTATTATTCCCCATTTCAGTTTTGAAAATATTTAACCCGGGAACATAAAAATTGTCGATAAGAAAGTTATATGCATCATTACCGCCATTTAAATAATCAGCATTATTAGTTACTTGATAAGCAGCATAAAGACCGCGTGCAACAGCCGCCTGAGCAGTTGCTTTTTTAGGGTTAGAATCGGCTCCTACTCCAATAGTGAAACTATTATAATAACCTCCATCGCCAGATTTTAATTGAGTTAATACAAAGTTTGCCTGAGCATTTAACGCATCTTCAGCCATTTGCTCGAGTGGCATTCCTGCAAATTCAGTAGCTACCTTCGACAATGCAAGCAAAGTATATCCTAAATTTATTGCTGATATTTCGCTATTCATAGTAACAGTGCTTCCATCGTAATTCGAGACATCTACAAAAGTACCGGCCTCGCTATTGAAATGCATTGCCATTATATTCTGAAACAGTACCATGCTTGCGCCAGCCATCATATCATAAGGTCCCATCATTCCTGAAACCGACATTGGTGCAGGAAATGGATCTCCATCGAAAACAGAATGATAAGCAAGATGATCGGCATCATTATTTGTAGGATCCATCATATTTTTAAAATCTAAAGTTCCCAAAAGGAATGAGACCTGATCGAAAAGGTGACTGCTTGCATCTACCACCGATAAACCTGTTGGTTTTGGTGGCATTGTTGAGTCTACCATAGTTTCGGTAACTGCAATTCGGTGTGGAAAATATTTTATGCCGTTGGCAGGATTATAGTTAGCCGCATCAACCATTCCCAAAGTAGTTCCATCAAAAGCCAATTTATTCAAAAGGAAAGCAGTTTTATTAATACTCTCGGCAGTAAGTACCTGACCAATAAAACCATCAAGATTATTACCTCCGTAAAACACATTATTATTTGGGTCGAACATTGGACTGCCAACCGAATCGGGTGAAATTATTCCATCAGCTTCAATTCCATTATCAATAGAATCGTGAAAAGCACCGAGCATATCTTTTGCCCAAAAATACTGTTTCCACATGGTTTGTCCCATTGCAGCCAGATTTAACGTTTTATCCATTTGCATTCTGTCCCAACGTAACGAAGAAAAATCCATCATAAAATCTGGGGCAACAGTTTGTGGCAATTGCGGATTACCCGATTCGAAATCGGCAAACTGCGGAAACGGATGCATTGGCGCCATTTGATTTGCCAACATACCAAAATGCTTAATCATCATCATCATAACATCATCTTCTTTGTAGCCATTTTTCATACCGTTTGTAAATGAGCCGTCAAATTCGGCAGGTTTCATAGCAGCCATTTGTCCCACAATTGGTGCCCAAATCATGTGCAGACCAATTCCTGAGCGCGAAATTACAGTTCCCAAAAGGTATCGCGAATATTCGTAAGCTTCAATTCCCATTGTATAAGCCATCGAGTCGGGTGAGTTTAAAACCATCGGATCGAGTTCATCTAAATCGTATCCAAGATCTTCGGCAAAGGTTCGCCACTTAAAAAAAGTTCGTTGGCAAATAGCATTTGATCTGCTGTTTTAAAAACTGTATCGTTAGTGATAATCAACTGTGCACTCATCGAAAAAGAGACTAACAGGAATGCGATAAAAAGAGTAAAATTTTTCATAATTAGTAATTTAAAAGTTTATAATATTTTGAATTCAACCGAATAGTCGCGTAAAAATTAAAACCTGACAAAACCGATTACGAAATTTATTTTACGAAAAATCTTTTTGTTATTAATGGTTGTATTTAAGTAATTTACAGTAGTATATTTTTGACACACCAGTTTATAACCACAAGTGTTTACAATTTATAAATAGTACTTAAATTTCTAATTTTGAAGAATTGTCAGACACAAGATTTTTAAAATTCAAATAGTAATGATTGGGTAAGAAAGTAAATTTTTATTTAGGATTTATTTTACTTCTCCGACTCTTTTAAATTTGAGGCGATTTGTTTTTTGAGCTCCTCTATATCACACTCTTCATGATTATGATTATGCTGCGATTCCATCCCTTTCTCAAGAATGACACTTTGCTTTTCGTACATCGAACAAGCATCGCACATCATTTTATGTAAACTTAATTGAAGTCGCTCTTTAAACGACAATTTAATGTAGAATTTTTTTTCGATGAGTTCTGTGGCTTTTAGGCACGACAGAAAAAATATGTGCATAAGTTTTTTCATACTTCCTTAATTGTTAAACCAGTTTTCTTCAACACAACCTCTTAACTGCATTTTTGCCCGGTGAATAATCTGCCAAAAATTTGAGGAAGTAATATCAAGTTGGGTACAAATTTCTTCACCATTCTTTTCACCCAAATATTTAAGTTTTACACAAGTACTCCATTTTTCGGGTAGTGCCTCCATACATTTTTTTAGAACCTGTTGGAAGTTATCGTCATCTAACAAGTGTACCTCTTTTTCATCAACCTGCCAGTTTTTGGGTTTTTGACTTTCGTGCCAATCGCCATTCGACTCGAAATATTTCGAGAAAGTTTCTATCTCTTTCGAAACTGGTTGCTTAACTTTTTGGCGGTAATAATCTATAATTTTATGATTGAGAATACTAATCAACCATGTTTTGGGTGAGCTTTCAGCTCTAAATCCATCGTACTTTTCGAAGGCAGCCAAAAAAGTATCTTGCACTAAATCTTTTGCAAGTTCTGTATCCGAAATTTTATATCGCGCCCACGAATACAGGTCGGCAGTATATAACTGAACCCATTGATTTATATCCGATGCTTTAGATTTACCCATTTTAAAATCTTGTTATATAGAAACTATCGCTTCAATTTCATCGGGAGTAATCGGAATTCTTTCGCCAATTAATTTGCTTCCGGTTTCGGTAACCAAAATATCATCTTCCAAACGAATTCCACCAAAATCGCGATATTCATTCACCTTATCGAAATTAATAAACTCGTTATTAATTTTTTCGCTTTGCCATTTATCTATCAATGCCGGAATAAAATAAATTCCAGGTTCGTTGGTAATTACAAACCCTGGTTGCAGTTTTCGCCCAAGTCGTAAATATGCAGTTCCGAATTGATCAACCGGACGAATTTCATCGTCGTAACCAACATAGATTTGTCCGAGGTCTTCCATGTCGTGAACATCCAGCCCCATCATGTGTCCCAGTCCGTGCGGGTAAAACATTGCATGTGCACCATTTCGAACGGCCTCTTTTACATCACCTTTCATCAAACCCAAATCTTTTAAGCCCGACACAATAACCTCGGCAGCGGCCAAATGCACCGACAAATAAGTAGTACCAGGTTTTGTAAGTTCCTGTCCTCTATTGTTTGCAGCAAGTACAATTTCGTAAATCTCGCGCTGCTTTTGGGTGAATTTACCTCCAACCGGAACTGTACGGGTAAAGTCGGACGCATAATGTAACAACGACTCTGCACCAGCATCTGTTAGCATTAAATTACCCTTTTTCAATAGCTGCGAATGGTTATGATTGTGCAATGTTTCGCCGTGTTGAGTTAGTATAATCGGGAACGAAGTCATTCCGCCACCGGCAAGTGCAATGCCCTCGATAGTACCGGCAATTTTCTGCTCCCACATTCCGGGTTGCGCCATTTTCATTGCCGTTACGTGCATTTCATATCCTGTGGCACAAGCTTTTTCAATCTCAATAATTTCAGCAGGTTCTTTAATTGAACGAATATCGATAACTGCTTTTATAAATTGTAGCGATGCGTAATTTTGAATTTGCAACGAGGAAATTCCGGTCAGCTTTTCGAGCATCATTTTATTCTCGCCACGGTACGGAGGTAAAAAATGAACTTTTCTACCCTGCTGAATTGTAGTTGTAATAAATTCAAAAAGTTTGGCGACTGGAGCTGTATTTTCAATACCAACTTTTTGCGCATTCTCTTTTAACGGAACTTGTGGTCCCATCCAAATTATATCTTCTATATCCACATCGTCACCAAAAATATAGTCTTTTCCACTATCGAAATCGATAACTCCTGCGAGTCCCGGAAAATCGAGTCCGAAGAAATATAGAAAAGAACTGTCTTGCCTGAAATGAAAAGTATTATCACGGCAATTCATTGGCGATTCGCCATTTCCCAAAATCAACCCAACTCCCTGTAATCCCTTGTTGCGAAGCGATTTCCGACGGTTTAAATATATGCTTCTATCAAACATTATTATATTTTTTATTCTATTAATTTTCTACGAATATATCATTAATTAATCTTTTACAGAAGGAAATTGATATATGATTAAATTACTTAAAATCTATTGACCAAAAATTATAACCCAAATCTAAAATCACCGTAAACCCAAATAAAAATAAAATTAAAAAATATTATTATGAGCAACGTATTAATGGGATATCTGAACAAACGTTTGAAGGAGCAGAATTCTCCTAAAAAAGGTAATTCTACAACTGCCGGACCTGTAATTACAATTTCGAGAGAAGTTGGATGTAACGGATTAAAATTAGCCAATCTAATGGTTGCGCATTTAAAAAACCGAAAACAAAAAAGTATCTGGCAAGTACTTAGTAAAGAAATATTTCATCAGAGTGCAATGGAATTAAATATGAAGTCGGAAGATGTTAGGCGTGTTTTTAAACAATCGGAGAAATATGCTTTTGATGAGATTTTAAAAGCATTCAATAATAAAAATTACAAAAGCGAACAAAAAATTGTAAAGACTTTGATTGATGTTGTTCGCAGCTCGGCTATCGACGGAAATTGTATAATTGTTGGGCGAGCCGGACATATTATTGCCAGCGACATTGAAAATTCTATCCATATTAGATTGGTTGCCCCACTTGAATACAGGGTTAAAACCATTATGGAGAATAACGACTTAAACCGTGAAGATTCAATTCAGTTTATAAAAAAAATTGAAAGAGAGAGAATTGCATTCAGAAAAGCTATTAAAATTAAAAATATAGACGAAGAGTTATTCGATCTGACAATTAACCGAGCTTCGTTTAGCAACGAAAATATAATTGATATTATTGAATTTATATTAGAAAAAAAAGGTCTTTTATTAGATGATAAACCAAAAGGTAAATACTATTAAACACGAATTACCCTGTTATTTTATCGGGTAATCCCTTCACGTTAACAGGTTTTTCTGCATCGGGTTTTATTTCGAACATATCGTTTGGCGTTAATCCACATTCTTCAATCATTTCCAAACAATACTGTAAATGACCCAAATCGCGCCCCGTGTTATTTGTACCGAATGCAAATTTTACACCCGCCTCTTTTGCCATTTTTATCATTGTTGCATTTGGTGTTTTGTAACGGGCATTAATTTCGAGTGCAACTTTATTATCAGCCAAAACCTTTACAACTTTTGCCATACGTTCAGTTGTCCATAACTCGTTGTATTCATCTCTGATTACAACCGGCAAAACAGTAGGATTTACATAAATATCAACAGGTTCCTGCGAAAAAATGGCTTCAATTTTCGTAACCAGATCGTCCATAAATTGCTGCTTATCGTCAACCCAAACTTCTTCCGGAATCCAAATCCTGTTACGCCGTCCTTTGCGGTCAGTAAAAGTCATTGCATCGGTAAAAACATAATCGAATTTTGCGATTGCCTCTGGCGAAAATAATGTAATCCATTCCCTTCCTTCAGCTTGCATTCCTTTATAGGTGGGGCTGCCTGCCACCGTGTCCATATAAGCATATAACGACTTGTCGTCGGTAACAGGAAAACGCAGCCCGCAATTTGGTGCAACACCGTAGTTTATTCCTAATTTTTGTGAATTTGCAACCACCTCTTCTATGGTTAATCCACCTTTTAAATGCACATGAAAATCGATAAACGGAAAACCTGATTTCATTAACTTCGTTATGGTAGTATCCCAGGTTTTATCTTCGACAGATCTCTTTTCTCCGGCAGGCAAAACTTTCATTTTTATATTTCTGAACCAGATCGTACTTTTTGGATCGTGTGCCTGTAATGCAAAAGTTCCTTTTCCTAGTTTCCATTTCTCGCCACCCTTCCAGCGCCAGGCATTTTCAGGCTCGATATATTCATTTACTTTAACATCATTTACAAATACCTCGATAAAATTCTCGACTACTTTTATGCGCATTTTAAACCACTCGTTATCGTTTGCCAATGGGTAATAAACATTTCTGATATTGTAAATACTCGCCGTTTTGCGTCGCTCGGGATGTTTTACCGAACCGCGGTACGAATTATTAACCTGAATTTCGTAGCCGTTTTCAGGCCATCCCTCTTTTTGGTATTTTGTATGAATAAAAATCCCGGAATTCGAATGTTCCGCTGCTTTTATTTCAGCCTCAAATTCGAAGTTTTTAAATTCGCCCTCGTAAAAAAGATGACTTCGCGCACCCGAACATTTTATTGTACCGTTTTCAACTGATATACTTTCAGGATTTTCACCTGCTTTTTGCCACCCATTTAAAGTCTCGCCATCGAAAATAGTTTGCCAATCAGTCGTCTGCTGCTTAGTTTCACAAGAAAATAAAATAACAACTGAAATTAATAATAAGAAATTTGTTAATCGGAACATAATACAATGATTTAGTAAATTTAGATAGCCAAAACTAACTAAATTTATTGAAATTTTTGTAGAAATATTATTCTCCTTGAAGAAATTTCGAAATTCAATTTAAATGTCATAAAAAAAATGCTGATACGAATTTCCAATGACAGTTTTTATTTTATTATTTTGAAACCCCTGAAACGAGTTCTCTAAATAGTCTCTGCAAGAAAACTGTCGAATTTTATGAAATGAATTATTTTGTAGAGTTTTCTTGCTGAGACTAAATAAAATTGGTCGTCAGCACAAAATTGAAATTTGATATAAAAATAGCCACGAACACACTAATAAAAAATTAAAATCGATTCGCGCATTAGCGACTATTTAATATTTATTTTCTCTCCTTGTGAACTTCATTCCCGTGCTCATGTTCATTATCAGATGTTTCAGCAATAATTTTTTCATATTGGTCGTGAGTAATTTTTTTTGCTGTGTAACCTTTTTTTTCGATTGCTTTTGCAAGTCCCTCTTCAGAATTTTTACCCTTTTTATATTCAATTCTGATAGTATTCGAAACATGGTCAACTTTTAACTCTTTAACCCCTTTTTCGAATTTAACATATTCTGTAATTGTTTTTTCACAATTGCCACAATCCATACTACTTTTAAAATAAACTACTTCGTTACCTTTTTTTTGTGCTGATGCCTGATTTGTTGAAAAACCTACAAACACTACCATCATAAATACATAAATTACATTTTTCATTTTACTGATTTTTATTGGTTAATAAATTTTATTCCTTATAATCTAACTTAAATCTCAATCCTAAATAAATTTTAATACCGTTTATTGGACCCCAAACATTAATTGCATCAAATTGTGAACCGAATGGATTATCAGCACCTTCAATAGGATTATCTTGTTTAAAATTAGTAAGATTTTCGGCACCGAGATATACATTCCAGTAACGGAAATATTTTGTTACCTGTGCATTCATAATTGTGTATGGCGAAAATTCTTTGCTAATATTTGAGACATTGTAATCAGGAATTCGACCGCCACCATTAAATTGAACAGTGTAATCGAACATCCATTTTTTCAGGTTTGTTGTATAATTAAAATTGATTAAACCTTTGTAACGACTGGTTAGTGGTTTTTCGAGCAACTTACCGCCAATGGTTTGTTTTACATCGTTTATCCGGTAAGCAAGCAACATATCCAAACGTTTAACGGGCTGCCAGCGAATATCGAATTGTAAACTGTTGGCATACGATTTTCCATCGAGCGGAGCAAAAATTATATTGTCTGCCGATGTTTCGCGGTCAACAATTAACTGTGTCTGAAAATCAGTCCGGTAATATTCTGCATTTAATTGTAAATCTCTGTCGAGTAAAGTATAATGCTGAACCAAAGTAATTCCGTAGTTCCAGGCTTTCTCCTGCATTACATCGTCTTGCCAGAGTAACGGTCTTGAGTTTGCCAGCAGATAAATATTTTCTGACAAAACATTTGCAGTACGGTAGCCTTTTCCGGCGCTGGTACGCAAAGTTACATGTTCTCCCATTTTATATCTGAAATGCATCCGAGGTGTAATAAATGTTCCAAACATATTATGAAAATCGGCACGAATACCTGTCATTAAAGTTAAATTCTCACTTGGTTTTAAAGTATATTCCGCAAAAATACCCGGTACTTTTTCAGTCCTCAAAATATTGTTCCAATAAAGATTTTCATTAAAATCGTCGTAAACAAAACTAAATCCGGTATTTAGCGAATGTATCCCGGCAACATCTAAATCGCGTGTGAGCACAGCACTTCCATAAAAACGTGTTTCGTCAGCATCGAAATCAGTAAGCCCATAAAACGAGTTGGTTTCGTGATACGAAATATTTGACAATAAAGCGATTGCAGTTCTTGCATTCGGAAAAACGTATCCGGTTTTAAAAAACGCGTCAATACGATTTGTTTTAATATTTATTCCATAAGGATTTGAAAGTGAAGGATTCATTCCACGTTCAAAACCTGTCTGTCCACCCAATCTGTCTTCAAAAAGTATATTAATTCCTGCTTGTACCGTGTGTCCCTTTTGATTGTTGTATTTCCATCGGTTTTGCAATTGAAACTGTTTTGTAAGCGGAGTATCTAAAAAACCATCACCATTATCATCTGTAATTTTCGATAGGTTTGAAGCGTGCACAAAAATTCCTGTCGTCAATTTCTTATCGATAATCCGGATATTTGTATTTCCGTTAAACTCAAATCTTCCATGCGAATTTGCGTAAGTATTAAGAAATAGTTTTTCGTCGGAATCGGGCTTTTTTAGCTCAGCATTTATCTGTCCCGCAATTGCATCGTAACCATTTAAAACCGATGCTGCACCTTTAGAAACCTGAATAGATTCTAACCACGGACCAGGAATATATGTTAGTCCGAATGTTGTGGCAAGACCTCGTAAATTGGGCATGTTCTCGATTTGCAAAAGCGAATATGTTCCTTCTAAACCGAGCAGTCTGATTTGTTTGGCTCCGGTAACTGCATCACTATAACTAACATCAACCGACGGGTTTGTTTCAAAACTTTCGGCAAGATTGCAACAGGCTGCTTTGTGTAACTCTGCCCCAGTAATTTTTTCTGATTGAATAGGATTTATTACAGATAAGTATGCTCCCCGATTCTTTTTTATTACGGTAACTTCCTCTATTTGAAGATTTGGTTCGAGAGTTACTTCAATTGGTTTTAAATTATTTATGTGAACAACTTTTTGCTCGTACCCCACAAAACTAAAAACCAAAATCTGTTGCGAGCTACTTTTGGTTATCTCGAAGGTTCCATCGCCTTTTGAAGCAACTCCGTCATTAGTTCCCTGCCAAAAAATATTTACTCCCGGCAAAGGTTGTTTCCCTGTATCATCATTTCCAAAAACTTCACCTTTTAAAGTTTGAGAATTGGATAATATCGGAAATAGTAAAAGTAAATACAAAATATAATTCTTCATCGATTAACTTCTAAAATTGCTATAAAACTTATTGAATTCAACTTTTGATTCGTCCTGTTATTCCCGTTCAATCGACATCGGATTAATTCACAAAACCTATCTATCGAACAAGTACCAATTAACCAACAGGTTGGCAGAATGGCGTACAAATAACAAACTTTTAAATTTTATGCTAAAAGAGAGATTTTAAGCTTTCTAATTAGAATTAGAAAATCGAGTGAAGAGATAAAAATTGGTGGCACAACAACGGAATATTTGCGGTTTTCATCAGGCTCAGATTCATCTAAAATATGAATATTGATATTATTGGAACTTGCAATTATATGAATAGGTTGAACTTTGATAAACTTAACCTCCTCGTCAATTACCTGATTTTGAAGTTTAAAATAAATACTTTCGGGTGAAGAGCAACCACAATCTTCCGTATGAATCACGTTAACCTCACATTGAGTAAAAGAACAAGATGACTCATTCTTATGTTGATGATGTTTATTCGATTCAGATTCGCAAGTTTCGGGAGTTACAAATACAGTTACCTGGCTGTTTCCGGTGCAAGAACAGTGTGACTTATAAATCATAAAACCCAAAGATGAGATCAAAAATATCATCCCAAAAAGAACCGCCGATATCTGTTTTATGAATTTCACGCCACGAATATATAATATAAAGAGGCTAAATATTGTTAATGAATGGTTAATGGTGATCGTTTGGATACTACACTTACTTTCTGTCCCACATATTCTCCCTTCCTAAAAAAAAAGACTGCAATAAATGCAGCCTTTCTATTATTATATATTTTATAAAATCGTTATTCTGCTGCTTGAGTATCATCCACAAATATTCGTTGGCGCATTTCGCGGTCGAGCATAAAAATACCGTTCCCCTGTACTCCGACGAGTTTTAGCGTATCAAGAATTTCCTGTACGTTGGCCTCCTCTTCTACTTGCTCGTCAACATACCAACGGAGGAAACTTTGTGCAGCGTGGTCGCTTTCGGAAATGGCAATATCCATTAAATTATTAATTAACCCGGTTACCATCTGTTCGTGCTCCAAGGTAGCTTCATAAACGTCAATAAGACCATCCCATGTATTTGGCATCTGCTTTATGGCTTTCATCTCGACCCGACCGCCACGATCTACAACATATTTAAAAAACTTATTGGCGTGGCTCAACTCTTCCTGGCATTGAACGTACATCCAGTTTGCAAAACCCGGTAATCCTTTCTCGTGAAAATATGCCGACATCGACATATATAACAATGCTGAGTACTGCTCGGCATTTATTTGTTCGTTTAATGCATTAAGCATTTTTTCTTTTAACATGATACTTTTTATTTTTAGATTGGCGTAAAAATAGGAAAAAGCATAAACATACAAAAAAAAGAGAGGCTCAAAATTGAACCTCCCTGATTACCAAATTTAATTAATGATTGATGATACAACTCAAAAATGGATTTTCTAAATGTCTAGCTAATAATAAACATTAAGCAAAAATTCAAGTTGGTAAATCTCAACACTGAGTATGTTAAGATTATTTTAATGAATATCAGCAAATTTACCTAAATATTTATAGCAATTTACAACACAAAACTCACGATTAACAAATACTTTACAATTGTGTTCGAACAACAAATATTAATACACGAAAGTAGAAACGGTTAATTGTTTTTGTAACTTTACGCTCTGATTTTACAACACGATTTTATAACCAAAATAGAATGAAAAGTATTAAATTTATCACTGCACAAGAAGCAGTAAAAGTAATCAAGTCGAACGACAGGATTCACTTGCACAGTGTGGCGGTTACGCCTCACCCACTTATTAATGCCATGTGCGAACGGGGCAGGAATAAAGAGTTTAGAAATGTACGTATTCAGCATATTCATACCGAAGGACCGGCACCGTACGCCGACCCTGAATTTGAAGGAGTATTCCAATTAGAGTCTTTCTTTGTTGGTCATAATGTTAGACAACAAACACAAGCTGGATTTGCCGATTATATTCCGGTTTTTTTACACGAGACACAACGTTTAATCCGCGAAGGTTACCTGAAAGTAAATGTTGCAATGATTCAGGTATCGGTACCCGACAATTTTGGATATGTTTCGTTAGGTACTTCTGTTGATTCTACTTTGGCAGCAGTTGAAAACGCCGATACTGTAATTGCAATTGTGAACCCAAACGTACCGCGTGCATTTGGCGATGCAATGTTTCATATTAGCGACATCGATCTTTTTGTTGAAGACGACAGTCCTCTATTTTCCATCGAGCCCGGTTTAATTTCTGATACCGACCGTAAAATCGGGCGTTTTGTTGCTGAGTTAGTTGAAGATGGTGCAACTCTTCAAATGGGAATTGGTGCAATTCCGAATGCCGTTTTAACAATGTTAGGAAACCACAAAGATCTTGGAGTACACTCCGAAATGTTTGCAGACGGTATTCTGCCACTTGTTGAAAAAGGTATTGTCAACGGTAAAAATAAAAAAATAGATAAAGGCAGGTTGGTAGCTACCTTCCTGATGGGCTCTAAAAAACTTTACGATTTTGTTGACAACAATCCTGGAGTTGCTATGCAGGACGTAAAATATACAAACCGTGTAAATGTTATTGCTAAAAATCCAAAGGTTACTGCAATTAACTCAGCACTTCAGATTGATATTACCGGTCAGGTTTGTGCCGACTCAATTGGTATTAAACAATATTCGGGTGTTGGTGGGCAAATCGACTTTTTAAGAGGTGCATCGCTTAGTAAAGGTGGTAAACCAATTATTGCAATGCCATCGACTACAAATAAAGGACTGAGCAAAATTGCTTCAATTCTAGCTCCCGGTGCAGGAGTTGTTAGTACACGGGCAAATATTCACTGGTTTATCACTGAGTTTGGTGCCGTAAACCTTTATGGACGAACTTTGCAGGACAGGGCAAAAATGATTATTTCAATTGCACACCCCGAACATCAGGAAGGATTAGACAAAGCAGCTTTCGATCGTTTTGGACCTCATTTTCATTTTGTTTGGGACGAATAATAGAAAAATAGATGGAGCACGAAACTTGAAGTAACTTAGTTTAAAACAGAGATTAAAAGAATGTATATTTCAGAAGAGAGAAAAAAGAAGTTGGAAACAGAATTTACATTATCGGCAAGTAGGAGCAGCGGACCGGGCGGACAAAATGTAAACAAAGTAAACACCCGGGTCGAACTTCGTTTTTCTGTAATCGCTTCCGCATTTCTTACGGATGATGAAAAATCCACTATTCAAATAAAACTTAAAAATCGTATTAACTCTGAAGGCGAATTAGTTATAACAGCAGAGTCAGAACGTTCGCAATTGCGCAACCGTCAAATAGTTACAGCAAAATTCTTTGAGCTGACAGAAAAAGCACTGACACCCGTAAAAAAGCGAATTAAAACTTCTCCTACTTCTGTGTCGCGTGTAAAACGGTTAGACAATAAAAAGAAAATGAGCCTAAAAAAACAGATGCGAAAACCTCCAAAAGAATAAACTCAAATAAGCAATTATTATATTTCAATATCGAATTATAAGCTAATTTCTTTAATTTTCTGTTCTATTTTTATTTCTTTGTAACCACACTATTATCATCATAGTATTTATATGAGGAACATTCTGGAAAAAATTGGTAACAAAATAATTAAAATTGTAGATTGGTTCTATTTCCCATTTCTGCGATTTATCCCCATTCAGATATTCAGATACGCTACAACCGGTGGGGCAAATACAGTTTTAGACCTCCTACTCTACTTTGTTTTTTACCGTTACGTTCTCGACATGCAAATTGTCGATCTGGGCTTTATCGCAATCAGTCCGCATATTGCAGCATTTTTAATAGTTTTTCCAATTACCTTTTTAACCGGATTTTTACTGGCAAAGTATGTGACATTTACAGGGTCTGAATTAAAGGGTAAAATTCAACTCTTCAGATATGGTGTTACAGTTGTTGGAGCAATTTTTCTAAACTATATTTTTCTAAAACTATTTGTTGAGTATGCTGGTTTGTATGCAACTCTATCGAAAGGTTTAACAACCATTATTGTAGTTATTTACAGTTATGTACTTCAACGATATTTCTCGTTTAAAAGCGTAGAACCTACGGCGGGTTAGAACAAAATTTGATTTAACAAATACTGATTTTAGAAGTATGCATTGTTTTAACTAAATTTGAGACAAGTAAAAAATTATATCTTTATTAGCTAAAAAGGTGAATGAAATTCGTCAAAAATATTACCCAACTGTTTTACAGGCAATCCACCTGATAATCTTGTATATATTTATTCAAACAGTGGTCGATTTTCCGTTGGCACTTTACGATTATTACAATGGTACCGACTATTTATACAACCCTTTCAAAAAAATTACACTGGGTGTTGGCTCCACATTTTTCATACTTTATTATGGGTTTCGAAAATCGAAAGCACCTTTCTTACAGGTGTTTCCCATGAAATTTTTCAACCCACTAATTTTAATACCAATAGCAACCTTTTTATGGGGAGCACACAATCTATTAGAAATAGTTGGTAACTTGATGGACAAATTTATTCCTGCACCTGCTTGGTTTTGGGAGATGTTCAGTAAAATATTTGATGGCGATTTTGGTTGGTGGGGAGCATTTTTAAAGGTGGCTGTTATTGCGCCAATTGTAGAAGAGCTTATTTTTAGAGGATTAATTTTACAGGGATTTCGTCGAAACTACAACGGTTTTATTGCTGTTTTAATGTCGGCGCTGCTGTTTGCTCTGTTTCATTTGAATCCATGGCAATTCCCTGCTACCTTTATTTTAGGTTTACTACTTGGCTGGTTAGTTTTGCGAACAAACAGTATTTTACTTGCAATCTTAGGACACTCAATAAATAATGCATTGGTTTTGCTAACCATTACTTATTGGGAATCAATTCAACTGCACCCCATTTATTTAATGGAAAAGAAAGATTTTTATTTCACGAGTGTACTGGTTGTTTTAGGCTCGGCAGTTATAATTTATCTGCTCAGTATTGTTTGGTGGAAGAAAAAAAGTAGCCAACAATAACTACTTTCACTGTACATTATCGTTAAATATTTAAATAATACAAATGGATTACATACTTATTATTTTGGGAATAATATTTATAATAAGTGGAATTATTGGTTGTGTACTTCCCATAATTCCCGGACCACCGCTTAGTTATATTGGTTTACTTCTGTTACATTTTACTGAAAAATATTCTTTCTCGGGAAAATTTTTGATTATTTGGGCAGTAATTACCGTTGTTATTTATGCACTCGATTTTATTATTCCCGCGTGGGGAACTAAAAAATTTGGAGGAAGTAAACGCGGAGTCTGGGGAAGTATTATTGGTCTAATAATCGGTATGTTCTTTTTTCCTCCAATCGGAATTATTGTCGGCCCATTTTTAGGTGCAGTAGTAGGCGAGTTAACTTTGGGAAAAGAATCGGGAGTAGCTCTAAAATCAGGTTTTGGTTCGTTTCTGGGTTTTCTTACCGGCACTATTTTAAAACTAATTTCCTCGGGAATGATGACCTGGTACTTTTTTGAATTGATTTTTGTAGGTTGATTTTTTGGGTGAATAGAATTTTTGCAATAAAATTTAAAAAATGTATCCCAATTAAAATTGTACTTTTGCAATGTGGCAAATAAAAAATCAAATAAAATAACATCGAAAAAAAAACCTATAAAAAGGAAGAAAAGCAGTTCGAAAAAAAGCGATAAAAAAATTAATTTTTTAAAACTTGCACTTAAAACATCGGCAGTACTTTTTTTATTGGGATGTCTGTTTTTTATAGTTGTATTTCTGGGTTTTCTCGGACCGGTTCCTTCAAAACAACAACTTCATAATATTAACAATCCGGTTGCATCCGAGGTTTTTTCTGTTGACGGTAAAATACTTGGTCGTTATTATGTTGAGAATCGCAGTAATGTTACTTTCGCAGAAATATCACCCAATGTAATAAATGCACTAATTGCTACCGAAGACACACGTTTTTACGAACACCGCGGAATAGACGAGGTTGCACTTCTGCGGGTTTTGGTAAAATCAATTTTAATGCGCCATAAAAGTTCAGGCGGCGGAAGTACAATCAGCCAGCAAATTGCAAAAAACTTGTATCCGCGGATTAATTACGGACCTTTTTCGATGCCGGTTAATAAACTTCGCGAGGCAATTATTGCATATCGGTTAGAACGTATTTATTCGAAACAAGAGATTCTTGCGATGTATTTGAATACCGTTCCGTTTGCCGAAAATATTTTTGGAATTGAAGTTGCAGCCGAGCGTTTTTTTTCAAAAATACCTTTAAAACTTGAAGTTAACGAAGCTGCTGTTTTAATTGGAATGTTAAAAGCTAATAACTATTATAACCCCAGAACTCACCCTGAACGTGCAAAAGACAGACGTAATATTGTTATCGAACAAATGGCGAAGTATGAATATATTTCGGAATTGGATGCTGAAAAATACAAAACAAAACCGTTGGGTGTAAAATACCGTGTAATCTCTTATAACCGTGGACCAGCACCCTATTTCCTCGAGAAGCTAAAACCTCAACTGCTCGAATGGTGCAAAAATAATACAAACGAAAATGGCGATACTTATAATTTGTTTACCGACGGATTAAAAATAAAAACTACCATAGATTATAACTTACAGTATTATGCGCAACAATCGGTAAAAGAGTACATGAAAAACCTGCAAAAGGTTTTTGACAACCACTGGAAATCGCGAGATATGTTTAAAGAACATCCCGAAATTATTAAAAGTGCCATTCAAAATAATAATAGTAGTGGTACAAGTTTTAATGAGGAGTTAAAAAAATATGATATAAAAAAACCAACCACACTCTTTACCTGGAACGGATTAAAGGATGTAAATATTTCGCGCCTCGATTCGTTAAAACATTATCTAAAATTATTGAATGCAGGTTTTATCGCCATCAATCCGCAAAATGCGACGTTAAAAGCGTGGGTGGGTGGTATCGACTTCCGTTTCTTTAAATACGACCATGTAACAGCACCTCGTCAAACCGGCTCAGCATTTAAACCTTTTGTTTACCTCGCAGCATTGGAAAACGATGTTCCTGCCGATAAATATTATGCAAATCAGTATAAAGTTTATAAAGATTATCAGAATTGGGCACCCCGGAACTCGCATAATAAATACGGTGGTTATTACTCGATGAAAGGTGCACTGGCAAAATCTTTAAACACTGTTTCGGTTGAAGTTTTGTTAGATGCAGGTATCGACGAAACTATTGAGATTGCCGAAGAGTTGGGCATTTCTGCTGAGCTGCCCGAATATCCGTCACTGGCTTTGGGAGTAGCTTCCATTTCGTTAAAAGAGATGGTTGAAGCGTATGCAGGAATTGTAAACAATGGGAAACCGGTAAAAGCACATTACCTTTTAGAAATTGCGGATCGTAGCGGAAATATATTGGAAACTTTTGAATATGAGTTAGAAGATGAACCGGTAGTTTCGCCCGAAAACTGTCGTGCAGTTATAAATATGATGGAGGCTGTTGTTGATGGTGGAACAGGACGTGGAATTCGTACAATTTATAAAATAGGTGGCAATTTTGCAGGAAAAACAGGGACAACCCAAAACAATTCTGATGGTTGGTTTATCGGGTTAACACCAAATTTAGTAACAGGTTGTTGGGTTGGAGCAGACGACCCGCGCGTGCATTTTCGCACAACAACTTATGGGCAAGGTGCGTATATGGCACTTCCAATAGTTGGCAAATTCTTTCATAAAACTTATAGCGATTCTAAATTTGTTACACTTAAAAATAGTTTATTTATTAAACCGCAGCCCGAATTGTTGGCAATGTTAAATAAGCCACAATATCGCGAAGTATTGGATATTGATAAAAAGGAATTTGATATTGCAGCTATTTTCAAAAAAAAGAAGGACAGCACCAAACTTGAAAAAAGACCAGAAGCAAAAGCACAAAAACGACCTAAAAAAGAGAGAAAGGTTTGGTCTAAAATCAAAAATATATTTAGGAAAAAAGATAAGAAAAGTAATATCGGTAACACATCTTTGTGTAGCTCTAAAAAATTCAAAGCTGTTTAAAAAATATTTTGACCTTACTTACAACTAATTAATTTAAATCCTCAACTTTATCATTTGATCCAAAATACATTGACAAAGAAACAACATACCAGTTGGAGCTTGTGCCTACAATGTTACAGTTCAATGTAAGAATAAGAAACTCGAAACCTACTCCTCCAACTCCTTTAAAATAACCTGTCGTAAAATCTGTAATGCAGTTTGACTGGAACGAATAATGTTACGTTCACGATTATTCCCGAATACAAACTTTTTTGCAAACACCTCATTTTTACCGGCAATTCCTATCCAAACTGTACCAACGGGTTTTTCGTTACTTCCTCCGGTCGGCCCGGCAATTCCGGTTGTTGAAACGGCGTAATCAGAATTTAAATTACGTTTTACTCCCAAAGCCATCTCTTTAGCAACCTGCTTGCTAACAGCACCAAACTCGGATATTATATTACCATCAACACCCAAAACACCCTCTTTTATTTGGTTTGAATATGCAGTAACCGAACCATTAAAAAACTCGGAACTTCCCGGCACCGATGTAATTAAATGCGAAATATAACCTCCCGAACAACTCTCTGCCACAGCAAGCGTTTTACTTTCCGACTTTAAAAGTTCACCAATTACTTCTGCCAGCGTTTCTTTGTTGTATCCAAAAATACTTTCGGGAATTATTTGCTGAAGTTTCTGAATTTGTTCATCTACCAAATCTATTAACTGCGATTCTTTTGTTCCGGTTGCCGAGAGTCGCAAACGCACCGACATTGGACTTGGCAAATATGCCAGCTTTATATTCTCGGGAAGTGCATTTTCCCAATCCTCAATTTTTACGGCAAGCATCGACTCCGGGATTCCCTGCGTCAAAACTGTTTTATGATAAATTACATCCGTTTTTTCATTTTTTAGCAGCTTCGGCAATAGTTCGTGCTCAACTAAATATTTCATCTCGAACGGCACGCCCGGCACCGAGACAAAAATTGTATCATCTTTTTCGAACCACATTCCGGGCGCAGTTCCGGTTTTGTTAAACAATACTGTACAGCTTTCGGGAACGAGTGCCTGGTCGCGGTTTAGCTTATTTAAATCGATATTCAATTTTGTAAACCGACTTTTTATATGGTTGTAAACCGAGTCGTTAAATACAAGTTTTGTGTCGAAATATTCGCACAAAGTACTTTTGGTAATATCATCTTTTGTTGGTCCCAAACCACCGGTAATAACAACTAAATCCACTTTTTTAGCAGCTTTTTCAATTGCTTCAAGTATGTGGCTGTGTTCGTCGTGAACCGAGGTAATCTGATAAATTTCAATACCATTTAAATTAAACCGGTCGGCAATCCATGCTGAATTAGTATCAATAATTTGTCCTATTAAAATCTCATCGCCTATGGTTATTATTTCTGCTTTCATTTTAAAAAAATTATTGTTCAATTGTGAGTTAGTTGTGACTGATTGTGATTTGTTGTGATTTATAGTGATTTGTTGTGATTTGTTGTGATTATAATATTAATCTCCATAAATCACTATAAATCTCCACCAATCTCCATTAACCTCTTTCTTCTCTTATTTTTCAAACGATTTTAAATGTTCTAAACGCTGCAACAAAGTTGGGTGCGAATAGTGAAAAAACACATACTTTTTATGTGGCGTTAAATTACTTAAGTTAGTAACCGATAGTTTTTTAAGTGCTGAAGCGAGTGATTTCGGATTATAATTTTCGGCTGCAAATCGGTCTGCCTGATACTCATTTTTTCTGGAAAGCATATTCATAAAAATTCCAAGAATAAACGACACCGGCGAATACAAAATTCCAAATGCCACCAACCCGATATGAAAATTTGGCTTTTCAACTCCCAGAGCTTGACTCAAATGCGGATTATTTATCAGCAACGAAAAAATAAAGAGGACTATTCCGGTTTGTACCAACCCAATCAGCAATCCCTGAACTACATGCTTCTTTTTATTATGACCGATTTCGTGCGCCAAAACAGCGACCAGTTCATCAATTTCCAAATCGTTTATTAACGTGTCGTAAAGTACAATTCGTTGCTTTTTTCCCAACCCGGTAAAATATGCATTTGCTTTTGTTGAACGTTTAGAACCATTTATCACAAAAATATTATCGAGTTTAAATCCTACTTTTTCTGAAAAATTATTTATTGCAGTTCGTAGTTCGCCATCTTCCAAGGGTGTTTGTTTATTGAAGAGCGGCACTATTAAATTGGAATAAAACATTGCCATAAAAATAGAGAATGCCGAAATTACAATCCATGCGTATATCCAGAATATATTTTGAGTTTTCTGATAAATAAAGATAAGCAATGCAAGCAAACCACCGCCAATAACAGCTCCTATCAACCAGCCTTTTAATTTGTCTAACACAAAAGTTTTAGGTGTAGTTTTGTTAAAACCATATTTCTCTTCTATTTTAAATGTGTCGTAAACAGAGAACGGAGTGTTAATTATATCGGATGCGAACATTAATATTCCGAAGAAAATGAGGGCGGCTAAAATTGCGTTTTCAGTAAAACTCCACGCCCAGCCATCTACCAATGCAAAACCGAAAAACAGAAACATCGACAAAGTAATTGCAAAACTAAAACAGCTGGTCAGAATTCCAAACCTATGGTTTTCGCGTTGATACGCTTGCTGCTTTTTGTATTTTTCTTCATCGTAAATTCCTTTTAATTCATCGGGCAAAGTGTCGCTCCACTTGGTCGTATTCAGATAATCGAGGTATTTTTCAAACAAAAAATCGAGAATGATTATCCCGATTATGACCCAGAAAAGTATTTCGTGCATACTTGTTTATTTTAAATGTGATGGCAAAGATAATAAAGAAAGTTTCGGGTTAAAGATTTCGAGAGAAGAAATAGAACGCTGATGATGCTGATTTAACTGATTTACGCAGAAAGAGAATCGGTATTATTTATCTATTTTCAAAAAAATCACTAATAATTTGTGAGTGGTCGAATGCTAATTCCGGCAAATCAGAAACAGGAAACCATTCGGCACTTGCTGCATCGTCGCCACCTTTTACAGCTTCACTTTTATCTAATTCTACAAAATATGCTACCGAAATTGTTCTGTGGCGCGGGTCGCGATTAATTGCATCGAAAGCTTTAAACTGGGTCATTTTATCGACCTGCAATCCTGTTTCTTCTGATAACTCGCGAATACATGCAACTTCTAAAGTTTCATCTATATTAACAACACCACCCGGTAGTGCCCATCGGTTTTTAAATGGTTCAATTCCTCTTTGAATAAGTAAAATGAATATAGAATTATTCTCTCTCGTAAACACAATAGCATCAACAGTTAAAGCAGCCCGTGGATATTTATATTTGTACATAGTAATTGTAAATATATTAATGGTACATATTGTTATGATGGTTTGATAGTGTAATTCCAATCATCTCCATGAAATTCATGTTTGCAGATATTTATTTTTTCAAAATCAGATTTTGATATTTGTTACTAATCAGTATCAAAGATAAATTCTTTTTTGGAGGAATCTACCAGTTATTAACAATTAGTGCTATGGTATCAACATCTGATTTTTGTTGTGGGTTTAGTTTTCTTTAAATGAGGCATTTACTAACAAAACTTATTAATTCATGGTGA
>JAJRSD010000047.1 GCA_024278975.1 Bacteroidota bacterium
ATGGTTTCTGATGTGTTGTTGGGCTTTTTTTGCATTCACTTTGTAATTCGACAAGTATAAGGCTTTTTCTTGCCTGGCTTTATATTTCTTGTCTTTAGTGCTGAATATATGAGACTTACGCTCAACCAGTATTACTGTTTTGATTGCTGTTGCCCAAAACTTATCTTCTATAAAATTGCCATATTTGTAAAAACCTTTAACAATTCTGTCTTCAATCCGGTTATAAGCCTTTGAAAGAGAGGTATCTCATTTGTTTTCTCTTCTATTGTCTCGTGGGCTAAGATTAATCCCTGCCCTGTTTCAAAAAAACTTAAAACTTGAATTGCTTTTTTGTCTTCAAAATGATCATAGCTGCCCCTCAGCACCTTCCCATCTACGGCAATGCTCACATCTGCATTGATATTATTTCTGTTAGAGAGGGCTTGCGAATAAGAACGAAAACAGGACTCAAGCTCCTTGGGATTAGTCCCTTGTATAATATTTAGTGCAGTAGAATATGATGGGGGATTTTTCCAGTTAAGAGCAAAATCTCCATTTAATGCTTTATAGTGCATTTTTATAAAACTTGATATTTGACGGTACGATTTGGCATTGCTTAAAATTGCCATAATCGAAAAAAGGATTATATGTTTTAATTCGTATCTTAGCCCTTGCGCACGACGATGATTTTTTAGATTATCAAGGAATGTTAATATCATAGCTCTTTATTTTATTGATTATTAGTGAAATCCAAAATAAATCTATTTTGTTAACATTCCTACTTTTAAAAAACATATTTTCAAATTAAGATTGAACAGCCCTGGGCAAATGAGATACTTGAGTTACTGATAATTTTCAACAACTTTGCAATAATAAATTAAAATAGATGAGCGATACATTATTATATACACTTCCGCAATGGTTTATTTTTGCTGCTGTAATTATTGTAACATACGGTTGGGTTGAAGACAAAAAAACGTTTCGTATAATTGGTGCGCTGCTTTTTGTTTTATTGGGCGTTTATTCACTGATTATTTTATCTGGCGATTATTTTGCTGCCAAAGATTTTCTTACTCCCGAAGAGATTGCCAGCGAAGAGTTAGACGGCGAAATAATTGATGAAATACCGTTTCTGGCAAAATTATTTCCGGCATATTTAAGTTTTGTAGTTTCATCGGTTTTAGCTTTACCTGCTATTTTTCTCGATATAAAAAACAGCAAGAAATATCGCCTGTTTATAATTCTTGCCGGGCTGGTAGCACTGTTTGGTTTTTTTGTAATTATTGGTGCAGTAAAAACTTTATAAAAGCAATATTTTTATTGAATCTATTTTCTATTCTGTTGCGCTATTTGAATTTAAATTTCAATAGTTAGGTAATTGTCAAAAAACAAACCAAATTGTAATAATTCAGTAATAATAATTTTCAAATTTCTTATCTTGCCGCCTCAATTATAATCATTCGTTTGAATAAACATTAAAACCATAACATTATGAATCCACAGGCTGAAGCACTAAACACAATTATTCAAGAAAAAAGTAGTCAGGTTTTTGATCTTCTTTCAAAAAGAGGAAAAGAAATATTTTTCCCAAAAAAAGGAATTCTGGGGCAAACAGCAGAAGCAAAAGGAACTAAAATTAACGCAACAATTGGTGCGGCAATTGAAGACGATGGAAGTCCGATGCGACTGGAATCAATTGCCTCAAAAATCAACATGGATCCATCGCTGGTATTTCCGTACGCACCAAGTTTTGGCCGACCAGATTTACGCGCCAAATGGAAAAGTATGATTTATGATAAAAACCCATCGTTGGCAGGTGTAGAATTAAGTTTGCCGGTAGTTACAAATGCGCTGACACATGGGATTAGCATGGCCGGATATATGTTTCTCGATGCCGGCGACGAAGTTATTGTTCCCGACCTTTTCTGGGGAAATTACAATTTAACACTTGCAAATGCTTACGGTGCAACTCTTGTTAAATTCAACACTTTTAAAAATAATAATTTCGATTTAGATGCTTTCGAAGCAAAATTAAATGAAGGTGGAATAGGTAAGAAAGTTGTTATTCTGAATTTCCCTAATAATCCATCGGGTTACACACCTACCGAAGCAGAGCAAAATTCGATTGTGGAAATTGTAAAAGCTGCTGCCGAAAAAGGGAATAAAATTATTACGATTACCGACGATGCTTATTTCGGATTGGTTTATGAAGAGGGAATTGCGCAGGAAAGTATTTTTACTCCGCTTAGTCAACTGCACGAAAATGTTTTAGCAATAAAAATTGACGGTGCAACAAAAGAAGATTATGTTTGGGGTTTTAGGGTTGGATTTATGACCTATGCGGTTAAAGACGGCGATGCAGAATTATACGGTGCTTTGGAAGCAAAAACTGCCGGAGCAATTCGTGGAAATATCTCTAACTCGGCAAATATTTCGCAGTCGTTGTTGTTAGAAGCATTTAACAGTGCAGATTATGCAGAGCAAAAAGCAGCCAAATACGACATTATGAAAACTCGTTACGATGCTGTTAAAGATGCGCTTAAAGAGAATAAATACGAACAGTATTTTACAGCAATTCCATATAATTCGGGTTATTTTATGTGTGTTAAACTCGCCGATGGATTAAATGGCGAAGAAGTAAGAAAAGTATTAATTGAAAAATACAGCATCGGATTAATTAGTCTGGGCAATGTTTTAAGAGTTGCATATTCTGCCGTTGCAGCCGATAATGTAAAAGAGCTGTTCGAAGGAATTTACGGGGCCTGTAAAGATTGCAGTTAGAAAGTTATCAGTCGCAGTTTTTAGTTTAAAAAGTAAACAGCCACTTCAGATTTATTTTGAAGTGGCTGTTTAATTATTCAGTAATATTTTTTTAGAGAAATATAGAATCAGTCGGTTTACAAAAGATTGCTTGCCAACTCAGCCAACGGACTTCGTTCTCCTTTTACTAAATTAATATGGGCAAACACATCCTGATTTCTCATCTTGTCAGTCATGTACGCCAAACCATTAGATTTCATGTCGAGATATGGCGAATCTATTTGCTGCAGATCTCCGGTAAATATCATTTTAGTTCCTTCGCCGGCACGTGTAATTATAGTTTTAATTTCGTGGGGAGTGAGATTTTGCGCTTCGTCGATAATAAAAAACGCATTTGATAAACTACGCCCGCGAATAAAAGCAAGTGGAGTAATATTCAGTCTCTCCTCTTTTATCATCTCCTCAATCATTTGATACTCATTACTACGCGGATTAAAAGTATGTTTTATCACACTCATATTATCGAAAAGTGGCTGCATATACGGGTTTATTTTTTCCGACGCATCGCCCGGCAAATAACCAATGTCGCGATTACTGAGCGCAACAATTGGGCGAGCCAGTAGAATTTGTTCGTATAATCTGTGTTGTTCAATTGCTGCGGCAAGTGCAAGTAATGTTTTTCCGGTTCCCGCTTTTCCGGTAAGCGCAATCAGTTTTATTTCAGGATCCATCAACATATTTAGACTGAATGTTTGCTCGGCATTTCGTGGTTTAATTCCGTATGCCGATTTTTTTTCAACCCGATAAATTCTATGCGATTTGGAATCGTAACGTGCCAAAGCACTCGATGAATTCCCTTTAAAAATAAAACACTCATTTGCACTTGGCAAAAAATTGTCTTTTACATCTTCAACTGCAAGCGATCCTTGATTATATAATACATCTATCGGTTCGTCGTTGAAATTCTCGAATGTTGTAACAGTTTTTTCAAGAACATCGATATCAGTAACCTGGTCGGTTTTATAATCTTCCGCCTGAATTCCCAACGACTTGGCTTTCATCCGAAGATTGATATCCTTGCTAACAAGAATTGTTTTTCGTTTTGTATATAAATTTGATGTATATTCTGCGATAGAAAGAATCCGGTGATCCGGTATATCTTCGCGGAAAGAGGCTTTTAAAGTCTCCGAAAAAATCTTTCCGGTTTCAATTCTGAGTTTCCCTTTTCCTTTTCCCAGAGGTTTCCCTCCATTAAAAAGTTCGTCTCCAACAATTTCATCGAGCCAGCGGGTAAATTCGCGAGCCTGAAAATTGATAAGGTCGTTTCCCCGTTTAAATTTGTCCAGCTCCTCGAGTACGGTAATCGGGAGGATGATGTCGTTATCCTGAAACTGATAAATACATGTATGGTCGTGCAAAATTACATTCGTATCGAGAATGAAGATTTTACTTTTTTTAGTTTTACTTAGCATATTCAAAAAATTTGAATTTTCTAAATGTAGAAAATTTGAGTTCAAATAATCGGTATGAATATAAAATTTAATAAACTTGCAACGGTTAATAAATATTTTGAGCATTGAATTATCTTAAAACAATCGATTTTCTTTTTACGCGACTGCCCATGTTTCAACGGTCGGGTCCGGCGGCTTATAAAAATAGTTTGACTAACACATTGAAACTTGATAAATTATACAATCATCCGCATCGTAAATTCAAGTCGATTCATGTTGCCGGCACAAACGGTAAAGGCTCTGTTTCGCACATGTTAGCGTCGGTATTGCAGGCTGCCGGATATAAAACGGGTTTATATACTTCGCCACACCTGAAAGATTTCAGGGAACGAATTCGCGTAAATGGTAAAATGATGCCAAAACAGGAAGTTGTAAATTGGGTGGGTAGTTTCAGAATTAACAACAAATTGTGGAAAATTGAACCATCTTTTTTTGAGTTAACAGTTGCAATGGCATTCGACTATTTTGCAACGCAGAAAGTTGATGTTGCAATTGTTGAAGTTGGTTTGGGCGGAAGGTTAGATTCAACAAATATTATTTTGCCCGAAGTAAGTGTGATAACAAATATTGGTTTAGACCATACTAATTTGCTCGGAGATATATTGGAAAAGATTGCAGTTGAAAAGGCTGGAATTATAAAAAGTAATATTCCAGTTGTTGTTGGAACTACTCAGGAAAAGATTTCTAAAGTTTTTCGGAATATTGCAAACTCTAAAGACACTCAAATTTATTTTGCTGATAAAGAGTATTCTGCCGAATATGCAATGCTGGGATTAGATGGAATGCAAATTGTAAATATTGAAAAGAATGGTGAACAAGTTTATCCGGAATTAAAATTAGATTTAAAAGGTCTGTATCAGTTGAAAAACCTACCAGCCGTTTTAAAATCAATTGATATTTTAAACGAAAAAGGGTGGCAAATTACGGAGCAAAATATTTACGAAGGTTTAAAATCTGTTTCAAAAAATACCGGATTGCTAGGGCGATGGCAAATAATTGGAAATAATCCGCAAATAATTTGCGATACCGGGCACAACGAAGATGGAATAAAAGCGATTGTTAAGCAAATTGAAAATATGGCTTTTAAAAATTTACACTTTATTTTTGGTACTGTTGCAGATAAAAACCCGGAGCCAATTTTAATATTATTACCTAAAAATGCCAGATATTATTTTGCCTGTGCAAATATTGAAAGAGCTATGAATGCAGACGATTTAAAAGATATTGCATTGAAATTCGGGCTAAAAGGAGATAGCTATTCTTCTGTTTCGGAAGCATTTAAAGATGCACAATTGAGAGCAGATAAACACGACCTGATTTTTGTTGGAGGAAGCACTTTTATCGTTGCCGAAATTTTATAGCAAATTATTTATTTATTTTTTGCAGAACTAAAAATAGATTCTATATTTGCACCGCCTTAAAGAAAAGGAAGCTCAGCTCGGTTGGTTTAGAGCATCCCGATTAACATCGGGAGGGTCACTGATTCTTTAAATAAAATAAGGGGGTTTAGCTCAGTTGGTTTAGAGCATCCCGATTAACATCGGGAGGGTCACTGATTCTTTAAATAAAATAAGGGGGTTTAGCTCAGTTGGTTTAGAGCACTTGGTTTACACCCAAGGGGTCACTGGTTCGAATCCAGTAATCCCCACAAAAAAGCCATCAGTTGTAAAACTGATGGCTTTTTCTATTTTTGCAGAATGTTTTATTGTTATATCCTATATTCTGAAAAACTCGATAAATATTATATTGG